>CAYTTC010000022.1:0-47487 GCA_964440525.1 uncultured Propylenella sp. | reverse complement strand
GCACATTGCGATGCCGTCGGGTGGGGGCATCCACTCCATCATAAACGCGCAGCCACAGCCGGATGGATGCGAGCTTGACGAAGGCGAGATAGTTGGTAGCGAGCTTATTGTATCGAGTGGCGATGCGCCGACACTACTTGATCTTATTGAAGAAGCGTTCGACCAGATTGCGTGCGCGATAGAGGTATGGGCTGAAGCAGATCGGCTTCTTGCGATTGCGCTTCGGTGGAATGTTGGCCCACGCACCCTGCTGAGCCACAGGTCTCCTGATCCAGTTCGCGTCATAGCCGCGATCCGCCAGCAAAAGGGCCTCGGGACGAAGTCCGCTCAAGAGGGTTGCGCATAGGCGGTTATCGTGCGCTTCACCGGAGGTAAGGCCGAGCCGCACAGGCAGGCCCTTGCCGTCAACGACGGCGTGGATCTTGGTGCTGAGCCCACCGCGCGAGCGCCCTATCTGGGACCAGGTTGCAAACTCGATTGGGGTGAGGCCGCCGAGGCTCGTGTGGGGTCGGCGGGCGTTGTAATCGTCGCCGTCGGTACCCTTTTTCATCCAGGGCAGCGGGTTGCCCTTGGCAGGAGTATGCCGTCTCTGATCAGCCGTCTGGCAGGCTTCCATCGATCCGGACATTCACCGATTGTGACCACGTTCTGGACTACGTCATCGACGGAGGCCGAACCAAGAAGCTGCCCCTTCCGGTGCGTCTAGCGCGTGTCCACAACGGGCGCGTCAAAGCCTGATTTCTAGGTGGAGGTCGAAACGACGCGAGACGACCCGACCCTTCGACGTAGCCGGCTTACGCTACCCGCTCGCGGACTTGGCGCGCTCTTCGTCGCACGATTTCACGTGGATCATGTTGGGGTTGTCCTTGAGCTCCGCCGCGGTCGCGCAGGCCCGGAGTCCGGCCTTCCGTGCGCCGTCTGCAACCAGCTCGGTCTCGTGCTCCCCGTCGACTCCCCACTTGGTGAGAAACTTCTCTGCGGTCCACTCGGGGTCATCTTTCAACACCGCCGCAGCAGCTTTCTTCGCCTCGTCCGGCTGGTTCAGGTAACCATACAGCATGGCAAGAAAGGATTTCTCATTTATTGAGGGACCCGTCACAAGCTTAACATACTTAAGCGATTTATCGAACTGCTCTTGAAAAAAGTATCCCCAGTAAAGACCATAATTATACCAGTTCGGGTAGTGAGGATTCAGCAAAACAGCTCGTTCCGCGAGGCGGACCGCCCGTGCAGACTCGCCGGCAGCAATGTTCATGGCAATCAGCGCAAGAGTGTCGGCGTCGTTTGGCGCAAGGGCTTCCGCCCTGTCAAACTCGACAAGCGCTTGCGCCGACTCACCATTCCAGCTGAGGGCTTGGCCGAGAGCGCCATGGGCCTCATTGTTGTTGGGATCGAGCTCCACGGCTTTTCGGGCAGCCTCCATCTGCTTTGACAGTGCCTGCTCAGGAGAATCAGCAAAGCCATAGCCATACATAAGACTATACACGTAGGCCAAGCCGACGTAGGCCCGCGCCATCTGCGGATCGAGTTCGATAGCCTTGTGGAACAGCTTCTCTCCTTCGATCAACCCATCCTTGGTGATACCCCCCACCGGGGTTAAGGCCACCGCATCGGCCATCAAATAGGTGTCATAAGCCGTCAGACTGTTGGGCGGCTTGTGCTGGGCGAGTTTAAATTGCGATTTGCGAATGACACCGACTTGGGACCCCAAGGTATTTGCGATCTTCGCAGTGACGTCGCTCTGCACCGCGAAAATATCCTGGTCCGGCCGATCGTAGCGCTCGGACCAAAGGTCGGCGCCTGTGGCAGCGTCAACAAGCTGCGCCCTGATACGAACGCGATCGCCGATCGCCTGCAGGCTGCCCTTGAGAACATACCTCACGCCCAGATCGGCGCCGACCTGGCGGACGTCGACGGACTTGCCCTTGTAAGAGTTGGTCGAGTGGCGTGCGATGACGAGAACATGGTCCGATTGGGACAGGTCGGTGATGATGTCCTCTGTTATACCGTCAGCGATCCGTTCCCATTTGGGGTCATCGCCGAGGTTTTCGAACGGCAAGACGGCAATCGACGCCTCATCGAAAGCCGCGCCCGATGATTTCCACCAGCCCTGAATGCCAAGAACGGCGCCGGCGGTCACCGCCACAACGACAGTCAACCCCGCCGGCATCAGCCATCTATTGCGCAAGCGCCGAGCTTTGAGCAGGCGGCGCCGAGGCTGCCCATGCAAATTCACCCGGTAGACGGACACAGGCTCGGCGATGTTCTTCACATGCTGCTCGCCGAGGGATTCGAAACCGAAGGCGAGCTTCTTCTCCACCTCCTTGGCGACCTTGCCGGAGACGCAGATGTCGCCCGGCTCGGCGAGCTGCTGAAGGCGTGCCGCGACGTTGACGCCTTCGCCGTAGCGGTCGTCGCCCTCGACGATCACCTCGCCGAGATTGATGCCGATCCTGACCTCGAGGCGCTGGTCCTCCGGTCGGGCGGCGTTCCGCTCGGCAAGGCCGCGCTGCAACGACACGGCGCACTCGACCGCATCGACAACGCTGGAAAACTCCGCCAGCAGGCCGTCGCCCATCAGCTTGAAGATGCGGCCGTGCCGCTTCTCGATTTCCGGCTCGAACAGCTCCTTGCGGCCTGCTCGCAGGCGCTCAAACGTGCCGGCCTCGTCGCGCTCCATGTGCGCCGAGTAACCGACTACGTCAGCCGCGAGGATCGCCGCGAGCTTACGTTCCATGGCAAGGGCCCCTTACGGGTGAGACCGAACTTGACAGGAGACGATTACATGAGTGTGCGAAACAGCGCCATCTTTTCGACGCAGGCCATCCAGGTTTGGCCGATGCAATGTCCGATCCTGGCGCATAACGGAACCGCCGACCGCGCTCGTAGATGTCTGCTTATCGGAGTGGAGCAGACTGAACGCGGAGACGCCGCTACTTCTGAGTTTGACCGATACTGTTGAAAAACTCCGGACGCGTCCTCCGTCTCAGGGAGCATCTGGATCAGTTTTCCTCTGAGGGTCCCAAGACATCAAGCGAGGGAGCAAATTGATTCCGACTGACCTCGGTCTCGGGAATCGCATTTCAGCCGCTGTATCACGGGGCGTCCGCCAGACCCCCCCAATAGTTTTTCAACAGTATCGACCCTTTTCGGACATTATTTGACGGATCGTCGTGGTTTGGGAAAGCGCAAGCGAGCGCTGGACTCCGCCAGGAACAGCAATGAGCGGTAAGCCGATCACAACGTCTCTCTTGAAAGGTGCTGTCAGATGCTCGCCTCCGACGTCAAAATCTCTATGGTGAGTTCTGCACCAGGCCGTCAGGATCTCATTAGCGTCTTAGGTATCAAGTGCTTCACAAACGGCGATGGCAATCGGAGAGGCCGGGAGCCGAATGTCAGCGCGAATGTCATCTGGCGCAAAGCAGCCGTTCTTGATCAATCGACAGAAGTGGAGGAGACACCGAATGAACCCCTCGGAAACGCGATTCCTTGGGACGTCGGGCGTGCCACTCACGCAGCTAGGATTCGGCGGTGCGGGATTAGGCGAGCTGTTTGTACGAGTCGCCGAGGCAGACGCGGCCGCTACACTTCAGACAGCTTGGGATGAGGGTATCCGCTATTACGACACAGCGCCCTTTTATGGGCGCGGCCTGAGCGAAATCCGGACCGGTCGATTCCTTGACAACAAACCGCGCCCTGAATTCGTCCTCTCTACTAAGGTTGGCCGCTGGTTCTTCTCACCGGCAAACCCCGGTTCCTTCGAAACCGGGTTCTGGGCGGGCGGGCTGCACTTCGATCATGTCCACGACTACAGCTATGACGGCATCATGCGGTCTTATGATCAGTCGCAGATGCGGCTCGGCATGAATCGGATCGATCTTCTGGTTATCCACGACCTCGACTTCTGGTTTCATCAGACCGAGGCTAAGGTGGCGGCCTATCTTGCGCAGCTCTTCACGTCGGGCTGGCGCGCATTGGAGCAGCTCCGTTCGCACGGGCTTGTGCGTGGCGTCGGAGCGGGGATCAACGAGCTAGGCATGATCCCGCGCTTCCTCGACGCGCTCGACCTCGACTTTTTCCTTCTGGCACTCCGCTATACGTTGCTTGAGCAAGAGACGCTCAAAGCCGAGCTTCCTTATTGCGAGCGGCGCAATGTAGGGATTGTCGTGGGCGGGGTCTTCAATTCGGGGATCACGGCGACCGGCTCCGTCCCCGGCGCCAAGTACAATTACAGTGATGCTACCGACGATATCATGCAGCGAGTCCGGCGGATCGAGGCCGTGTGCCGAGCACATGCGACGCCGCTCGCGGCTGCCGCGCTGCAATTCCCGCTTGGCCATCCGGCGGTGGCTTCCGTAATCCCCGGCGCAATTCATCCGGACGAGGTGCGCGCAAACGTGGATAATTTCCGCAGGCCAATTCCCACCGCGCTGTGGTCGGACTTGAAGAGCGAACGGCTGATTGCCGAAGACGCGCCGACGCCAGCATGAGGTTTCGCGCGAGATCAGTGCGACCCGAGCGCCTTCAGGCCGCCATGGATCCGTTCAAGGGTGTCCTTGACTCCAGCGCGCCTCTCGACGGCGGCATTCACCGCATCTCCTACGACAATGCAGGCTTCGATGCCGAGCTTCCCAAAAGGCCGCTCCTCGAATGCAACGGCCCGGTTCTGGCGAACCGCCGAAAGCAGATCGGGTCGAAAGCGCCGGTCGAATTGCGGGCTGTAGAGGGCGGAGAGACTGGACGTTTCGATGGCTCCGGATTGAACCCCGTCCTCGAGCAACTGGTGCGGCGACGATAGGAACTTGGCGAGCTGCCAAGCCTCTTCGCGAACCTTGGATTTGGCCGGAATGGCCCAGGGCGGGCTATAGAGATTCGGGCGGCGGCCGGCCGGACCGGCGGGAACAAGCGCCACGCCGGAACGCTCAGCCAGCTCGGGGTTGTCGCGGTAAAGATTGGCATACTCCATGCCCACCTCCATGATCATGCCGACCCGGTTGTTGCGAAAGTCGCGCATGAGCTCGACGAAGCTGATGGCACCCTGATCGGGCGGGCAAATCGTATGGACAAGGTCGAGGTAGGTGGAGAGCGCAGAAGCGTGCGCCTCGCCGATCGGCTCGGGCGTGGTCTCATCGGACAGCCAGCGGGCACCGAAGGAGGCGAGGAAAGTACTGATGCTCCAGACGGAATGGCCGCCGCCGCCGGCCCCCCGTGTCGCGAAGCCATAGAACTCGGTGTTCCCATCGCGGCGAACGGCGGACTGCAATTCGTGGCCGACATTCTTCAGCTCGTCCCAGGTCTGCGGCACGGGCAGCGAATAGCGATCAAGCAGGTCGCGTCGGTAGAGGAGCAGGTTGGTGACGTTGCAGCAGGGCAGTCCGATCACAGCTCCGTCGAGCGTCACGGCGCGCCGGGTTTCCGCGGTCACGTCGTCAAGCGTAATCCCATCGCGGACCATAAGCTCGTTCAACACGAGCACGCGCCCCTTCGTCGCGAAGCGGCGCAACAACACTTCATCCGCGCAGATCAGGTCGAAGGGCGGGTCCTCGTCGGTGAACGAGTGGATCATGTGCTCGAACATGGCCTCGATCAGCCCGACGCCGACCTTGTCCCAGCTGAGCTCGGTCCTGATTCCGGTTGCGCGTTCGAACTCCTTCAGCGTATGCGGCAGGTTTTGGAACGGCCACCAATCCTCCTGATAGACCCGGACGACCGGCTGCGTCATTCATGCCTCCCCATCACCATCCCCCATCGATCGCGAAATTCTGCCCGGTGATCATGTCGGAAGCGGGCGAGACCAGAAACAGGACCAGTTCGGCGACGTTCTCGGGCTGGATGCGCGTCTTCAGGCACTGGTTCCCAAGAATCCAGTCGTTGTACTCCTGCAGCTTGTCGCCATAGACCCGCTCCTCCGCTTCCGAAACCACGGCGCCAGGCGCGACCGCATTGACGCGAACGCCATGCGGCCCGAGCTCGCGCGCGAGGCTTTTCGTGAGTCCGAGGAGCGCCCCCTTCGACGCGACATATGGCACGTAGCCGTGCCAGCGGCCGTTCAGCGTTACCGAGCAGAAGTTGACGATCTTGCCGTAGCCTTTGCGCTTCATCGCAGGCGCGACCGCGCGCACGAGCGCAAAGGCGGCCGAGGAGTTCACGCGCACCTGCTCCTCATATTCCTGCAGCGAGAATTCCTCGAAAGGCCGGTTGATGATGAGCGCGGCGTTGTTGATGAGAATGTCGATGCCGTTGTGCCGGTCGGCCTGCGTTCGGATCACCGCCTCGGAGCCTGCGAGATCGTTGAGGTCCTGACCAACAAAGATGGCTTCGCCGCCGGTCGCGCCGGCAACTTCGCGGGCGAAAACGATCCCGTCTGCCGCGTCCGGACGGTCGAGCAGCAGCATGCGGGCACCCGCCTTTGTGAGAGTGTGTGCCTGCGCCCGGCCAAGAGTTCCGAGCGCCCCGGTCAGCAATGTGGTTTTTCCGGCGAGGACGGGCGTCACAGCAGATCCTGGACCTCCTCGACGGACGTTTCGCCGACCGGCTTGTCGAAGACGATCTTGCCACGCGCCATGGCCACGATCCGATCGCAGGAGTGGAAGACATGCGGGATGTTGTGGCTGATGAAGATGCCGGTGACGTTCTGCGCCCGCAGGCCGCGAATGAACCCGAGCACCTTGTTGGTCTCCTTGACAGAGAGGTGGTTGGTGGGCTCGTCCAGCACCATCACCTTGGATTTGAAGTGCATGGCCCGGGCGATCGCCACGCCCTGACGTTGGCCTCCTGACAGCTCACCGACAAGCGCATCCGGCGAGCGGAGGTGAAGCTCGACGTCGGCGATGGCCTGGACGCTTTCTTCCCGCATGCGGTTCTGGTCGAGCAGGCCAAACCCGAAAAGTCCCCAGCGGATCGGTTCCCTCCCGATGAAGACATTGCGGGCGATCGACATCATCGGGACCATGGCGTTGTACTGGTAGATCGTCTCGATCCCGAGCCGCATGGCGTGCTTCGGCGTGCGGATCAGCGTCGGCGTGCCGTCGATGAGGACCTCGCCCTGGTCCTGTCTGTGCACGCCGGACAGGATCTTGATCAGCGTCGATTTGCCAGCCCCGTTGTCGCCGACGAGGCCGATCGACTCGCCTTGACCAATTTTCAGGCTGACGCCTTTGAGGGCGTGGACGCCCGCATACCATTTATGCAGACCGCGACACTCGATCACCGGCGGACTGGGCACCTGCTGGGTGCTCGACGGCGGGATCTGCTGGGCCGGCTCGCTGCCTGTAAGGGGCTGGTTCATTGGTCACCTGTAGCTTGATCCGCCGCGCCGTGCGGCGCAGCCAGGAATTCCCGGCGACCGCCAGGATGGTGAGAAAGCCGATCGCGAACTGGAACCAGTTTGCGTTCACCTGGCTCAGCACCAGGCCGTTGTCGATGATGCGGATGAGGAGCGCCCCGACGATGCCGCCAAGCACCGTCCCGATGCCTCCGGTCAGCGCCGTTCCGCCGATAACGGCGGCGGCCACCGCCTGCAGCTCGAGCCCGACCCCGATCGAGGGAAGCGGCGAATTTAGCCTCAGCACCTGAATCAGGCCGGCGAAGCCCGCGAGCGTGGAGCAGAGCATGAAGCAAATAATCTTCACGCGATTGACGGGAATGCCCATGGATGCGGCCGCCTCAAGGAAGCCGCCGGTGGCGCGGATCCAATTGCCGAAATTGGTCAGCGACAGCATGGCGGTAGCGAGGAGCGCGATGCCGACGAACCAGATGAAAGACATCCGGATGAGACCGCCGGGCCCGACGTACTGAGTGAATATCCAGCTCGGAATTTCCGGAAGAAGCGGCGGAAATCCTCCCGAGATGACAACGGTGAGGGAGCGCGCCATGAAAAGCATGCCGAGCGTGGTGATGAAGCTCGGAATGGCAAACTTGACTGTCACGTAGCCGTTCACGAATCCCACCGCGGCGGCGAGAATGAGGCCGAGCAGGACGGCCGGCACGAAGGGCACTCCGGCATTCAGCATGATGGCGATCGACATCGGCATCAGCGCGAAGACCGAGCCGACCGAGAGGTCGAACTCCCCGCAAATCATCAGGATCGTCACGCCGATCGCGACAAGCCCGACCTCAGGCAGGAGGCCGAACACTCCGCGCATGTTCTCCGGCGAGAGAAAAACGCCGTTCGAGCGAAAATGGAAAACCACCGCGAGCACGATCAGCAGGACGAGTCCGGCGAGCTCCGGTTTTTCCAGATAGATCTTCAGGATACGTCGCATGGAGCCTGGTCCCCGCCGGTCTATCGTCAGATTGGACGTGCCGGCGTAGCGCCGGCACGTCCGTAGCGCTCAGCGCACTCCTTGGTTCACAAGCTCCGTGATGGAATCGGCCTGGTCCGGCGTGACGACGCCTTGCCCAGTGTCGATATCCGCCGGAGAGAGGCCTACTTTCTTGGCAAGGTAGACCTCCATGACCGGCATGAATCCCTGCTCGTAGGGCTGCTGGTCGATCTGCACCTGCACGTAACCGGTCTTCATCTGCTGCACCACCTCCGGGACCAGATCGAAGCCGCCGAGCAGTACCTTGCCGGGCTCGACGCCGCGGTCAGCCAGCACCCGCGCCACGCCGGCATGCCAGAAGCCGGTGTCGAAATAAGCGGTAGTCTCGGGGTGCGCGTTAAGATAGGCCCCGACGCGATCGGAGACCACTGCGAGATCCGTGCCGGAGTCGATCCGCTCGACCGTTACCTCCCGGTCCGGATTCGCCTTCTTGTAGTCCTCCATGAAGTCCGTCACGCCTTGGGCGCGCTGTTCGGACCAGTTCTGGCCCGGGGCCGATACGCCGACCAAAACGTGGATCGGGCCTTCTGCCGGGAAGTTCTTCGACTGCGCCTCTCCGAGCGTGTAGCCGGCCGGGATGAAGCCCTGGCCGATGAAGGCTTGGCGGGCGTTGCCCTTTGCGCCTTCCGTATCGTCGACATTCGTGGCGATGACAATGACGCCCTTGTCGCGGGCGCCCTGAATGAGCTCGTCGAACGCGTTGTTGTCGACGATCGAGGTGATGAGTGCGTCCGGGTTGGCGGCGAGGGCGGTCTGCATGTTCGCCTGCTGTTCGGCTATCGAGCCCTCGGTCTGCGTAAAGATCATCTGGCAATTCGCCTGGATCTTGCCGCACGCGTCGTCGAAGCCCTTCTTCACCGCCTGCCAGAATGTGTTGGAGGGTGAGGAGTGGATAGTGAACGCGATGTTGAGCGGTGTGTCTTGCGCATAGGCGCCACCCGCCAGCAGTGCTCCAAGCAGCACAGCGCCGCCTGCCAGTTTTCTCGTAGACATTTCATTTCCTCCCTTTGCTCGAGTCTCTTCGGGCCGATTATCCTGCGCCTTACTCCAGCGCAGAAACTCTAATGGTCGCGGTGAACTTCTTGTCGATGTCGGGAACGAGCTCCATTCCCAGCCCCGGTCCCGGCGGCACCGTGATGTAGCCATCCTCGATCGGCGGCAGCGCGGTGACTAGGTCGCGATACCAGGTTCGATGGTATGCGCGCACGCTCTCCTGAACGAGGGCGTTTGGAGCATTCAGCGACAGATGCGTAGAGGCGCAGAGCACGACCGGGCCGGTGCAGTCGTGAGGCGCGATCGGTAAGTGCCAGGCCTCCGCCATGGCGCCGATCTTCCGAGCTTCCGAAAGACCGCCGCACCACGCAATGTCCAGCATGACGACTCCGGCCGCGTCCGTCTCGAGAAGGTCGCGAAACGCCCAGCGGCTTCCGAGCGTCTCCGAGGCGCAGATCGGCGCAGGCGAAACAGCGGCGTAGCGCCGGAGGCTCGCGAGGCTGTCCATCTTGATCGGATCTTCGTGCCAGAACGTGCGAAAGGGCGTCAGCGCTTTGGCAATCATCATCGCCGGCAGGAGCTGCCACATCGAGTGGAACTCCACCATCACGTCCATCTGGTCGCCGACAGCCTCGCGTATCTTCTCGAAGGGGACAAGTGCAGTCTGTAGGTCGGCGGCAGAAATGTAGTGCCCGTCGCTCTTTTCCGCGGCGATGTCGAAAGGCCAGATCTTCATGGCCGTGATGCCCTCGGAGAGGAGCTCGGAGGCGAGCTCGCCGGCTCTATTCAGGAAGGCATCGAGATCGTCGTATTGGCGATCTGCGCCCAGTCCCCAGTTTGCCGAGTGCTGGCCCTTGGCCGTGCGCATGTAAGACGTGCCGGCACAGGTGTTGTAGGTGCGAATGTGTTGGCGAGAGAAGCCGCCGAGAAGTTGCGCGATTGGCTGTCCGGTGACTTTGCCAAAAAGATCCCAGAGGGCGATGTCGAGGGCGGAGTTCCCTCTGACCTCGGCGCCGGTGGAGCGGAAGCCGACATAGTTGGTGAGATCCCTGGCGATCCTGTCGATCGCAAGAGGATCGCGGCCCAGGAGCTTCGGGGCAATCGACTCGTGCACGTAGGTTTCGACGGTCTCAGCGAGGAAGAACGTTTCGCCCAGCCCGACCAACCCCTCGTCCGTGTGCACGCGAAGCCAAAGCAGGTTTGCGAACTCTTCGAGGCGGATCGTTTCGATGGCGGTGATCTTCATGGCACCGCTCAATTGATTCCGGCGGCGAGCAGGACTTTGACGGTGTTGTCGAAGTGCTCTCCCATCTTTGCTTCCGCCCGCCGAACGTCGTGGCTGGCGATCGCGGCTGCGATGGCCTTGTGGCAGGCGACATTATCCCGCCGGTCGGCATTGTTCTGGCGCGCCACCCACCCAATCCGCCAGGTCTGCCTGGTCACTACGTGAAACGACGCGACGATGAGCGCGAACATCGGGTTTCTGGACGCTGCGGCGATCGCCTCATGAAAGGTGATGTCGTGCTCCATCACCTTCTCGGGCTCGACGAAGTCCCTGCCCATGTTCGCCGCGTGCCGGGAGATCTCAGCGGCCTCCTCGTCGCTCCGCCGCAGTGCCGCAAGCGCGACTGTCCGTAGTTCAACGGTGCGCCGCACATCGAGGATCTGCTGCACCGTGATCTGGTCCGTATGGACGACATGGTCGAGAAGGAGCGCGAGTGCGCCGGCATCTACGGTCGACACCCGAGCGCGGCGGCCGTTCCCGATGTCGATCAGCCTGAGAGCTGCCATTGAGCGGAATGCTTCTCGTACTACGGCCCGAGACACGCCAAGCTCCAGGGCAAACGCATTCTCGCTCGGCAGCGCGTCTCCCGGCTCGAGCCCGTTCGTCCGAATATGTGATTGAAGGGCGCCCATGACTCGCTCGACGAGTCCCCCCGGAGCGGCCGCGCTTTCCTCGTGAGCTGCTGGACGTGCCCCGCGCAACATGTCTACCCTAGCAGACAGGTTCTGCCCTTCCTGTATGAACAGTCAGTAAAGGCGACGAGTCAAGCCTGATTGCCCCCGATGGCACTCGAAAGGATCCAGCGTTTGGTCACTCTCTGCCTCGATGCACAAGATCTGGTCGGCGAAAGCATCGTCTGGTCGGCGCAGGAGCAGGCGCTCTACTGGGTGGATATCGGCGGTTGCCGCATTCACCGCTTTGCCCCCTCAAGTGGCGCGCATCAGGTTTGGCCGACGCCCGGTATCGACACCTCAATCGGCCTTCGTGCCAGCGGCGGGTTCATCGTGGGGCTCCGTCGAAGCGTCTGCTTGTGGAAGCCAGGCGGCAGCTTCGATCAGATCGCAGTCCCGGAGCCGGATGTGCCGGACAACCGGCTCAACGAGGGCCGGGTCGCGCCCGACGGCGCCTTCTGGGTCGGCACGATGCAGGACAATATCAATGACGACGGTTCACCGAAGGAGATGAACCGGGACTCGGGCGCCTACTATCGCATCGCACCGGATGGCAGCGTGAAGCAGCTTACACCGCGAACCTATGGCGTCACTAACACGATGGTGTGGTTGCCTGGCGGCCGCTTCGTCACTGCGGACACGACGAAGAACGCGCTCTACGCGTACGACTATCGGGCCGACGATCAGACGATTGCCAACCGGCGGGACTTCTCGATCGGCTTCGATCGAGGTTTGCCTGACGGATCCTGCCTCGATGCCGAAGGATACATCTGGAATTGCCGCGTTGTCGGAGGCGCGTGTGTCGCGAGGTTTGCACCGAACGGAAGCGTTGATCGGGTTGTCGAGCTGCCCTGCACCTGGCCGACCAGTTGCACATTTGGAGGACCAGGGCTAACCACGCTGTTCGTGACCTCTGCTCGCTTCACGATGAGTGCCGAGCACCTCAAGCGCAATCCGATGGAAGGCGGATTGTTCGCTCTGGAGCCCGGAGTGGTGGGTGTTCTGGAGTCAGAGTTCCTGGGCTGAAAGGAAAGATAATGGTTGGCCTCGCGCCTTCCGGGTGTGCGAGTCGAGAGGACCTGACGCGGCGAAAAACGTTCGGCGATAAGTTGCAAACTACATTTGAGAATGTATATCCGCGAGCTCGCGGTACTTCCGATACAATCCGTCATAACTTCTGCTTTGATGCGGCGCATAGTGTTGGCCCGTGTGCACGGCGCGCTCAGCGATACCGGCGAGCGGCTGATTGGTCACGGCAGCCTGAGCTGCCATAGCCGCTCCGAGCGCTGAAGTGTCCGACTCCTCTACCAGGTCGACTGGCCTACCCAAGATATCGGCGATGATCTGGCACCAGAGGCCGACCCTGCTGCCTCCCTCTGCAAGGCGGACCGCAGAGACGGCTACGCCCATCTCTTCGAACAGCTCGACGCATTGGCGAAGATTGAATGCGACGCCTTCCATTACGGCCCGGATCATCTCGGCCGAGCCGTGGGACGATGTGAGGCCAATGAACGACGCACGCGCATTCGGCCGTTCGTACGGCGTGGCGGCGCCTTCTAGAAAGGGCAGGAAGATCAGGCCGCGCGCGCCCGGCTCAACCGCATCGGCCAACGCGGCGAAATCTTCGAAGGACGGTGTCGATTGTCCAAGGGTCACGATGCTGTGGAGCCAACTGAGACTCAGACCTCCGGCCATGATCAGGCCGAGCCAAATGATTTGGCCTTCGATGGTGTGCGCGATCTGCCAGAGGCCGTTGCCGGCGCGAGGGAGCTGTCGCTTCGATGATATGACGACATGGCCAGCGGTTCCGAGCGTAACGCCAAGCACGCCATCGGAGATCACGCCGCAGCCAAGTGCCAGCGCCGCGACGTCACCACCGCCCGGCGCGACCGGCACTCCTTCGGGTACACTTGCCTCCGCGCTGGCCATACACGTGATGCGGCCCGCTACCGTAGTAGACGGCACAATTTCCGGCAGCAGACGCGGGTCGACACCGACAACCTTGCAGAGTTCGACAGACCATGTGCGTAACGTGAGGTCCATCAAATTGGTGGCGGAGGCGTCGGACGGATCTGTGACATGGGCCCCTGTGAGGCGCCACATAATGTAGTCCTTCACCAGAAGAAGCCGCTTCGTCTTCGCCAGCACCTCGGGCCGATGCCGCTTCATCCAGAGGAGCTTTGACATGACGGAGATGGGGCCCACACGGTTGCCGCTCACCGCCTCGATCGTGGCGCCAAACCCTCGCGTCAATTCCTCCGTCTCGGCGGTCGCTCGACGGTCGAGCCAGATGATCGCCTCTTGCAGCGGCTTATCGTGCTCGTCGAGAAGCACAAAACCGTTGAGCTGGCCGGAGAGTCCGACGCCACCGATGGAAGTTCCGCCGAGTTGCGTTGCAACCTCTCGCGTGGCCTCGGTCGTTGCCGTCCACCAGTTCTCGGGTGACTGCTCGGACCAGCCGATTTCAGGCGCGTGTGTCGGGTAGCTGCGCTTTGACTTAGCGAGAACCTCGCCGTCCTCTGACAGCGCGAGGACTTTGACCGCGGACGTGCCGAGATCGATGCCGAGGAACGCCGCGGCCATGGGTAGTTACAGCTCCGCGGCGAAGAAGCGGCGCGGGTTTTCGACGAGGAGGAGATTCAGTTCCGCCTCGGTGAAGCCCTCGTCGCGCATGCGCTGACGGAAGCTCGTGAGCACAAAGTCGAGCCCTGGCCCGCCGCCGTAGGCGCGCCAATAGCTCGGTCGACCAAGGTCGTTGCCGATGAGAACGCGGTTTCCGAGGCCCGACTTGAACATATCGCGGATGAGGGCGAGGCGGCGCGACTCCGGCCCGTACTTCGCCTTGCCGAAGCAGTCGTAGCCGACATAGGTGCCGAGCAGCGCGATGCGCTGATGCTCGCCGAGATCGGGGTTACGGTCCATGTGGCTGAGTGCGATCCGGTGCGCCGGCACGCCGAGCTCGATCAGATACGTCGCCTGTTCGTAGCCCATGGTGCCGGCGGTCGTATGCGTGATGATCGGCCGGCCGGTCTCCTTATGCGCAGCCGCCGCAACACGGACCAGCTTGCGGCCGATCTCGCCGAAATTGTTGTACTCCGTACCGCATTTGATGATGCCGGCCCTGATGGAGGTGCCGTCGATTCCGACCGTCAGGTCACGCACCGTGTCGCGGATCATGTCGTCTTCTGCGACGGCGTAACCCCAGCGACCCATATAGTAGGGACGGTTGTAGCCGGCGGTCAGAATCACGTGCACCTCGGGCACGGCATCGGCCACGGCCGTGATCTTCTCGACATTGCGCCCGAAGTCGACGGCCGTCATCTCGACCAGTGTCCGGCCGCCTGCGGCGGCAAAGGTCTTGAGCTCAGCTGCCGATTTCTCGACCGAGTCGAGAGCGAAGTCAGGGTCGATCTTGTGCAGCCACGCCGGCGGATCGACGTAGAGGTGTTCATGATAGTCGGTGACCCCGAGGTCGGCGGGCGAGATCGGCCCGCGCGTGGTCATCACGTCATTCACGGGACTCTCCATCATAGAGGTCGTGGCGCTTGAGGAAGCCGAGCCAGAGTTTTGCCGAGCGCTCGGCCGCAAGATCGAGCCAGCGGCGTCCCTTCTCGGCGGTAGCGACACGCGGGTCGCCGAAGACGCCGCTCCGCATCAGGTGCCCCATCGACAGTTCCGACTTGGCATAGTCCGCAGGGAAGGGCGGATAGTCAGCCTCCGCCAAGTCCATTCGCACCAGCCCCGGCGCGATCGCGAGCATCATCGACGTCTCGATCTCCTCGGCATGGATCTCAGTGTGCCAGCGTTTGCTGTCTGCTTCTTGCAGCATCTGGTCGAGACCCGCGTAGACGTCGAACAGCACCTTGATGCCAAGCTGATCATGGATCAATTCGCGCACGGCGTGCTTGATCGGCTGCGGGTTGGAGCCATGGCCGGAGAGCAGGAAGATCGCCTTGATATTCCAGCGCTCCAGGCTCTCTGCGACGTCGCGCACCATCCGCATGTAGGTGTCGAAGCGAAGCGTCAGCGTGCCCGGAATGTCGCGCCACACCCATGCATAACCGAGCGGCATGGTCGGAAGTACGAGCCCGACGCTCCGCCGCGCCGTCTCGAGCGCGATGCGCTCGGCGATGCGATTGTCGGTGTCGAGCGGCAGGTGAGGGCCGTGCTGCTCGGTCGAGCCGACAGGGAAGATCGCAAATGGGTAGCGTTCGGCAAATTCCCGGATTTCAGGAAGCCGCGCCGTGCCCGCGTCGAGGAACGGGTTCATGCCGCGCGTTCCCTCATTTGACCGCACCTGAGGCGAGCCCTGTCACAATGTGGCGCTGGGCAAACACGACGAAGATGAAAGCCGGAATCATCGAGCAGACGGAGATCGCAGCGATTAACGGCCAGTCGAAGGTCATCGTGCCGGCGAGGCCCGCGACGGCGACCGGTACCGTCTGCGCATTACGCGCGGACAGAACAAAGGCGAGCAGGAACTCGTTCCACGAGAAAATGAAAACAACGATCGCCACGGAAGCGAGCATTGGCCGGCTTATCGGCACGATGATGTAGAGCAGAATCTGCAAAGGCGAAGCACCGTCGATCATCGCCGCCTGATCAAGCTCGACCGGCATACTACGGAAGTAAGTCATAAGCATCCAGACCGCCAGCGGCAGCGTCAGGGTGAGATGCGCGAGCACCACCGCGAGCCTGGTATCGAGCAGACCGACATTCTTGAAGAGCACGTAGAGCGGCAGGATGACCGCGAAGAGGGGCGCCATGCGGATCGATAGGATCCAGAAGGACAGGTCGTTCCGAATGCGGCCACCCATGCGGGTAAGCGCGAACGCGGCGGGCGTGCCAATGACGAGCGCCAGCGCTACGTTGCTGAGCGCGATCGTAAGGCTATTGCCGAACGCGCGGATGAATCCTCCGGCGACAATCTTGCTGTAAGCCTCGAAGGTCGGATCGAAGATGATGCGCGGCGGCAGCGCCAACGCCTCGTTTCGTGTCTTGAGCGAGCCGAGCGCCAGCCATATGAGTGGGAAGAGCACGAAGACGAGAGCCGCGATGAGAAACACGACGCGCAGGATCTGCACTAAGCGCGGCCGTGGCAAGCCTTCGGCGACTGCTACCAACGGACGCCTGTTCTCAGTGCCGGCGCTCATTCCCTGACTTTCAGGAACCGGTTGAACGCGATCTGCGCGCAAATCAAGGTGATCACCAGCATCACCACGCCCAGCGCGGCTGCGCCACCAAGGTCAAACCCCTGAAAGGCAGTCTTCCAACCGAGGATGGAGAGCGTCTGTGTCGCTCGGCCGGGGCCGCCTTTGGTCATGACATAGATGAGCTCGAAGGTATTGATCGCGTCGATGACGCGAAAGAGAAGGGCGACGACGATCGCTCCCGTCATCATCGGCAGGGTTACGAGAAAGAACTGCTGAAGAATGCTCGCACCATCGATCCTGGCCACTTCGTAGTAGTCGTTCGGGATGCTCTGAAGTGCTGCAAGAAAGATCAGAAACATGAACGGCGTGCGGCTCCAGACATCGGCAACCACGACCGAGAAAAGCGCGCCGACCGGGTCGGCGAGCAGGCTACGCGTAAAGCCGACGGAGGGGAGAAGGAAGGCGCCGATGAACCCCATCTCGGAATTGAGCAGGAAGCGCCAGGTGAAAGCCGCCACCACCGGCGGGATAACGAGCGGCATCACAACGAGTGCTCGGAAAATCCCCGCCGAGCGCTGCTCGGAAAGGGTTAGTGCGAGGCCAAGCGCCAGCAAGACCATCAGGCCGCTGGAGAGGATCAGATAGACGAGCGTGACCCGAGCGGCGCGCCAGAAATCCGTCGCTGCAAATAGCTGCCGAAAGTTCTCCGCGCCGCCGAAGTAGGTCTCGGGGTCGGTAACCACCCAATGGGTTACGCTCATCCAGAAGAGATACACGGTCGGAAACAGGACAACCGTTCCAAGCGCCAGGATCGATGGCGCAACAAACCACAGCCGCCAGTCGGTGAGTACGGACCTCACGGACGGCTGCACTTGTTGAGATTGAGAGGGACAGGACGGCCCGGCTCATGCCAGACCGTCCTGCTCGAATGAGCCATAACGGACTGAAGGCTACTTGTAGTATCCCGCCCTTGTCATCCGGTCGTCTGCCCACGTCTGCAAGTTCGCGAGGGCATCGTCGACGGTGCTCGCGCCAGAGATCGCCTCTGACGCCGACGTGCCGATGTGGTCCATGAACTCATTCAGCTCAGGGATGTAAGGAAAATAGTGCGGGTTGGCGTCCTTGTAGGATGCTTCCACCGCGTCGAGGGTTTCGGCCGGCCATTTCTGGCTCAACACCGCACCGTGCGTAATTTCTGGGAAGGTGTTGTAGGGCCAGCCGATCTGGTTCGCGAACGCCTCCATCGACTGCTTGCCGGTCATGAACGCGAGCACCTTGTAGGCCGCGTCCTTGTTCTTCGAGTACTTGCTGATGCCGACGGAGAAGGTCCAGAAGCTCTGGATCGGCTTGCCCGATGGGCCGATCGGGCTCGGCGCGAAAGCAGTGTGGTCTTTCACGTTTGGGTCCTGTGTTCCGCCAAGTGCGGCGAAGCCATTGATCGCCGAAGGGAGCAACACTGCAGCCTGGCCCTGACTGTAGAGATTCATCATGTCTACCCACGTGTGGGTCGCGATGCCCGGCGGACCAAACTCCTTTGACCAGCGGACGAAGGTTTCGAAGCCAGCCTTGAAATCGCCGGTGAATATCGGCTTCGCCTTCGTTGCCCTGATTTCCTCAGGCGTTACGGCGCCGCCTTCGAACCAGGCCGGATAGCCCGCATAGGCGTACACAAAGCCGGTCAGGTCGAGGCTTGGCTCCTCGCCAGGCGCGCCCCGCATGGTGAGTGCGTAAGTGGTGGTGTTGCCGTCCTTTGCCAGGCCATCCTTGATCGTCTGGAGGGCCCTTTCCAATTCCTCGGTCGTCTTCGGGAACTCGGCGATGCCGTATTTGTCGAAAAGATCCTTCCGGTAGATGACACCCGCGCCAAACGAGTAATACGGAAGCGCCCACAGCTTGCCGTCGACGCGGTTGGCATCGAGGAATTGCGGATAGACCATCGACGCGTCGAAATAGTCCTTCGCCTTGTCGAGATAGCCGTCGAGAGGCTCGAGATAACCGGAGTAGCTGTAGGTCTGCACGGCGCCGTCGCTGCCGAGCATGACAAGATCATATTGGCCAGTGCCGTTGACGAGGTCGAGGAGCACCTTTTGCCGCGCGGTTTCCTCGTCGGCATATTCCATATTGACGGTGATGCCTTCCTTTTTCTCGAAGGCGAGCAGTTCCTCTGTCTTCTCTGTACCCGAGGCCCCGAACAAGTTTGCCCAGGCGAATCCGGGAGCAAACGCAACAACATTGACCTCCGTCTGAGCGGCTGCTGCTGTAGTCATGGCGAGAGCCGCTGCAAATCCGACCATGCCCTGTCTTATCGTGTTCTGGAGCATTGGTTTTCCTCCCTGTAGCCGTCCGATCGCAGCCCGATGCTCAGTCAGCTGTCGCGAGCGCGCCGAAACTCCGGCCACCCACGCTAACCGGCGCGACCTCGCCCGGCAACTCTGCAGGCCGCCGCGCTCGTATCAGTGGGGGTTGGCGGCTGCCTTAACGGACCGCCTAAATGTTCAGATTTGGAGACCGGTGGCGGCCTAGGTAGCGGAGGAAGTGGCATTCGCTGCCATAGCCGTTGCCGATCGGCGCGCGGCGCAACCGTTTGTCATACGGCTGGCTTGTTTCGGCTGGCGCCACGGCTGAGCGGTATTTCATTGGTTCATCGTTCCACGACCCCGATCTCAGGACGTTGCTGGAATCTAGTAGGACTGCAGGCTTACCCGCGGGTGTAGGAGTGCGGCGTCATTTTTCGAAGTTTGCCTGTGCAAATCGGTAAGCCTTCCACACCCTCGTTAACTCCCGCGGATGTTGGAGCAGAAACGACTGGCAATCCGGTCGGAACGGAGCATTGGTGCTCCGACGAATGGTCAGGCAGGAACCATCTCCGACGGACGTCAAATCTCTCCGGCCCCGTCGGCTTCGTCCGCTCCGGGGCTCGCGCTGGTGGCGGCTGATGCCGTCAGAGCAGGAGAGACAAATGACTAGATCTACTAAAACCAAAACGAAGCGCGCACCGACACGCCGGGTTCAGAGAACACCGCGGCCGGGGGGAGGAGCTGCCTCCCGAATCGAGCGCTCCTCGGAGAAGACCAGAGTCCTTCAAGCCGGGACCAAGCTCAGCAAAGTAGTCGAGCTGCTCTCTGGCGTCGGCGGTGCTTCTATCTCGGAGCTTACGACCCAGACGGGCTGGTTGCCGCATACGACACGCGCAGCACTGACCGGTCTTCGAAAGCGCGGCTTTGCGATCGATACCGAGCGCGGTGAGCACGGGACGGTCTACCGCCTTGTCTTACCGAAGCCTGGCGGAGCCAAGCGCGTTGGGCGCGACGCTTCGCCGAAGGTCTGAGACCCATGCGCGTTTCGAGCAAAGGGCAGGGGGCTGCTGCGGCGCCCTTGCCAACCATCATGCAAGCTCCACTACCTATTCTCCAAGAACAAATCAGCGCTGAGGTCGCGGCGCTGACTGATCTCGACATCCACGAACTTCGGATTCGCTGGCGAAAGCTCTTTCGGAAAAGCGCACCCGCGCATCTGCCTCGCTACCTCGTACTCCGGATCGTCGCGTACAGGATACAGGCGAACGCCTTTGGCGACCTCGATCGAGAAACAGCCCGCTATCTCGACCGGATCGCCAAGGACTATGTCCGACGACGCGATGCGGGCGAGACGCGATCTCGCAAGAAGCCGCCGCCGGTTCCGCCCGTGCCAGGTCGGCAGTCGCTGAAACCTGGCACAATCCTCATCCGCGAGCACGACGGGATATTGCATCGGGTTATCGCCGTCGAAGGTGGGTTCCTTTGGAACAAGACGACCTACAAGAGCCTCTCGGAGGTCGCGCGGGCCATCACCGGTACGAACTGGAATGGACCGCGGTTCTTTGGCCTTCGGGAGAGGAACGAGCCTGAAGCCGCCGCGGCAGCTCCGAAGGCGGCGGCGCTATGAAGGCCGAGAAAGCGAAAGCCTTTCGCTGCGCCATCTATACCCGTGTCTCCAGCGATTTGGGTTTGGAGCAGGAATTCAACTCACTCGACAATCAGCGGGAAGCATCCGAAGCCTATGTCAAAAGCCAGGCACATGAAGGCTGGACGTGCCTGCCGGATCTCTATGACGACGGTGGCTTTTCCGGCGGATCGTTGGAGCGACCTGGCTTGCAGCGGATCCTGGAGGATATCCGGGCTAAAAAGATCGACATCGTGGTCGTCTACAAGGTCGACCGACTGACCCGCTCGCTGGCGGATTTTGCGAAGCTGGTGGAGCTGTTCGACGCCAACGGCGTCTCCTTCGTTTCTGTCACCCAGGCCTTCAACACTACCAACAGCATGGGGCGCCTGACGCTGAACGTGCTTCTCTCCTTTGCCCAGTTCGAGCGGGAGGTAACGGCCGAGCGGATCCGCGACAAGATCGCAGCCTCCAAGCGAAAGGGCATCCGCATGGGCGGCCCTGTCCCGTTTGGATATGGCCTTGAGAACAAGCGGCTCATTGTCAATCCGGAGGAGGCCGACAGTGTCCGTACAATCTTCCGGCGTTACCTCGAGCTTGGCTGTCTGACGAAGCTCCTGCGTGACCTCGAAGCGCGCGGCATCGTCACAAAGCTCTCGCAACTCGGCAGTGGCAAAACCCGCGGCGGAATTCCCTTCACCAAAGGACCGCTGCATTACCTCCTTCGGAACCGCGTCTATGTCGGCGACCTCGTCCACAAGGAACAGCATTTTCGAGGCGAGCATCAGCCGATCATCGATCGCGAGCTGTTCGACGCGGTCCAGGTTACTCTCACCAGCAAGGCCAATACCCGTGAGCACGCCCGGATCAACAATCAGTCGATCCTAGTTGGTCGCATCTTCGACGATCGCGGAAACCGGATGACTCCCAGCACGGCCAAGAAGGGCGGTGCCCGTTACCGCTACTACGTTTCGGCGCCCTTGAATCAAGGACGAAGAGAAGACGTGGGATCTGTGCCGCGCGTGCCTGCGCCGGAAATCGAGACTCTGGTGGTGAATGCACTCCAACAACGGGCATCTGCGCTCAACGAAGAGAGACCAGAATCGATGTCCGGCGCCGATGCAGTCCGGGAGTTCGTCGAGAAGATTGTTGTTCAGCGCGGTGCGGTCGAGTTAGAGCTCAAAGGGGAGGGTAACAGTCCCCTCACGCTGCCCTGGGCACCGCCGCCTCCGACTCGACGGCGCGACGTCATTCCCGTGGGCGGGCAGTTGGACGTGGACGAGCCCATACGTTCGGAAACACGAGCGCGTCTCCTCGAGGGAATTGCGAGAGGGCGGTCGTGGTTGGATGAGCTCCTCTTAGGCCAGATGACGGACACGAAGCAAATTGCAGTGCGGGAAGGCTGCAGCGACCGCTCGGTGCGGATGACGCTGAGCCTCGCCTTCCTAAATCCGAAGTTGGTAACGGCGGCGGTGGAGGGAAGACTCCCCGGTTCAGCGGGCAGCGCAACGTTTTTCGACGCCTCACCTCAGTGGAGTGATCAAAATAGGTGCAGACTCCGACGTTGATTTCTCAAGCCCGATGACCTTCAGGCTCATAACCTGAAGGTCATAGGTTCAAATCCTATCCCCGCAACCAAATTCGCCCGCTAACTCAAAAGGTTAGCGGGCGAACTCTTTTTGCGCTTATGTTTGGAACCGGGGTCTGGAAGCACTGTGGAAGCAAGAGGGAGCGCAATCCTCAGCGATTCAACGAGTTAGCGCATAGGGCAGGTTGAATTTCGGCGTCCCGCCGATGCGCGCCGCAATCGGCTGGCACGCGCCAAGGCATCGAAGATATGTAGCTTGAACGGCTTTCGGCCGAGGCCCCGCCCTCAGGCATTTCCGCAGCTCACTGAAAGCGGACCCATATTCGTGAATTTGGCCCTCGACGCGAAGGGCCACAGCACAAAATCGCTGCGCGATAGAGCCTATCTGCCGCGCGACATTGCTAACTACTTTTGTAAACATTCCACCGCTGCCCTGAGGGGTCACGACCGAACAGCGGCGTTGCAGCAGTGCGGACGGTGGGCATCCAGCGCAATTTGCGCCGCGTAGGTTGTTGATTTCTTCGTCGTTTTGGCGATACGCTTTCAATCAGGGATTGACCGGTGGGGGGGTGGTGAGAATACGAGCGCTCGGGTCATTGCGCCCGTATCGCAATGCATCTCATTTTGGTTCGGCAAAACGCTGGATATTTGGCAAACCTGCGGCTGAGAACGATTCTTTGCGGGGTCGAGATGCCTGACCCCGAAATCACTCCGGAAATTCTTGAGCTCATTATGCGGACATCAAGAGTAAGGCGCTGCGATGGCGTGTATTCACTGGCACCACGGGGCCATAGAGTTGGGATTTATTTCCAACAGAGACGGGCCACGCTGCTGGCCGCAGCGCTTAAAAGCAGGATGGGACGGGAACAACTGTCGGCAAGCAGAATCGGTATCATCGGCGGTGGCGTGTCAGGGCTAACCTTTCTGCTCGCGCTTAAGAACGAGGGTGCTCACAACGCATTTCTCTACGAAGCTGAGGGCGACATATTGAGTATTGGTGCCGCTGCTTCGCACCGACTCGTGCATCCGAACTACAATCGTTGGCCATTGCTGGGTTCTATGGATGTGTTCACGAGCTTGCCGGTCCTGAATTGGTATGCCGGCACGGCTGACAATGTCATCCGCGCGCTAAAGGCCCAAGCGACTACAGATTACCAAGAGCTCGCTATGGACCGCATAAAGAAGGCCCACACCGCTAAGCGGATCGTTCAACGAAGCGCGGAATTTGTCGATCCGCTACGCGTGACGTTCGAAACTCCGCGCGGGGAGCACGAGGAAAACTTTCGTATCGTCGTCATCGCGGCCGGTTTCAGTGAAGAGAGATGCATTAAATGGGGCTGCGATGAATACTGGAAGAGGGACCCCGAGACATTTGATGTCGGCGAACACAAAAGGCCCGCGAAGATCTACGGGGCGGGCGATGGAGCACTCATCGATATTGTCCGATGCTGTGCGGCTAAGCCTGACGAAGCTTGGCAGATACCACTCGGCACGATAGCCCTGCTCCGTCCGTACGACGCCGTGACGATGCTCAAAGACCGTGGGAATGATATTCCCCCGAGGCAAGTAGCGTTCAGCTCAATCGAAAAGAAAATTCAATCCCATGAAGAAAGTATTCGGTGCATCGCGTGGGCCATGACGCGCTTCGACGAGGCTACGGTGAGAACCTATGCCGCAGAGGAAGCGTTCTTCTACCGCGAGCTTGTCGGTGAGTTGATTAAGGACCACAAGAGCGTGGTGGAGTTTCTTGAGCGGCAACTGAAGCCAATTGCCGGAGACGTCAGTCTCCGCCCGACCATCGCCAGCGCACTCGAACACCCGTTTGAGCCCACGTCGGCACCCATCAACAAGCTACTGCTCGCTTATCTCCTGCAGACAAGTCGGATAACATCCATTCGGTGCGATAAGCGCGTCGCCGAGGACGAGCTCCAGCGGTGGAATAATGAATCCGCTGCGCGTCGTCGCGACAGGATCGTCATTTGTCGTTTTGGTGCGGCGAAGAACTTTCCAGTTGGAAACGAAGCACCGGCGCCTCGCGCCCTTCGGGTAATCGTGTCTTCTGGCGGGACGCCAATCGAGCTTACGGACACCAACACGGAGTCTCATCTGATCGACGCCCTCGCCGGGGTAACTGGCGGTGAGTACCTCTATTTCGATGCCATGCCGCACCCACTCACCCAGGCGCGGCATGGCCTAGATACCGCTGGAAGAACCAATGAGACGCGCGAACGAAACAAACCGATCATAAAGTCTTTCGCGCAAGAGCACCTCGATGCAACTGAGGTCGACCTCCGCTCTGGTAACCGGGGGGTGGGGCCGAAATGGGTCGTTATGACGGCGCTGAGCGACGACGACATAACATCGCGCCTACGATCGATCGGCGGATGGGATGGCAATTTCTTGGGCGCACCCATTGTGGTTTCTCCACGCGCAGGCGAGCCTCCAGCCGGAGAGTTCTGATGCTCGGGATGGACACACTATTAACCCTGGGCGGTGGTGGTCACAGAGTCCGGCTGTCTTACGTATTTGAGGACGACAATGGCTGCAGGAAAGGACTCACGGTCCGTCGTCTGTTGCCGGACCCATCGTCGCATCGGAACATGCCGCCGACCTCGCAACGCCCTGGCGTGCACGTTGCGGGCGGAACCAGGATCGGAATTCTTGATCCGGAAGCGTGGGAAAGAGAACCATTTGATGTCGACAATTTCGAGGACCAAAGTCCAATTTCCGCTGGTGCACTGACATGCGTTTTCACAATCTCGCATGGTGTGCCGATAAGCTCCGCTTTCCGCTCCACTGGTGGGCGCCGCACTGTCGATTTGGCGGATTGCGCCGGTGAGGTGGCGCATTTTTCGGACGGCGCACGGGTTGGCACGATTCTGAATGAACTGAATCATCTACGGTGCCAAGATCAGTGCATCTATCCAGTGCTTCGACTCGAGCGCTCAAAAGACGATTTGCTGGATCCGCACCCTTCGATCCGCAACGGCGCCATGCTCGCAACGGACGAAGGGGCCCTTATTGGCATCGTCGTCTCGGTCTTCGATGCAGGTAAGCACTACGCATTGGCGCCTATCCGCGATGTACTGGAATGGCATGGTCTTCGCTTCCTAGGGGAGGATGTCGACCAACCCGAAGAGCCGAGGGTCGCGGCGGTTACACGGAGACGGAGCTTGAGTCTTCGACCCCAAGTAAGCTCCAAACTACGCGAATTGGTCGGGGTATAGGATGGAGTATGTGCCCAAGCCCCGACCTGCCGACCTACGCGAGCTCAGGTCGGAAATCATTCGCAATGCTGCCTTCGTGGCTCACGAAGGCCAAAAGGCCAGGAAGCTCACTCGCTGGTTACAGCACGACGAAAGGCGGAGGGTGATTTTCCTTTTCGACACCGACGTCATTGTGACTTACTGCGCACCATGGCTCACCGGACCGACGGACGACAAATCGCTAGGGAATGGTTACGGGCAGATTTTGCCGCTGAGACCGTTTGAGGAATTTTCTGCCGACGAAAGACAGGCTTTGCTCTTCAAAGAGCGCCGGCGTGCGGAAGGGGTTGGCTGGCTACTAGGCAGCAAGGCGCTACATCGCTCGTTGGACCTGCACATACCGATGTTGCAGACCAAATCGCATTTCGAAGAGACACTGAAGATCTATAACAACGTTAAGGCCCGTGCGCGGGTCGAGGCCGATATTGGACCTATATCGACAGAGGAGCGGCAGGATCGGCAGATTGGTCAGACCCTGCGCCTCGTAAAAGCGGCGGTCGCTGAGGGAGAACGTTCTCCCGTCATTGGAGATGTTGGCAGCTATCTGAGTAATGTCCTGCGCAGCATTCAGGCACGTGACCTCCAACGGTCCAGCCGATTTGTAAGGGAGTGGGACGCATTCCTAGATGTGGTTCGGTGGAGCGGCGGAATTCTCAAGCTTTCGGAATTTCGTCCGGTGGAGGGGAGCTTTGCGCCGGAATTAGCAACACTCTGGAATCAGATCGCCGAGAAAATCGAAGTTGGGAATGCTGCGAAAACAATGGAGGCTCTCGGTCGTTCCCTTGAGAAATTCGTTGTGCCGGAACATCATCGATTTAACCGGGAACGGGGCGAAACCGATAGCAGAGCGCTTGCGGAAGTCGCCTATGTGAACCAGTGCCTATCAGAGATGGGCCCTGATTTGGTTCGAGTTGTCATCGTCACAGGAGATAGGAAACTTGTTCTTGCGCTTGCCACTGCGAAAGAGGTACTGGCGGTAGGCAATCATAATACTATTGCTGATTTCGCATTTGATCACGTCCATCATCTTTGGTCATTCGTCGATACGATCTCCGCGGATGTGTTTGCCGTCCGGTCCCCTCAGGGACAAGGAAGGGACAACGAGCACACTTGGCGTTCGGAACTCTTTTCTGGCCTTCTCGCCTTTGAGGATAAGCTGGAAGCCGACCCACCCTCATTTGACCGCCTTGCGAAAAATGCTTGTCGAGCCGAGCCGGACTTGGCGCAACGGATTCTTCGTCACGACATCGACCAAGCCTATCGAAGGTGGGAGGAGTTTTCCGAAGGGGCTGCAAATCTTCATCGGCACTTTCTTTTTGACGAGGAGAAGTACCGCCACATATCCCTAATACTTATTGAGAAATTGAAGACAAAAGAATTCGACGTTGATGAGAATCGACTGCGCGCTCTCGTCGTTGAGACCATGGCGCGTGCACGAGATCGAACGAACGTTGAGTTCTCCGAGATCGGCGCCAACTCGATCCTTACTGCGCACGACCACGGTATTCGCAACCCGCCAGACCTAATGTTTGACAGCCTGACGGTCACGGACAAAATATTCAGGGATCTCGCGTTACCGAGGCGCGTTTTTTTGAATGCAGAGGACTTCTCCGCGCGTTTCGAGCGGATCGCCGATGATTGCTATAGGCCGGATCCGGAAAATCCTTTTGATGATGATTATCGAGAGGAATGTTACGTGAAGTATCTTGTATTGGGGGCACTGTTTGCGAGCGCTAACAGATGGCTAGTAGCGGAGCAACACGCCGAAAACGCCATCAATATTGTCGTGCGGGCCAATACTCTACGTGTTCCAATCCGGATACTCAATCCTAGCGCCGGTACCCGATTTACAAACATGAGCGGGAGAGAGGCGCACTACCTCTTCGCGATCGCCAGCCACGTGCGCGCAAGCACAACGAATCGGTATGACTTTGCGCAGGCCCAGCTTCAAAAAGCACGCGCGTGCCTGGAAGAAGATCGCAAGAAGGGCACCGCGCTTCGGGTGCCGTTCATCAGGTTCGATTGCGAGTCGCTTGCGATTGCACTTGGCCGATACTACCACGCGCGCGCGTCGGGTTCGGACGACCCCAGTGAGTTTGCCGATCAAGTCTTTCGTAACTCCCTCAAGTTGCTGGGAGCCCGTGAAGCCATGCATCGGAGCGCGGATGACCCGGCCGTCGCCGATGGTGACAAGATCGGAAGCCTCCGGGCTAGCACGAAGACCAGTATCGCGACCAATCTCATACAGGTCGCGGTCATCGCCCGGTTCAGAAATAACAAGAACTACACAGGTACGGAGGTCTCTCCGGTAGATCAGGCTCTATTGCAAGGTGCACTGGACGATCTTGTCCAGGATACGAACCTTCTTTCTGAGCTGGCGGGGACCCTGGGACACGATGTCCCCGACTCCGCCCCCGAGGACCCCGCTGTCATCTGTTCACCACTAACCATGTTATATGCGGTGGCGGGAGCAATGCTGGCGCGCGACCGCAGAATCTGGGGTCCTACCACCCAGAAAGACATCGATTACCTTTTCGAGAGGCAGCAAGCCAACGTGACCGAATACGATTCGTGGCGTTTCGACGCTCTGCGTACCTTTTGCAAATCGTTGATGCCCGAGTAGCGGAGCGACCCCATATAGAAGACGGCTGTGGGTGTTGCATCTTCGGGTCAGGAGCAGACCGCATGACGTTCTGGCCCTGGGTCCGCTACACACTGCTAGGCAGACCTCGGACAAGACGCACTTCGACGTCAGGTTCGGGTCATTCTCGACCGACCTGGCCGAGACCACATGACTGAGCGCTTCCGCAGCACCCCCAAAGCGGACGTAGATTCAAGGCATTGATGAGTGCCGTGGCGTCGAGACATTTCCCAACGCCAGCCATTCACCCAGCTTAGACCAACGCCGCCGGCCCGAGACGTTGCGCACGGCGATGGCGACGGCCTTCTTCTGCCCGACCAGTACGACCAGCCGCTTGCCGCGTGTGACGCCGGTGTAGAGCAGGTTCCGCTGCAGCATGGCGTAATGCTGGGTGAGCATCGGGATGATCACGGCGGGATATTCCGAGCCCTGGCTTTTGTGGATGGTCGCCGCGTACGCGGGCACCAGCATGTCGAGTTCGCCAAATCCGTAAGTTACAGATCGGCTGTCAAAACTGGCAACGATCTCGCCTGCATTGGGATCAACGTCGTCGATGTATCCTATGTCGCCGTTGTAGACCTCCTTGTCATAGTCGTTCTCGATCTGCATGACCTTGTCGCCGGGGGCGAAGGTCCAGCCGAACCGCTCGACCTTGCGATCGCCCGCGGGATTGAGCGCGGCTTGCAGCTCGATGTTCAAAGAACGTGCACCCACGCCGCCGCGGTTCATCGGGCACAGCACCTGGATGTCGCGGATGGGATCGAGGCCGAACCGTTTGGGAATCCGTGTTTTGACCAACTCGATGATGCGGGCGACGGCGGTCTCTGGGTCGTCGGCTTGCACGAAATAGAAGTCGCTCTCGGTTTCGGGTGGGCTGAGATCGGGGATCGAGCCCTGGTTGATACGATGGGCACTGGTGATGATGCAGCTCTGCGCGGCCTGCCGGAATACTTCGGTGAGGCGTACCACCGGCACAGCGCCGGATGAGATGACGTCGGCCAGCACTTGGCCGGGCCCCACCGACGGAAGCTGATCGATGTCGCCCACGATCAAGAGGGCGGCCTTTTCCGGCACCGCCTTCATGAGTGACTGCATCAGCATGACATCGACCATAGACGTCTCGTCGACAACCAAGAGGTCACAGTCGAGCGGATTGTCCTCGCCACGCTTGAAGCCGCCGCCTTTGGGATCGACCTCCAGCAGCCGGTGGATGGTCTTGGCCGCGAACCCGGTCGCCTCGGTCATGCGTTTGGCGGCGCGGCCGGTCGGAGCGCACAGCAAAAGGTCAGTTCCCTTCGCTGCGAGGATACGCAGAATGGCTTTGACGATGGTTGTCTTGCCGACACCGGGACCACCGGTCATGACCAGCACCTTGGACTTCAGTGCGAGCCGGATTGCGGCGACTTGGCTTTCGGCAAGGGCAAGATCGATATACTTCTCGACCCACGGCAAGGCCTTGTCTGGATCGATCCAGGGCCACGGCAACGCGCCGTTTGCCTGCCGCATCAGCCGTTCGGCGATGGTGCGCTCCGCCCGGTGCAGACCGGCCAGAAATACACACGGCGTTTCGCCAACCCGGTCGGCAATCACCGTACCCTCTTGCAGCTCAAGATCGAGCGCTGTGCGGATCAGCTGCTGCGGGACCTCGAGCAGCTTCTCGGCCAGCGGCACCAGTTCGTCCGTCGGCAGGCCGCAATGGCCCTCATCCATGGCCTCGGTCAGCGCATAGGAAATCCCAGCACGCACGCGAATCGTCGCCGTCTTTTCGATGCCGAGCTTCATCGCAATGGCGTCGGCGGTCTTGAAGCCAATGCCGCGGATATCGCGCGCCAGCCGGTACGGGTTCTCGGTCATGACCTGGATGGCGTCGGAACCATAGGTCTTGAAAATCCGTACTGCCCGCGCCGTGCCGACACCGTTGCTGTGCAGGAACACCATGATTTCCCGCACCGCTTTCTGCTCGGCCCAGGCGGCAAGAATGCTTGCTGCCCGAACCGGCCCGATGCCGTCGACCTCGCGCAGCCGGTCGGGTGTTGCCTCGATGACGTCGAACACCTTCTCGCCAAAGGCGCGCACCAGCTTCTTGGCGTAAACCGGGCCAACGCCCCTGATCATGCCGGATGAGAGGTACTTCTCGATGCCGTCGGCCGAATCGGGGAGCGAGGTGCGCAGGAACCGCGCTTTGAACTGCTGGCCGTGGGTGCGGTCGTTGATCCATTCGCCCGAGGCGGTGATCCACTCGCCGGGCGCTATGGTTGCGGCATGGCCGACCACGGTCACGACATCACGATGTCCGCGCGCCTTGGCGCGCAGAACGCAGAAGCCGTTCTCGGCGTTATGGTAGGTGACGCGCTCGACGAGGCCAGCCAGCACTTCCTGGGTTGATGATACCGGCTGCGGCTTCATGTCGATGGTCGCATCATTGGTTTCGTGGTGTATCCGCCCGCAGGAAGGGCACTACAGAAGGTCTTGGAAGGAAACGATCTTCAGTTTGAAGCGATGATTGGTCGCCCAATCCACATGAATCGCATCTGCCGCTTCGACGGATACGACCCCTTTCCGGATCAGCTCAACGACGATGTCCTGCGTGCGCAGGATCGACAGAGCGTTCTCCCCGAGCGCTGCTTCCTGCAAGGCTCGTCGTATCGCGCGCGAGTCGTCGATGGCCAGAGCGCAACCGCGGTTCAGGGCGACCGCGATGGCAGCACGCTCGCCGGCGCCCAACCGCCCCTTCGCTGCGAGGCGCAGAAATATTTCCAATTCGGCTGGATCATCGATGCGCTGTTCGGTGATCTGGGCCGCATTCAGGGCGACGGCGTATCGCGTCTGCTGTTCAGGATAGGTATCGGCAATTTCGCCGACGACATGATCGGTGGCGATGAAAGTTGCCGGATGCGCGCCGATCAAGTCCATCCGGTTTATTCGCAGGAAGTTGACGAGAACGGAGGTGTCGGCAACGACGATCGCTCGCACCATTCGACAATCCGTCCATCAGCCCGCGCGCGTCGCTTCCGCAAATTCGACCAGCACGGAAGGGTCGGGGAAGAAGAGCTTCTTGGCGATTTCGATGAGACGGCCGCGAGAAATCTCTTCCTGACGAAAGGCTTCGACCGCAAGCCGCACCAATTGCCCACGGAGCTCCTGTTCCGGTTTTTCGTTGATCGTCTCCGTTTCCGAGGGATCCGCGAAACCAAGTGCTCGCATAGATCGGTTTCCAGTCTCCTTCTGAGCCAGCAGCGCGTCGGTTTCACGAGCACCGATGTGGCCAAGGCTCTTCAACCGCCACACTGACGCCTCGTAGCTCACGCCGAAGCGTCGGGCGAGCGCTGCTGCGTCCTGATAGGTGATCGCCTGGGATCCGGGCCGCGTCCGAAGTTCGGCTTCCATCTTTGTGTCATTGGCGACGTCAAAGAGCGTCTGCGAGCGGCGGCTGGGCAGTCCCTTGTCCATTTGGCGCAAATGATCAGTAACGCCATCGGCCGGCATCAGGAACGCAGCCGCAAAAGCGTTCGCGCGCTTCTCCATGAGCTGGGTCGCATTCTGTTTCCGCGTCGTCGTGATCTTCTCCTCGCGGTCGAACAGCGCGTGGGCATACTCGTGAGCGCAGGAGAATCGCCGACGGCCCGGTTTGTGGTTAGCGTTGATCACAATCGCCAAGCCGATCGACGGATGGTTCACGAACAAGCCGGAGAAATCTTTGGGCAGGTCCGTCCCGGCCGTCCAGACGCCTTGGTCGCTGATCGTCTCGGCGATGTTGATGACCGGGGCGATGCCCAATCCCAAACGCCGGCGCTCTTCCTGGGCCACAGTTTCACCCTGGCGGATTGCGTCCCCAGCCGACAAAAGCTTGCTTGCGTAGTTCGGGAGCGTCTGCTCCGACACTTGGTCGAGGAGGCCGCGTAACGCCGCTCCTTCTCGGTAGAGATCAAGAATACGACTAACCTCGGTCTTGATCTCTGGCGTCCCCTCGATCTCGGGAGCGGTACGATGAAGCACGACAAGGAGATCCTCGGCCTCCGGCTCGTTTGGCGACAGAAAATAGGCCGGCGTCTGGCCGTAGAGATCGGCCATTATGGTGATTTCGAGTGTTGAGACCGCTCGTGCGCCGGTCTCCATGTTGGTGACTGCGGTTCTCGGCAGACCAAGCGCATCGGCAACCGCCTGCTGGCTCAAGCCTCGGCGGTCACGTGCAGCCCGCAGCCGATTCCCGAGCTGCGCCGCATCCATCCTGACCTCCACCGGTTCTGCTGATTGCTGAATCGTTTTTAGGCGGCGGCCGGGCGGCCGTCGCCAGTGGAAAAATGGTGTATCGGACCACTGTTGTCAAGTTTTTACTTGCAGGTCCGATTTTCGGACATAGAGTCGCAAGCTATCCGTGCCGGCGATTCTCGCGTGCACGAGTCGCTGGTCCTCAATCAAGAGTGACCGACGGTCGCCGGAACCCGTCCATCTGCTCCGCCACGTGCGGGCAAACAAAAGGTTCGTCGACCATGTCCAATCTCAACCGCTTCGTTCGCAGCGTCTCTCCCCAAGACCTCCGCAGCCACCTCTCCCAGAGTGACATCCCCGTCCCGGCAAATCTCAACTGGGATGCGCCAGCCGAGGAGTTTTCCCAAGGATTTTTGAAGGCTGTCGATGAGCTCCCCGAGCAAAAGCTCAATCAGCTCCTTGCGGATATCAATCGTATCTCCGACATAACCGACGAGGTCGGTCAGGCGGCGCTGATGGCGCTCGCCGAGTGGCGCGACCGCCTCGCAACGATCAACGGGGCGCACCGACGCGCGCATTGGCTTTACGTCCAGTCGCGTGACGCGTTCCGTCAGGCGGAGGAGATTCGTTACGCCGACGAGAACCAGAACGCGCAGCGACTGTGGGACGGCTTCGTCGGACCGCGACTGCTCGAGCTGAAAAATGATCCGTCGATCGTCGACCAGTTCAAAGAGGCCTTGAGGGGCTTGCTCGGCGCCGGCCGTGTCTATGTCGAGATCTTCGGCCGTGTCCGCAGTCGCAGCGGCGAGCCCGACCGAGAGATCAAGCAGATCACGGTCTATAGCGAGGATGTCCCGGTCGACGAGGTCGTGTTCACCGCGGTCGGTGTGAAAAACCAGGCGCGGAAGCCCGTGCGGGAGACCGCGATCACCTACGAGCCGGGTAGCGGCACAATAGAGGTCGTCGGCCGCATCAAGGCGCTGCGCGAACAGGTCGCCAGCCTCTTCGCCGAGAAGCTCCTTGGCGTCGACCTCAGCGGCGAGCGCTTGCCGCCGCGGCGGGTGGACCTGTCGCCGCTCCTTGCCCCGATCACCTTCACCGTCGAGCCTCAGGACGGAATCGCGCGCGTGAAGCTTACCCAGCTTTGTATCTCAGCGCTCGACGGCAGCCTCACGCAGTGGTTCGAGGTGCCGTTCGTTGACGACGAGACCTTGCATGAAGTGCTCGACGACGAATACGGCACCGAGAATCCCCTGCGCAATCAATCGCGCCCGTGGATGGCTCGGATCGAGATCCAATTCGAGCCTGAACCCGGTCGGAAGCGGGGCAAGAAAATCAATGTCGTTCTGTGCCTGCCGACTAAGTGTAACCTCCGGGGCAAGACCGAAAAGGAGCGCCTTCTCCTGAACCGGTACCTGAAAGTCTGGGGTCTGCTCCGTGGGGCGGAGGTTTGACCAAACCCGTTCGCCTTTCCCGTCGCGGCGGTGATCTGCTGCTTCGCCTTCTGGAGCAAAGCAGACCAGTCATCGCCGCGGCGGCGCTGGAGGAGCTTCCCTCCGAGGTGCGGTCGACGCTGATCAACGTCGGCGCGCTGGAAAGGCACGGTGCCGGTCGAGCAGCGTTTGTTGCAGGCGATGATGGCCCGACGTTCCGCGAACTCGCCTGGCAGGCGGATCAAAATGCCTACGGCTATTTCGATGCATCGGACGGCAGCGTCGTGCTCGCGCCCGAGGCGCAGATGCTCTTCCGGGTTGCGCTGCCTTGGTGGCTAGCCTGGCTTGCGGCCTCGCTCGCTCTCACTAATTCTGGCCAACCGACCGAACTCGTTCCGACCTCTGCGTGGGATATCGGCGATCTCTGGATCACGCGTCAACGCAACATCCCCGTCTTGTTCGTCCGACGGCTTCACCGCGACGCAACACTTAAGGCGCTTCGAGAGGCCCTGCAGAAGCGGGCTGGACGAAGCGGTGGATTGATCCTGACCAGCAGCCGAAACACGCTACGGCAAGATGTGGCCAACCGATCGTTCGTCGTTGTTCCGATCGCGGAAGCGATGACGAACGATTCGCAAGTCTTTGCGATCGATCGGACGCTCCTGTTGTCACCCTACTTGGCAACAAGTCCGAAGCCGGAGTCGGCCGAACCTCTCTACCTCTCGCCAGACGGGCGACGGCTCGTCATCAATGGCACCGTCACGCTTGATTTTGTGAGCAACGTCCAAATCGCGATCATTCGTCGCCTCGTCGACGGACACCAGGACGGAAGGCGCTGGCGGGCACGGGAGCTTCTCGATGACGCCGGATCGGGCGTGGCCACGCTGGCGCGGGCATTTGGTGGTAAGAAGTGGAAGCAGCTAAAGCCCTATCTGACGTCGAGGAACGGTCTCTGGGGCTTCGATCTCTAAAGCGGCATTTCTCCCTCTTCTTCTCCCGGTTCGGACGGCGATTTTCTCCCGCAGGCGTTGCGACAAATCCCTCGGTTTCGCGCTCAAAGCCGAGGTGATTCGCAATGTCCATCACGCATCTGAACCAAGTCGAACTTTCACGCCGCTGGACCATTTCCCCGCGCACGCTTGAGCGTTGGCGCTGGCTCGGCCAGGGACCTCGCTACCTGAAAATCGGTGGCCGAGTCGTCTATCGCCTCGACGATGTCGAGGCATACGAAGCGCAGCAATTGCGCACGAGCACCGCAAGTGTTTCCGAGGTCTCGTCCCACACGAGCCGTGCCTGAAGTCACGGTGGCAGATCTTGGTGATGACCGACGGAGCAGGCGCCAGCCAGCCGGTTGACTCGAATCCAGCAATGATAGGGATCTTTGTGAAGGTCCTGTTCAATTACTGCGAGGGCTGGGTCGCGGTACGCGAATTTCCTGAAAAGGGCGGTGCAAATCAAGCGCCGAACACGCCGTTTTTCGCCGCCGATTCCAATCTTGCGGGCAAGCTCGCGGCCGAGGCGGACGCCGCCGCCAAGACGGGGCTGGCCCTTTATGTCGTCGCCGGCACCGTGTCGGCACCCGGCAAGGCAAAGGCCGGCGACGTGGTCGCCATGCAGGTGGTCCTGGTCGACCTGGACCACGGCGACATCGCGACAAAGCGCAAGCACCTCGTCCAGCATCTCGGGCCGCCGTCCCTTGAGGTCGCGTCCGGCGGCGTCACGGTCGAGGGGCAGCACAAACTCCACCTCTATTGGAAGCTGACCGAGCCAGCCCAGGGTGCTGGCATCGCCACGGTTTGCCGGCTGCGTGGTGTGATCGCTGCCAAGGTCGGCGGCGATCCATCGTTTCGTTCGGCGCACCAACCGATCCGTGTCGCGGGGTCCGTCTACCGAAAGGGGGGCGCCCAGCGCCTCGCCACCATCATCGCCGACGGACCGGCCGAGTACGATCTCGCCGAGCTGGCCGACGCAGTGACGGTGATGCCCTCGCTCGAAGGCGAGACCACATCCGGCTCCGACCCCAATAATGGAAGCGCGCCCAAGGGCACAGTCACCGAACTCTTCGGTCAACGCGTCCGAGAAAGCGGCGTCGACGGCACGACCCGCTTCCAAGCGTTGAGCCGAATCATCGGTTACTGGATTCGCCGCTGCCGCGAGGGGCAGGTGACGCGAGAGAAAGCCTGGGAGGAGATTGTTGCCTACAACGAGGCGCGTATCGAACCGCCCTGGCCGCTCGATCGTCTGAAACAGGAGGCGCAGAGGCTGTGGCAGCGCGACTCGGAGCGGCATGGTCGGAGCAGCCGCGATGGCGGCGACGGAGACGCCGGCGGAGCGGAAGGTGATCCGCCCGAATTCACCGAGGATGCGCTCGCCCTCGAGTTCACCCGTCGTCACGGCCGCGATTGGGCCTATGTGGCGGCATGGGGCCAGTGGCTGGTCTGGAACGGTGCGCGTTGGGAACGCGAAATCACGCTCCGCGCCTTCGACCTCGCCCGTCTCGTTTGCCGCGAAGCCGCCGAGCAGTGCGACAAGCCATCGCTGAAAGCCAAGATCGCGAGCGCGCCTACGGTGGCGGCGATCGAAAGACTGGCGCGGGCGGACCGGGCCCACGCCGCTGCGAGCGATCGCTGGGATCGCGATCCGTGGCTCCTGAACACGCCGGGTGGCGTCGTCGACCTCCGCACCGGCCGGCTCATGGATCATGACCGGGCGCTAGGGATGACCAAGATCGCCACGGCGACGCCGGCCGAGCATTGCGCCACCTGGCTGGAGTTCCTGGCCACGATCACCAACAACGACGTCGAGCTGCAAGCCTATATCCAGCGCGTCATCGGCTACTGCCTGACGGGCGTCACGACCGAGCATGCGCTGTTCTTCCTCTACGGCACGGGGGCGAACGGCAAGTCGGTCTTCGTCAATACCGTCTCGACCATCCTCGGCGACTACGCGACCACGGCGCCGATGGACATGTTCATGGCGGCGATCGGAGAACGCCACCCGACCGACATGGCGGGACTTCGCGGAGCCCGGCTCGTCGCCGCGATCGAGACCGAGCAAGGCCGGCGCTGGGCCGAGAGCAAGCTCAAGGCGCTGACCGGCGGCGATAAGATTACCGCGCGCTTCATGCGCCAGGACTTCTTCGAGTTCGTTCCGCAGTTAAAGCTCGTCGTCGCCGGCAACCATAAGCCCTCGATCCGCAACGTGGACGAGGCCATGCGCCGGCGGCTGCACCTTATCCCTTTCACCGTCACTATCCCGTCCGCCAGGCGCGAAAAGACCCTCCCGGAAAGACTGCTCGCCGAGCGCGACGGGATTCTCGCCTGGGCCATCGACGGGTGCCTCGACTGGCAACGTGTCGGACTGAAGCCGCCGGTCGCCGTTGCTGCCGCCACCAATGAGTACTTCGAGGCTGAGGACGCCCTTGGCCGCTGGCTGGACGAATGCTGCGAGCGGGGCGCCGGGCACACCGAGACCACCGCGGCGCTCTACGACGCGTGGAAGTCCTGGGCGGACGCCAGCGGCGAATACGCTGGCTCGAAAAAGCGCTTCTCGGAAAATCTGACCAGCCGTGGCTTCCACTCCTACCGCGACCGGACGGCGCGGGGTTTTCGCGGTCTCCGCCTTCGAGAGGGCAGCCACAGCACCGATGGAATGGCGCTCTGACCGACATGCCGCTGAACCCCGAATGACGAACCGAAACCCGACCGGGTGACAGATGTGACAGGTCTCTTCGTTGGACCGTTACATGTGCGCGTGCGCGCGCGTGACGCCGATAACGAAGGGATGCGTCACATCCGTCACAACCGGCCTTCGAAGGCCCATGCTCTTTGCGACGGGCTTCGATGCACCTTCCGCAACCAGGGCTGGTCTCGTTGGGTTTTCATGGAATGAGGCAGAGCCGCTGCATGTCCCTAACCGAGGCGGTAACGAACGTAGCCGTCGGCTACGTGATCGCCGTGGCGACGCAGCTAATCGTGTTTCCTGCCTTCGGATTCCAAGCGAGGCTCGGCGACAACCTGTTGCTCGGCGCCGTCTTCACCGGCGTTTCGCTTGCGCGGTCCTACGCCGTGCGGCGTGCCTTCGAGCGGTGGCGCGCTTGGCAGGAAAGAGAAGGCGCCGCCGAGTAGCCCGGCGGCGCCCGAAGGCACATGAGCGGATGGTCAGTCAGAGATGCGGTAGACGCGACCGCGAGCCTCGACCTTCTCCGAGACGATCTTCAACCCGAGCTTCTTCTTCAGGGCTCCGGCAATCGCGCCGCGGACCGTGTGAGCCTGCCAACCGGTAGCTTCCATGATGTCGGTGACCGAGGCGCCTTCCTTCGTCTGAAGCATCTCGATCAGCGCCGCCTGCTTTGTGCCGGCGCGACCATCTTCGGGCTTCGCCTTTGGTTTGCGCACGGAGGCCTTGGTCGCTGCGCTGCGCCCTACCCGTCCCTTTTGCGCGCGCGCCGCGCCCTTGGCCGCCTGTGTGGCTCGGGGCGCCCTCTTTCGCGTGCTGGGCATGGCGCGAGCCTGAGTGGAAGGCGCCCCGCCCGCCGCGGCCGAGACGTGGCCGTTCGTTTGAGAGGCGCCCTCACTCGCCCCGATGCCAAGCGCCGTATGGGCAGCAGACGTGGCTTTCAGGGTGAGCCGTGCTCCATCCGCCGTGCGCCAGACCTCGTCCTGGAGGCCGGCCGGAACCTCTTCAACCAGCCCCTGACGGAGAAGGCTATTCAAGACCTTCGAGGGCCCCGCCGGTCAGCCTGGTTGCAATCGGGTAGACGCCGCCATCATCGCGCTGGCAGGCGGCGGAAAGGATGGTGAGCTGCGTATCAGAAAGTACTTTGGCCATGATTGTCTCCGGTGTTGATGGAGAAGGCGGATCTGCCTCTCCCACCACCGGATGGCCCGGAAGGCTGAGGACCTCGGGCCTGCCCGGTCGATCCGGGCCACACCCGCACTGATGCTCTGAACCGAGAGGACATCAAGCGGAATGTCGCGGCACCCAAAGATATCCGCATAGGCACTGAAGGGCGCGCCCTGTCCGCTTCGATCCCGCGACCGGACATTGCTGGCGCCAACGCGGATGTCGGTTTCGCGCCAGAAGCAGACATAACTACTAGATCAGAGACACCTGTCTCAAAGGCGTCGGTGGCATTCATTTCCGACGCGATGTTCTGGAAATCAGCAGGCGCCCTGCGTTAGCGGAGCGAGTATGCAGCTACTGCCGCCTGATCGATCTCCAGGCCGAGTCCCGGTCCTGTCGGCATCCCCACGGCGCCATCGATGAGATCGTCCGGTCCGCCAAGATTTGGCGTCGCCAAGTTTTCCCGCAGCGGGTTGGCGAACGTCATGCACTCGAAGGTGAGGAAGTTCGGGATGGCGGCACAGAGCTGCAGGCTTGCGGCCACGCAGACGGCGCCGGAAAACCCGACATGCGGCGCGAAGGGAATGTTGAAGGCATAGGCGAGGGCGGCGATGCGCCGGGTTTCCGTTATTCCGCCTGACCGCGCCACATCCGGCTGGATCACACCGACCGAACCGCGCGCGATGAGGTCGCGGCAGCCGTAGCAGGTATGCTCGCTTTCGCCCGCGGCGAGGCGGATTGGAATCTGCGTCCGCAGCCTATGATAGCCGTCCACGTCTTCAACGAGGATCGGCTCCTCCAGCCAGTAATAGTCGAGATCGGCCAGCCCGCGCGCCAGACGCACGGCATCGTCGAAGTCGAAGGCACAATTGCCGTCGGCCGAGAGCTGCACGTCATTGCCGGCGGTTTCCCTGACGAGCCTTGCGCGCGTGAGCGCTTTCTCGACCGGCGGGCCGATCTTGACCTTGATCATGCGGAAGCCTTGGGCGACGGCCTGCCGGATCTGTGTCGCGGCGACCTCGTCGCTCGCCCAGGAGATGGACGAGGCATAGGCCTCGATGCGGTCGCGCCCCATGCTGCCGAGGAGGTGGTGGATCGGCTGCCCGACCGCTTTCCCCATTATGTCCCAGAGCGCGATGTCGACGGCCGCCACCGCTTCGAGGAGCATCCCGCCGGCCTTGCCGGTGATGACGCGGACCATGCGCTGCCAGAGCCGTTCCACCTCGAAAGGATTCTGGCCGATGACGATCGGCGCGAGCAGATCCTCGATGATCGAGACGTAAGAGCGCAGGCTGTAGCGGGCGAGCGCCTCGCCGTAGCCGACAATCCCGTCGTCGGTTCTCACCTCGACGAGAACAAGCGCCGCCTGCGCCCGGCCTCCGAGCGCCGTCCTTTGCGATTCGACGTCGAGCGGCGCGACGAGCGGGAGCGCCTTTACGCTGGCAATCTTCATGCAGTGCTCCCGTGCGGTTATGGCGGCGGCGCTCGATGCGCCACCGCAGGGCTGTCTACTGCCGCCGTGAATCGTAGGCTGTCACCGCGGCGGCGACCGCATCCTCCGGCGACATCTGACCGGTGATCGCGTTCTGGATCATCTCGCTCAGGACCTCGTTCAGGAGATCGGTGTTCTCCGGCCACGTGAAGTTCAGCGGATTGCTGCCTGCATAGCTGAGCAATGTCGGCACGTGGGCGATCGCCGGCGCATCGAGTTCCGGATCGCTGGCGAGGCCTGCCCGCATTGGAAGGTAGCCGGCCTTCATGGACTGGGCCTTCTGCGCCTCAGGCGACGTCCACGTCTTGATCAGCTGGCAGGCGGCATCGGCGTTCGCCGCCGCTTTCGGGATTACCAGGTTCCAGCCGTTCAGCGAGGCAGGCGACGTCGTTCCCGACTCGATCCCCGGAGGAGGCATGAACGACCACTTCATCCCCTCGGTGGCGGTCTCCGCAAAGGAAGACGCCTCCTGCGAGCCCTCGGCGATGAACACGGCCCGGCCGGACTGGGCCAGCTGCGCCACCTGATCGGTTGAGCTGAGCGCGACATCGCTCGGCAGGATGTTAGCGTCTACGGCCTGTTTCAACCGGTTGAGCAGATCGATCGTCTGCGGCGAGTTGAATGCGGCCGATCCGTCGTCGTTCAGGATCTTGCCGCCCATGCCGATGACCATCGGGACGAACCATTCGATGGCCTCGACCGAGCCGCCGCCGGCACTGAAGGTCATGCCGAGACCGGTGCGATCCTGGTCGGAAAGCTGCTTCGCCGTCGCCGTGAGCTCGTCGAAGCTGGTCGGAGCCTTGAGGCCTGCTGCCTCGAGCAGATCGGCGCGATAGTAGAAGCCGAACACCCTGAGCTCGTAGGGCACGCCGTAGACCGCGCCGTCGGCACCTTTCGCGGCGGAAAGCAAGACAACGTCCTTGCGCTCGTCGTCTGACCAGATCTGCCCGAAGCACTGATCGAGGGGCATGAGTGCCCCGGCGGCGATCAGCGCCTGCATGGACGGGGAATAGACCATGGCGAGATCGGGGGTTTCGCCGGCCTGGGCCGCACGCATCAGCGAGGGCACGATCTGGTCCCATTCGACGACGCTGGTATCGACATGCATATCAGCGTTTTGTGTCTCGAACGTGCCGATGACGCCCTTCAACGCCTCCGACCGCGCGCCTTCGCCTGCGGGATCGAGAAAGCTCCAGAGCTTCACGTCTTCGGCGGCGGCAAACGCCGGCGCAAATGCCGTGACCGCTGCGACAAGCAGCGCGTGTGACATTATCTTTTTCATGCGTTCCTCCCTCTTGTTCCTGGTTCAGATCTTGGCAGCATCGATAGGCTGCTCATGCCTGCGTATGCTGCCGCGCAGGCACGAAACGAACGGGTGAAGAGGCTGCACGCTCATCCCTTCACCGCCCCTCCGGTGAGGCCCTGGATGAACGCGCGCTGCAGGATCGCGTAGAGGATGATGACCGGAACGATGGATCCCATCGCCGCCGCCATCAGCGGTCCCCAGGCGACGCCGTTCTCGGTCACGAAGAAATAGACGCCGACCTGCACCAGCCGATGCGCGTCGCCGAGCACAAGGCTGTAGCCGATCAGGAACTCGTTCCAGATGTGGATGAAGACGAGCACACCGCCGGCGAGGAGTCCCGGCCTGAGCAGCGGCAGGGTGATCCGGTAGAAGGCGCCGAGCCGCGAGCAGCCATCCACGTGGGCCGCCTCTTCGAGCTCCGTCGGGACATTGGCGATGAAGCCGCGGAGAAGCCAGACCAGTGTCGGCGCCAGCCAGGCGCTATAGACAAGCACGAGCACCGCCAGCGTGTCGTAGATGCCGGCTTCAACCGACAAAGAATAGAGCGGGACGATGATGGCGATGCCGGGGATCATGACTGTTCCCCACATCAGGTTCAGAATGAGCGTGCGGCCCGTGAAGGCATGGCGGACAGTCGCATGCGCGGCGTGCGCGGCGAGCCCGAGGCTCACGAGCAGCGTGAACCCGATGACGATGAATGTGTTGGTGAGATAGCCCGCATATTTCGCGTTGGCGACGGCAATGGTCCAGTTGGTCGTCGTGATCGCGTCCGGTATCCACCGGGAGGGATGGGCATTGACGTCGACGACGGACTTCAAGGAGGTGGAGACGCCCCACAGTATCGGCAGAAGCGCAAAGACTGCGCCGATCAACAGGCAGCCATAGACCAGCACCGACGCCGCCATCGAAGGCGTAGAGGCGGGGCCTGACGATCCGCTTCCCGTAGTGGCAGTCACGGCGGTCATGCGCGGTTCTCCTCCCGAAGAAGCCGTGCGTAGACGACCGCGAACAGCACGTTGACGCAGAAGATGACGACGGCGCCGGCGCTCGCGGTGCCCATCCGATAGTATTTGAACGCCTCGAGGAACACGCGAAGCGACATCGTCTCGGTCGTGCCGATCGGGCCGCCGCCGGTCATCACCAGGACCATGGTGACATGGTTGAAGGTGTTGAGCGTGGTCAGGACAAGTGAGACGAAGAGCGTGCTCTTCACGTAGGGAAACGTGACGTGCGCGAAGCGCTGCCAGACATTGGCCCCGTCGATATGAGCCGCTTCGATGAGCTCGTTCGGAACGGTCTGCAGCGCGGCGAGCGTGAAGACCATGATCATCGGATACGAAGACCATGAGTGGGCGACGATCAGCGCCGGCATCGACAGGGTGAAGCTGGTCAGCGGATTCGGAACATTGACCTGGATCAGGCTCTCAAGCGCCTGGATCGCCGGGCTGAAGCTCGGATTCAGGAGCCAGGACCACAGCAGTGCCCCGACCAGCGCCGAAACGAGCCATGGCAGGATCATGATGGTGCGAAACCAAGAGCGGAAGCGGATCGGCTGGTTGAGGAGAAGCGCGAAGCCGACGCCGAGCGGTGCTGAGATAAAGATCGTCCCGAGCACGAAGGTGAAAGAAGCGCGGATGCTTGGAAGGGCGTCGGGGCCAAGGAGGAATTCGGCGTAGTTGCCGGCGCCAGCGAACGTTCCGAGCTGCAGATAGTCGGATTTGTAGACGCTCTGAACGAGTGCATAGCCGAGCGGCAGGAAGGAAATGACGCCGACAAGGAGGAGGGCGGGCGCGATCGCAAGATAGGGATAGAGGATCGTCCGCTCGCCGGTCCGTTGCAGCGGCAAGGGCGGGTGTGAGAGCGCCGCCGCACTCATGGCATGTGCATCCCCCCGTCGACGAGGAGATCCACGCCGGTGATGTAGCGGCCGGCGTCGGAGCAAAGGAGCAGCGCCGCTCCGACGCAATCCTCGGCGTTTCCTGCGGCGCCGGCAGGAATGCAATCGAGGATTGAGCGGTAGAGCGCCTGATCCTGCTTTAGGTCGGTGTTGCGATCCGTGTCGATCAGTCCGGGCGCCAGCGTGTTCGCTGTAATGCCCCGCGCCGCGTAGGCCTTGGCCAGGCTTTGCATCATGGTCGAGAGCGCGCTCTTCAAGCCGGCGTAGATCAGGAGGTTGGGATTGGGGCGCACCTGCTGCACGCTTCCGACGCTGAGGATGCGACCCCAGCCACGCTCCGCCATCGGCGGCAGGATAGCTTGAAGCAACTGAAGTGCGGACCAGAGGTTGGCATCGACGTGTCGCTCAAACAGCGCGCGGTCTATCTGGTCCAGCGGCCGGCGCTCCTGGATGGCCGCGTTGAGCACGAGGATATCGAGGGGACCGGAGGCGAGCGCCTTCTCGGCGAGATGGGCACCGGCATCCCCTTCCATCAGATCCGCCTGGACAAGGTCCGACGAACCTCCGTCTCTTTGAATGATCTCCGCGACGCTCGTCGCCGCCGCCCGGTCCCGGTGATAGTGCAGGAGAACGCGCGCGCCCTGTCGGCCAAGTCCAATCGCGATCGCGCGACCGATGCCGCGGCTGGCGCCCGTGACCAGCGCCACGCGGCCCTCAAGCCTGAACTCTGGACTGCGCGACACGCTCATGAGGCGGACCTAAAGGGGATCAATTACATATCTTTTCCGATCCAATCTTGACCCAATCGACGGAAACCTGTCAACAATGTCGTATCGTTGGGCCGATGAAAGGGGTCTCGGCTGGATTGATGCGCGAATGGTCTGGCAATGGATAAGGGTACGGCGCGCATGAGCCCCGAAGTCCGATCGTCGTCAAACTCTGCGGCTGGGTTGTCCGGCGTATGGCCGATCGTGACGACGCCCTTCGATGACAATGGGCGGCTCGATCTTGTCGGGCTGACAAAGGTCGCAGAGCATATCCTGGCGAGTGGCGCTGATGGACTGGTCTACCCTGCCATCGCCAGCGAATTTCAGACTCTCACTGCTGACGAACGGCAGCTGGCAGTCGAACATCTCCTCGCTTTGGTCGGTGACCGCCGGCCTGTGATCGTCGGCGTTTCCAGCCTCGACGACACTATTCGGCCCGCGTCGTTGGCGGAGCACGCGTCGGCGTGCGGAGCGATCGCGGTCATGTTCATGCCGCGTCCTGCCCCGGTTGGGAACGCGCGCGGGTTACATGATGCGCTGGCGGACGTCGCGCGCGCATCCGATCTGCCCATCGTTCTGCAGAACGCTCCTCCCCCGCTTGGGCCGGCGCTCAGCGTCGAGGCAGCCATCGACCTCCTCGAGCAGATTCCGCACGTACGCTACGTGAAGGAAGAGACATTGCCCTGCGGGCAGCGGATCAGCCGGCTGCTTCAGGCCCGGCCTTCCGGACTGGCGGGCGTGTTCGGTGGTGCGGGCGGCCGCTTCGTTCTCGACGAGCTCGGACGCGGCGCCGTCGGCAGCATGCCCGCATGCGAATTCACGGCGATCCACGTGCAGGTCTACGAACGCTTCCGGAGCGGCGACCATGCCGGAGCGCGCCGGCTTTTCAACATGCTGCTTCCGCTTCTGAACTTCGAAAGCGTGTTTCGCACGCCGGCTACCAAAGAGATACTTTACCGCACGGGAATCATCGGATCCGCCCGCCATCGCGACGAGAATCCAAGCCTTGACGATCAGGATCGCCGCGAGTTGCTTTCAATCCTCGACGGCATGGGCTCCTGGGCGAATATGTCGGGCGGGGAGCGAGCGGAGTCTGATCGGTGACGGTTGAACAGCTTTCGGTAAGCCTTGACGGACCGCTCGATCTTCCGGAGCAGCTCAATGTCCGCGAGCGCTCCGAGTACCTGGGCAATCTGATCTATCGCCACATCTTCGAGGGGATCAAGAGCGGCGAGTTCTCTTCCGGCGATCGTCTTCCCACGGAGCGGCGCCTGATGCAGCAGTTTTCGGCAGCCCGCAACACGGTGCGGAAGGCGGTGACGCGGCTGGCGGAAGACGGGCTGATCGAACGCCAGATCGGGAGCGGGACTTATGTCGCCGCTACGGCCTCGCCGACGGTGGCAGATGACTTGTTTGCGGTCAGCCCCCTCGACGTGCTCGAAGCGCGGATGGCGGTTGAGCCGGGCTTCGCCGATCTCCTGGTCGTGCGCGCGACCGCGGCTGATTTCGCACGCATGCAGGAGCACTTGGAGCGGCTGGAACGCGCCACCGATCAGCAGAGCTTTCGCGAAGCCGGCTATGCCTTCCATCTTGAGATCGCGCGCGCGACCCGTAACCCTCTCCTGGTCCGGATTTTCGAGCTGATCATCGAAGCGCGCGCCAAAGCGGGCTGGGAGAAGCTCCGGCATCTGAACGACAGCCGCAAGGCCCGCGAGGCCCAGATCGCCTCCAACCGTCGCGTTCTCGACGCCCTGCGAAAACGCGATACAGGCCGCGCGCGGCGCCTGATGCGGGAGCATTTGTGGTCGATGATCTCCGACGTTGCCGGGCCGGTGGGACAGGACTAGCGGCGTGGAGATCGAGAAGGTCGAAACGCGGGTCATCGGCAATCCCTGGAAGAACTGGGTGCTTGTCAGGATCCTCACCAAGGAGGGGTTGGTGGGATGGGGCGACGCCACCACGCCCATGACCTACAAGCCCGTTGTCGCGGCGATCGAGGAGATGGCCCGGCTCTGCATTGGACGCGACCCGCGGCAGATCGAGCGGCTGTGGGACACGCTGTTCACGACGCTCTATCTTCCCGACGACGGTACGCTGCTCTCCGCCATGGCCGGCATTGAAACGGCGTGTTGGGATCTGCTGGGCAAATCCCTGAATGCGCCGCTGCACCAACTTCTCGGCGGTCGCGTACACGACCGGATCAAGGCCTATGCGAACGGATGGTACAACGGCCCGCGCGACGAAGTCGCGTTTGCCGAGAAGGCGGCGGAGGTCGTTTCACGGGGATATCTGGCGCTGAAATTCGACCCCTTCGGATCGGCGTTCCGCACGCTCGACCCGCAGGAGAGAGCGAAGAGTCTCGCCATCGTAAGAGCTGTGCGCGATCAGGTCGGCGATGCCGTCGATCTCATGATCGAGGTTCACGACAGGCTTACCCCGGCCGAGGCGATCAGGATTTGCCGCGAGCTCGAGGAGTTCCGGCCTCTCTGGGTCGAAGCCCCCGTCTGGTCGATCGATACCGCCGCGCTCAGGACCGTGGCCGAAGCGACATCGCTCCGCATCGTCGCCGGCGAGCGGCTGACCAACCTCGGCGACTTCGCCGACCTCCTGGCGACGCGACGCATGGACATCGTGCAGCCGGAATATGTCGAGCTCGGCGGCGTGCATCGGTTGCGTCAGGTCGCCGCCTTAGCGGAGGCCTATCAGGGCATGATCGCGCCGCACAATGCGCGGTGTCCGATCAGCACGGCGGTCAATGTCCAGGTCGACGCGGCCACGCGGAACGTCTTCATCCAGGAGACGTTCGACGACTTCCACGTGAGCTGGACGCGGGACCTGTTCGACGGGATTCCGCCGGTCAAGGACGGCTACTTCGCGATCCCCAAGGGAGCGGGTATCGGGGTCGAGGTGAACGAAGAACTCATCGAGCGGCATCCGCCCGGCGAGCGGAACTACATGAACCTCTTTCGAAGCGGCTGGGAACAGCGCTTCGCCAGGTGAAGCCTTGTCAACCCGCGTGACCCTGCGAGATGCGGGCGATGACGCCAGTATCCGTTTGTGACCACGAATGGCCGCTGCCTCACCATCGTCGCCAGGGCCCGAGACGCGCCACGCAAAGCGCCTTTTGCAGATCGCTGCGAGGGCGGCAGGTGAGCAATGTAGCGGGCGTGCTCGCGAAGTTGGGCGAGGTCGGCACTGAAGATTTCCATGTCGTGCAGGGACACAGCCGGCGACGATAGACCCCGGCCTGTGTGTTGGGCTAGCCGGTTAGATGATGTGCTATGATGTTCTCAAACTCGTGAGAAGAGTGGTTAGCCAAACATATGGAGGACCTTGTCTACTGGATGTTGTTCGGAGCCCTCTAGGCGTCACCGATGCAGTGCCCGAGACGATCGAAGCCTCTCTGCAATTTTCCGGTTCTGGTGGACATCGGCGTGCACATGGGCTTGGCCATCGCTTCCATTCACCAACGCCGAGAGGAGTTCCGCAAGGAACTGAACCCTGGCGGCCGTGCGCGGCGCTGGCGCGACAGAGGCACTCCCCTAACAATTCAAACAATGCACGGGGCTGATCTCCTTACTTGGAAGTGGCCCAAAGGGAGTGTTTGGCCGAACGCCGCCATTGGCGCGAATGGCCGCTAAGGGTCTTGGTCGTGTGAAAACTCGGCGGCGCGGAGAACCGATAGAATGGATCTTC
>CAYTTC010000021.1:0-48299 GCA_964440525.1 uncultured Propylenella sp. | reverse complement strand
ATCCGGTTCATTCCGTGCTCTTCCTGATCCTCGCCTTCTTCAACGCGGCGGGGCTCTTCATCCTGCTCGGGGCAGAGTTTTTGGCGATGATCCTGGTCGTCGTCTATGTCGGCGCCGTCGCCGTGCTCTTCCTCTTCGTGGTGATGATGCTCGACGTGGATTTCGCCGAGCTCAGGCAGGGTTTTCTGCAATATCTGCCGATCGGCGGGCTGGTCGGGCTGATCCTGCTGGTCGAGCTGATCCTTGTGCTCGGCGGCATGCTCGTCTCGCCCGAGGCGACGGCTAGCGCAGCGTCACCGACGCCGCCGCTTGGTCAGATGTCGAATATCGGCGCGATCGGCGCGCTCCTCTACACGCGCTACATCTTCTTCTTCCAGATGGCCGGCCTGGTGCTCCTGGTCGCCATGATCGGCGCCATCGTGCTGACGCTCCGCCACAAGGAGGGGGTCAAGCGGCAGAATGTTGCCCGACAGGTGGCGAGAACCCCGGCGACGGCGGTCGAGGTCGTGCACGTGGAGACGGGAAGGGGGCTCGGCGCATGACGATCGGGCTCGGCCACTATCTCACCGTCGCGGCAATCCTCTTCACGCTCGGGGTCTTCGGCATTTTCCTCAACCGCAAGAACGTCATCATCATCCTGATGTCGATCGAGCTGATCCTGCTCGCGGTCAACATCAACCTTGTCGCTTTCTCCTCATTTCTCAATGACTTGACCGGCCAGATCTTCGCGCTGCTGGTGCTGACAGTCGCCGCGGCCGAGGCCGCGATCGGGCTCGCCATACTCGTCGTCTTCTACCGCAATCGCGGCACGATCGCGGTCGAGGACATCAACATGATGAAGGGCTGAGCCTTGTATTCGGCGATCGTCTTCCTTCCGCTGCTCGGGGCGATCCTCGCGGGCATCATCGCGATCGTCGGCGCCGCCGCACGACACCCGGGTGGTGAACCGGCGGTCGGGCACGCGGCGCATGGGCACGAACACGGCGTCGGCCATTCGGCTCACGACGACCAAGCGGACCACGACCATCACCCCGCGGCGCAAGGCTCGCGCGCAGCGGAGCTGATCACCTCGGGGCTCCTCGTCGTCTCAGCGATCCTCTCCTGGGTCTCGTTCTTCGACGTCGCACTTGGCGATGGCAAGGCTTTCACTGTGCCCGTCTTCGCCTTCATCCATTCCGGCTCGCTCGCAGCAGATTGGGCACTCCGCATAGACGCGCTCACCGCGGTCATGCTCGTCGTGGTCAATACCGTGTCGTCGCTCGTACACATCTACTCGATCGGCTACATGGCGCACGACCCGCACAAGCCTCGGTTCTTCGCTTATCTTTCGTTCTTCACCTTCGCCATGCTGATGCTGGTGACGGCGGACAACCTCGTGCAGATGTTTTTCGGCTGGGAGGGGGTCGGCCTCGCCTCCTACCTCCTGATCGGCTTCTGGTACCACCGGCCCTCGGCGAATGCCGCCGCGATCAAGGCGTTCGTCGTCAACCGGATCGGCGATTTCGGCTTCGCGCTCGGCATTTTCGGCGTCTTCTACCTCTTCGCCTCGATAGACCTCGACACGATCTTCGCCAATGCCGCCGCGGTCGCCGAAGGCAAGGAGATCGCGCTCAATATCTTCGGCCAGACCTATGACGGCGCTGACGCGATCACCGTCGTCTGCCTGCTCCTTTTCATGGGGGCCATGGGCAAGTCGGCGCAGGTGCCGCTCCACACCTGGCTGCCCGACGCGATGGAGGGGCCGACGCCGGTTTCCGCCTTGATCCATGCCGCGACCATGGTGACCGCCGGCGTTTTCATGGTGGCGCGGCTCTCGCCGATCTTCGAGCTCTCGGCGACGGCGCTTTCCGTCGTCGTGCTGGTCGGCGCGATCACCGCTTTCTTCGCGGCAACGGTCGGCCTCGTGCAGAACGACATCAAGCGCGTCGTCGCCTATTCGACCTGCTCGCAGCTCGGCTACATGTTCGTCGCGCTCGGCGTCGGCGCCTATCCGGTGGCGATTTTTCACCTCTTCACGCACGCCTTCTTCAAGGCGCTGCTCTTCCTCGGTTCCGGCTCGGTCATCCACGCCGTCGCCGACGAGCAGGACATGCGGAAGATGGGAGGGCTCCGCACGGTCATCCCCGTGACCTATGCGATGATGCTCGTCGGCACGCTGTCGCTGACCGGTTTTCCGCTGACGGCCGGCTATTTCTCTAAGGACGCGGTGATCGAGACGACGCACGCGGCTGAGGCGAGCGTCGGGCTCTTCGCGTTTATTCTCCTGGTGATCGCCGCCGCTTTCACCTCGTTCTACTCCTGGCGCCTCATTTTTCTGACCTTCCACGGCAAGCCGCGCGCTCCGGCGGAGGTCATGGAGCACGCCCACGAAAGCCCGCAAGTGATGCTGGTGCCGCTCTACATTCTGGCGGCGGGCGCGCTCTTCGCGGGTTTGATTTTCGCCGGCCCGTTCATCGGCGAAGCGGTAGTGGAATTCTGGAAGGGGTCGCTCGTCGTCGACGAGCATCTCCTGGAAGAGATGCACCACACTCCCTTCTGGATCGCGTTATTGCCGACCATCGCCATGATCCTCGGCTTCGTCGTCGCCTACCGGTTCTACATCGCGCGGCCGGAGGCGCCGGCAAGGCTCGCCGAGCAGCATCAGCTCCTCTACCGCTTCCTCTTAAACAAGTGGTATTTCGACGAGATCTATGATGCGCTTCTCGTCCGGCCGCTGATGGCGCTCGGTCGCTTCCTCTGGAAGAAGGGCGACGGCTGGCTGATCGACGGTTTTGGACCGGACGGGGTGTCGGCGCGCGTCATCGACGTGACGCGGAACGTGGTCCGCCTGCAGACCGGCTATCTCTACCACTACGCCTTCGCGATGCTTTTGGGCATCGCTCTCCTCGTCACCTGGATGATGTTTTCGGGATGAGGCCTCCGGTTCAAACACCTTTGCCGACTTCACCCCTCCCCCTTGTGGGGAGGGGATGGGGGAGGGGCGCTGCCACTCCCTCGACGGTCGGCTGGCGCGGAGAGACCCCCACCCCAACCCTCCCCCACAAGGGGGGAGGGAGTGCGCCCTTCGCCTCCGGGAGCGCACGATGAACTGGCCCATCCTCTCGACCGTCACCTACCTGCCGCTTGCCGGCGCGGCGATCATTTTCCTGTTCATCCGCGGCGAGGGGCCGGCGGTGCGGCGCAACATCCTGAATGTCGCGCTCGGCGTCACCCTGCTCACGTTCCTCGTCTCGCTCCTCATCTGGTGGAACTTCGATCCGGACAATCCCGGCTTTCAGTTCGTCGAGGAGGCGGACTGGACCGTCGGCTTCATGAGCTATCGCATGGGGGTCGACGGCATCTCCATGCTGTTCGTGATCCTCACCACCTTCCTGATGCCGTTCTGTATCCTGGCGAGCTGGCGGGCGATCGAAAGCCGGCTGAAGGAATACATGGTCGCCTTCCTGGTGCTGGAGACGCTGATGATTGGCGTCTTCACCGCGCTCGACCTCATCGTCTTCTACGTGTTCTTCGAGGCGGGACTGATCCCGATGTTCCTCATCATCGGGGTCTGGGGCGGCGCGCGGCGCGTCTACGCCGCGTTCAAGTTCTTCCTCTATACGCTGCTCGGCTCGGTGCTGATGCTCCTCGCCATGATGGCGATGTACTGGGAGGCGGGGACGACCTCGATCCCGGAGCTCCTCACGCATCCGTTCCCTGCCTCGATGCAGACCTGGCTGTTCCTCGCCTTCCTCGCCTCCTTCGCGGTGAAGCTGCCGATGTGGCCGGTACATACGTGGCTCCCCGACGCGCATGTGGAGGCGCCGACCGCGGGCTCGGTGGTGCTCGCGGCGATCCTCCTTAAGATGGGCGGCTACGGATTTCTCCGCTTCTCGCTGCCGATGTTCCCGCTCGCCAGCGCCGACCTCGCGCCGCTCGTCTATGCGCTCTCGATCGTCGCCATCATCTACACCTCGCTCGTGGCGCTGATGCAGGAGGACGTGAAGAAGCTGATTGCGTATTCCTCCGTGGCGCATATGGGCTTCGTCACGATGGGCATCTTCTCCATGACGGTGCAGGGGGTGCAGGGCGGCATTTTCCAGATGCTCTCGCACGGCATCGTCTCAGGCGCATTGTTCCTGTGCGTCGGCGTCGTCTACGACCGCATGCATACGCGCCAGATCGACGCCTATGGCGGCCTGGTCAACCGCATGCCCTGGTATGCCTTCGCCTTCATGGTCTTCAGTATGGCGAATGTCGGCCTTCCCGGCACATCCGGCTTCGTCGGGGAGTTCCTAACCTTGGTCGGCGTGTTCCAGGTGAACACCTGGGTCGCCGTGCTGGCGACCACCGGCGTGGTTCTCTCGGCCTGCTACGCGCTCTGGCTCTATGGAAGGATGATTTTTGGCAAGCTCGAGAAGCCGAGCCTCGCCGGCATTCTCGACCTCAGCCTCCGAGAAAAGGTCATCCTGGTTCCGCTCGTGGCGCTCACCATCTTCTTCGGCGTTTATCCGGCGCCGATCTTGAAGGTGACGGGAGCGTCGGTCGACCAGCTTGTCCAAAACTATCAGGCGGCGATCGCCGGTGGGCCGGCAACGGCGCTGGCCGAGCAGGCGAGGCGAGGGAGCCAGGAATGAATGCGGCCGAATTCCCCGCGCTCGCGATGATCCTGCCGGAGCTGGTGCTGGCGGCCGGCGCGATGGCGCTGCTGATGATCGGTGTTTTTTCCGGCGATCGCTCGGCGCGTCTGGTCAACGCGCTCGCGATCGCCGTGCTCGCGCTCGCCATCGCCGCGGTCGTGGGCACGGATCAAAGCGGCGCGATCTGGAATGGCGCCTTCGTGGTCGACGGCTTTGCAAAGTTCATGAAGGTCGCCGCGCTCATCGGTTCGGCCGTCTCAATCGTGCTCGCCTGGCGCTTCGCTCGCGCGGAGGGATTTGAGCGCTTCGAATTCCCGGTGCTCGTCATCCTCGCCACGCTCGGCATGCTGGTGATGATCTCGGCGAACGATCTGATCAGCCTCTATCTCGGTCTCGAGCTGAGCGCGCTCGCATCCTATGTGGTCGCGGCGATCCATCGCGACGATGCGCGCTCGAGCGAGGCCGGGCTCAAATATTTCGTGCTCGGCGCGCTCTCCTCCGGCATGCTCCTCTACGGCGCGTCGCTCGTCTATGGCTTTACGGGACACACGGGATTTCAGCCGATCGCGGCGGCGCTCGCCGATGGCCGCTCGCTCGGACTCGTCGTCGGGCTCGTCTTCGTGCTCGCCGGGCTTGCCTTCAAGATATCCGCGGTGCCCTTCCACATGTGGACGCCCGACGTCTATGAGGGCGCGCCGACGCCGGTGACGGCTTTCTTCGCCTCGGCGCCGAAACTCGCGGCGCTGGCGCTCTTCGTCCGCGTCGTGATCGAGGCCTTCGCGCCGATTGCGGCCGACTGGCAGCAGATCGTTGCTTTCGTATCGATCGCGTCGATGGTGCTCGGCGCCTTCGCCGCGATCGGGCAGGCGAACATCAAGCGCCTGATGGCTTACTCCTCGATCAGCCATATGGGCTTCGCGCTGATCGGGCTCGCGGCCGGCAGCGAGCAGGGGGTGCAGGGCGTGATCGTCTATGTCGTCATCTACATGGTCATGACGCTCGGCGCGTTCGCCGCGATTCTCGCGATGCGGCGGAACGGCAAGATGGTGGAGGACATCGCGTCACTTGCGGGACTGGCGCGGACCAAGCCAGCAATGGCGTTCCTGCTCGGGACGATCCTCTTCTCGCTCGCCGGCATTCCGCCGCTCGCCGGCTTCTTTGCGAAGTATTATGTATTCCTCGCCGCGATTCAGTCGGGGCTCTATGCGCTCGCAGTGATCGGAGTCGTGGCGAGCGTGGTTGGCGCCTATTACTATCTGAGGATCGTCAAGATCATGTATTTCGATGAGCCGGAGGGCGCTTTCGAGCCACTTCCGCCGGAACTCGGCACGGTGCTCGGAGTGTCGGGCGTGCTCGTGCTCGCCTTTGTTCTGATAGCATCGCCGCTCGTCGAAGCGGCGGGCGCCGCAGCGCGTAGTCTGTTCTAGGCATGGCTTTCGAATTCGGGCCAAGGGCGAGCGCGGCAGGCTATCGGCTTGCGGCTTATGACACGATCGGCTCGACCAGCACCGAGGCGCTGGCACGGGCGACGACGGGCGATCCAGGACGGCTCTGGGTTGTCGCCAAGCTGCAGACCGCGGGCCACGGCCGCCGCGGCCGGCCGTGGCAGACGCCGGATGGCAATCTCGCGGCAAGCCTGCTGATCGTTCAGCCCGAACGGGGCTCCGCCTCGGCCACGCTCGGCTTCGCGGCGGGCCTGGCTCTCGAAAGCGCCATCCGGGCAGCAGCACCTTCGATCGGCGTCAGTATCGCCCTCGATGAGGCGTCAGGGGGCGGCGACCGGCTCGCCCTGAAGTGGCCCAACGACGTCCTTTGCGATGGCGCCAAGGTCGCCGGAATCCTGCTCGAGGCGGTGACGCTGTCCGACACCCGCAACATTGTGGTGATCGGGTTCGGCGTGAATGTGCGTCACGCGCCGGACGGGATGCCCTATCCGGCGACGTCGCTTGCCGAATGCGGCGCGGGCCTGAGCGCCGAGGCGCTGTTCACGGCGCTGGCCGAGGCCTGGGTCGATCAGGAAGAGCAATGGAACGAGGGCCGCGGCTTCGCCGTGATTCGCGACCAGTGGCTTCAGCGGGCCGCAGGGCTCGGTGCGCCGATTGCCGTCAAGAGTGGCGACGACATCCTTCGCGGCACTTTCGAAACAATCGACGACGAAGGCCGGCTGATCGTGCGCGCCCGCGACGGCTCTTTCCGCGCGATCAGCGCCGGCGAAGTGCATTTCGGCGCCGCCTCCACGGTGGCGTGCTGATGGCGGCGGCAGACGAGCTGGTTTTCGTGGCGCTCGGTGGCGTCGGCGAGATCGGCATGAACCTCGCGCTCTACGGTTACGGCCGTGGGCGCAGTCGCAAATGGCTCGCCGTCGACATGGGCGTCGCTTTCGGCCTCGGAGAGGAGCTTCCGGGCGTCGATGCGGTGCTTCCCGACATTCGCTACATCTTGGAGCGCAAAGCGGACCTCGCCGGGATCGTGATCAGCCACGCGCATGAGGATCACTATGGTGCACTGCTGGACTTCTGGCCGCAGCTGCGGGCGCCGGTCTTCATGACTCGGTTCGCGGCCGCACTCCTCGAAGCCAAGCGCGCCGGCGAACAGAATGCACCAAAGATTCCGGTCACCGTCGTCAGGCCGCGCGAAAGCTTCAAGGTCGGCCCGTTCGAAGTCGAGTACATTTCGGTTTCCCACTCCGTCCCCGAATCGAATGCGCTCGCCATCCGCACACCTGCGGGAACCGTGCTCCATACAGGCGACTGGAAGCTCGATCCGGCGCCGGGAGTTGGCCCCTCCACCGACAGCGACCGATTCGCGGCGCTCGGCGAGGAAGGTGTGCTCGCGGTCATTTCCGACTCCACCAATGCCATTCGCGACGGTATCAGCCCGAGCGAGGGCGAGGTCGCGCGGGTACTGGAGCGCCTCATTGCCGAAGCCCCGCAGCGCGTGGCGGTGACGACCTTCGCCTCCAACGTGGGCCGCATCCACGCTGTGGCCGCGGCCGCCCACCGCGCCGGCCGGGATGTCGTGGTCGTCGGCCGCGCCATCCGCCGCTCCGTCGATGTGGCGCGGGAACTCGGCTATCTGGACGGCTTGCCGGAGTTCCTCGACCAGGAAACCTATTCCCATCTGCCGCGGAACAAGGTGGTGGCGCTGATGACGGGGAGCCAGGGCGAGCCTAGGGCGGCGCTCGCCAAGATCGCCGCCAAGGATCCGCGTTCGATCACCCTGTCGCCCGGCGACCGGGTGATCTTCTCGTCGCGCACCATCCCCGGCAATGAGAAGGCGGTGAACTCGATCATCAACGCGTTGGTCGATTTCGGCGCCGAGGTGATTACCGACCGCGACGGGCTCGTTCACACTTCGGGGCATCCGCGTCGTGACGAGCTTCGACAGCTCTACGATTGGACGAAGCCGCAGATCGTCATACCCGTGCACGGGGAGGCGCTGCACCTCCACGAGCAGGCGAAGCTCGCCCGCGCGGCTGGAGTTCCGCAGGTGATCGAAATCCGCAACGGCCAGATGATTCGCCTTGCGCCGGGCCGCGCCGAACTCATCGACAACGTCACCCACGGAAGGCTGTATCGCGACGGGCGGCTCATCGTGTCGCATGAGGCAAGCGGCGTCGGCGATCGTCGCCGGATGAGCTTCGCCGGGCTGGTCAGCATCGCGATCGTGCTTTCGGACGGGGGCGACGTGCTGGAGGACCCGACGATCGTCCTCTCGGGCGTGCCGGAGACCGACGCAGAGGGCGCGGCTTTCCGCGGGATCGTGGAGGAGGCGGTCGACGAAGCGCTCGACGCGCTGCCGAAGGCCCGCCGCCGCGACGCGGAGGCGGTGCGGGAGGCGGTGCGGCGGGCGGTGCGCAGCGAAATCGACACGGCCTGGGGAAAGAAGCCGCAGACGATCGTGCATGTCGTGCATGTGAGCGACTGAAAAATGCTTGGGCGCCTCAACCATGTTGCGTTGGCGGTCCCCGACGTCAAGGCGGCGGCGCGCCTCTATCGCGACAAGCTCGGCGCCCGAGTGTCAGAACCGGAGGCGCTCCCCGAGCACGGGGTCAGCGTCGTCTTCGTCGACCTTCCAAACACGCGAATCGAGCTGCTGGAGCCGCTCGGCGAGGGCTCGCCGATTGCCGCGTTCCTGGCCCACAACCCGGCCGGCGGCATGCATCACGTCTGCTACGAAGTGGACGACATCTGCGCCGCTCGCGACCGCCTGCGGCGTGAGGGCGCCCGCATCCTCGGCGACGGCGAACCAAAGCCCGGCGCGCACGGGCGGCCGGTCATTTTCCTCAGCCCGAAGGATTTCGCCGGCACGCTGATCGAGCTGGAGGAAGCGGCGAAATGAGTCTGCTTCCCTCGATCGCCATCTTCTTCGTCATTTGGTGGCTTTGCCTCTTCGTGGTGCTGCCGTTCGGGGTGAGGAGCCAGCACGAGATGGAGGACGTAACGCCGGGGACAGATGCGGGCGCTCCGCACCGGCCGTACCTCGTACGGCGCGCGGCGGCGACAACATTGCTCGCGGCAGTCATCTTTGCCGGCGTGTATCTCTACTTCGGCGTGTATGAAATGACGCTGGAAGACCTGCTTCCCTAAAGATCCGCAATGATTACCGATGACCAGAAACGAAAAAGAGCAAGGCTTTGCCTTGCTCTAGACCTTCGCGATTAACCGTTCATCATCCACGCACTCGACGCGCTGTTTGACGAAGTCCTCCCAAGACTTGGACCGCGAGTATTCGGTGTCGAGGCACCTTCTTAGTCCGCGGACCATAGCCGATCGGAAATGGCATGTCACTACCCTTCCATGCGGTTGCCGAAAATTTTGGCGCGTTGCCCGATTTCGGCGCAATCGGCAGCTGTCCCGAATGGGCGAGGGCATCGACTCTTGCCAAGCCGGGTTCGATACGGTCATCTCGCCCGAATTCCCAGATGATTCACGGCCGATGCTGCTGTCCCGCTACTTCCTGCCTATCCTAAAGGAGACGCCGAAAGAGGCCGAGATCGTCTCGCATCGGCTGATGCTGAGGGCGGGGATGATCAGACAACAGGCAGCGGGCATCTATTCCTGGCTGCCGCTGGGCGCGCGGGTTCTGAAGCGGATCGAGCAGATCGTGCGCGAGGAGCAGGACAGGGCAGGGGCGCTCGAAGTGCTGATGCCGACCGTCCAGTCGGCCGAGCTTTGGCGCGAGAGCGGCCGCTACGAGGATTACGGCAAGGAGATGCTGCGAATCGTCGACCGCCACGCGCGCGACATGCTCTACGGGCCGACCAACGAGGAGATGATCACCGACATCTTTCGCGCCTATGTACGCTCGTATCGCGACCTGCCGCTCAACCTCTACCATATCCAATGGAAATTTCGCGACGAGGTGCGCCCGCGCTTCGGCGTCATGCGCGGTCGCGAATTCCTCATGAAGGACGCCTATTCCTTCGACCTCGATTTCGAGGGCGCGCGTCACTCCTATAACCGGATGTTCGTCGCCTATCTCAGAACGTTCGCGCGGCTCGGTCTGAAGGCCATCCCGATGCGCGCTGATTCCGGGCCGATCGGCGGCGATCTCAGCCACGAATTCGTTATCCTCGCCGAGACGGGCGAGAGCGCCGTCTATTGCGACAAGGGTCTCCTGGATTTCGAGGTGCCGGGCGAGGACACGGATTTCCGCTCCGACCTGTCGCCTATCGTCGAGCGCTGGACGAAGCCCTATGCAGCGACCGACGAAAAGCACGACGAGGCGGCCTTCGCCGCACTGCCTCCGGAACGGCGCGTTGCCGCCCGCGGCATCGAGATCGGCCATATTTTCTACTTCGGAACCAAGTATTCGGAGCCGATGCGAGGCCGCGTCACTGGTCCGGACGGCGCCGAACACGCCGTTCACATGGGCTCCTACGGGGTCGGCGTGTCGCGGCTCGTCGGCGCCATCATTGAGGCGAGCCACGACGACAACGGCATCATCTGGCCGGACAGCGTGGCGCCATTCTCGGTTGGTCTCATCAATCTGAAGCCCGGCGACGAGGCCACGGACGAAGTTTCGGATGGCCTCGCGGTACGGCTAGAAAGTGCTGGAATTTCCGTGCTTTACGATGACGTCGACCAGCGGGCGGGAGCGAAATTCGCCTCTATGGATTTGATCGGCCTCCCGTGGCAGCTGATCGTCGGTCCGCGCGGGGCGAGCAGCGGCGAAGTGGAGATAAAACGGCGCGCGACAGGCGAGCGCGAGACGCTTTCCATCGATGCCGCAATGAACCGCCTGATCACCAGCATCGTCGGAGGCGGGCGAGCATGACCGAATCCCCGGCGACAAGGGTGAAGGCGACACGGCCCTTCTCGGCGTTTGAATGGATGCTCGCGCTTCGCTATCTCCGCCCGCGCCGCAAGGAAGCCTTCATCTCGGTCATCGCCGTCTTTTCCTTCCTCGGCATCATGCTCGGCGTGGCTACGCTGGTGGTGGTGATGGCCGTCATGAACGGCTTTCGCGCCGAGCTTCTCGACAAGATTCTGGGCATCAACGGCCACATTATCGTGCAGCCGATCGAAAGCGACCTCACCGACTATGACGAGGTCGCGAAGCGCATCTCGGCCGTGCCGGGGGTGAAGGCGGCGATACCGATCATCGAGGGCCAGGCGCTTGCCTCCGGCCCGAGCACCGGCGGCTCCGGGGTCCTGGTGCGGGGAATTCGCGGCCCCGACCTCCTCGGCATGGAGAAGATCTCCGGCTCGGTGGAGGACAGCGGCGGGCTCCTCGATTTCGACAATTCCGGCGGCGTGGCGATCGGCACCGGGCTGGCGCAATCGCTCGGCGTCAATGTCGGCGACAAGGTCACACTCATCAGCCCGAGGGGCGCGATCACCCCGCTCGGAACGTCTCCCCGGGTCAAGTCCTATCCGGTCGCCGGCATTTTTCAGATCGGCATGTCGGAATATGATTCGACCTATGTCTTCATGCCGCTCTCGGAAGCACAGCTCTACTTCAACAGCCCGGATTCGGCGCAGGCGATCGAGGTCTATCTCAACGACCCCGATAACGTCGGCGCGCTCCGGTCAGCAGTGGAGGAGGCCGCCAAGCGGCCCGTCTTCACCACCGATTGGCGCATGCGCAACGTCACCTTCTTCAATGCTCTGCAGGTGGAGCGGAACGTCATGTTCACGATCCTGACGCTGATCGTGCTCGTCGCCGCGCTCAACATCATTTCCGGGCTCATCATGCTGGTGAAGGACAAGGGCCGGGACATCGCGATTCTGCGCACCATGGGGGCGACGAGGGGAGCGATCCTGCGGGTCTTCTTCATCACCGGTGCCAGCATCGGCACCGTCGGAACGCTGGCGGGGCTGGCGATCGGCACGCTCATCTGCGTCAACATCGAATCGCTCCGCGAATTCGTGTCCTTCATCACGCAGACCGAGGTTTTCGCGCCGGAGCTCTATTTCCTTTCCACGCTTCCCGCCGATATGGACCCGGCGGAAACGACCGCGATCGCGCTACTTGCGCTCGGACTTTCCTACCTCGCCACGCTCTATCCGGCGTGGCGGGCGGCGAGACTCGATCCGGTGGAGGCGCTGCGCTACGAATGAGCGAAGAACCGGCCCGTGAAGTCAAAGCCGAGAGCCCCGCGCCCGCTGCGGCTGAGCTGAAGGGCGCGGCGCTGAAAGGTGCGCTCGCGCTGGAAGGCGTTGCGCGCGCCTACAAGACCGGCTCCGGGCCGCTCGTCGTGCTGAAGGATGCGAACCTCTCCGTCGCGGTCGGCGAAATGGTGGCGCTCGTCGCGCCATCGGGGGCAGGGAAGTCGACGCTCCTCCACATCGCCGGGCTGCTCGAATACCCCGACGCGGGCGAGGTCCTGATCAACGGCGAAGCGGCGTCGCGTCTTGGCGACGACGCGCGCACGGCGATGCGGCGCCGGCAAATCGGCTTCGTCTATCAGTTCCATCATCTGCTGCCGGAATTCTCGGCGCTCGAAAACCTCGTGCTGCCGCAGATGATCGCCGGCCTTCACCGCCGCGAGGCGGAGGTGCGCGCCTTGGAGCTTCTCAAATATCTCCGCGTCGACCAGCGGGCGACGCACCGGCCGGGGGAGCTTTCTGGCGGCGAGCAGCAGCGGGTGGCGATCGCCCGCGCCGTGGTGAACGCGCCGCGCCTTCTCCTCGCCGACGAGCCGACCGGGAACCTCGACCCGAAGACGGCGGGGCACGTTTTTTCGACGCTCAAGGCGCTGGTGCGCGAATCGGGTCTCGCCGCGCTGATCGCGACCCATAATTACGCACTGGCCGCAGAGATGGACCGCACCGTCACCATCGAGGATGGAGCGATCGTCCCGGCGAAGATGGAATGACCAGCCGGCGCGAGTTCGCCTTCAGATTTGTGCGCCTCCAATTTCCTCGCATCACTCGGCTTCGGCGACCGCCGGAATGTCGGCTGGTCTTCTACTTTCAGGCTCCTGCGCCCGCGGTTCAGAAGCAGCAGCGCGCTGAGCAAGGCCGCGCCGGCGGCAAAGAGGGCGCCCACGATGAAGGCAGCGTGGTAGCCGCCGGTTAGCGCGACGAGCGAGTTTTCCCCGGAGGCGAGCAGGCTCTCGGTGCGGGCCGCGGCAAGGCTCGCAAGGATTGCGAGCCCGAGCGCCCCACCCATCATGAACGAGGTGTTGACGACTCCCGAGGCAAGGCCGGACTCGCTCGGCTCGACGCCGCTCATGGCGGCCAGCAGCACCGGGTTGAACGCGACGCCGACGCCGAGGCCTAGGACGATCATGCCGGGGAGCACATGAAGCACGAAATCTCCGTCGACCGGCGCAAGCGCGAAGAGTCCGAGGCCGAGCGCGACCAGCATCATTCCAGCTGTGAGCGGCAGTTTGATCCCGAAACGCATGACGATCTTAGCCGAGAGGCCGAGCGAGAAAGCGCCCATGATCAGGTTTGAAGGCAGGAAGGCGAGGCCGACCTCGAGCGGGCTGTAGCCGAGCACGGTCTGAAGGTAGAGCGCGGAAAGGAAGAACCAGCCAAACATCGCGGTGGACCACAGGATGCCGACGACGTTCACGGTCGCAACATTCCGCAGCCGGAACAGGCGGAGGGGCATGAGCGGCGAGCTTACGCGAGCCTCGATGGCCAGGAAGAGCGCCAACAACGCCACTGCGGCGGCGAGTAGGCCAAGGGTTTGGCCAGACGTCCAGCCGGCCTGGCTGCCGTTAACAATCGCATAGACGGCGAGCATCAGCGCGGTCGTGACTGTGACGGCGCCGGCGACATCGAGCCGCGCGGTGGAATCCACGCCGCGGCCGGACGGCAGGAGCACCAGGCAGAGGACGAAGACCGCGACGCCGATCGGAAGGTTGACCAGAAAGATCCAGTGCCAGTCGAGCGCGCTTGTCAGGACGCCGCCAAGAAGCACACCGACGCTCCCACCTCCGGCCATCACGAATCCGAAGACGCCCATTGCTTTCGCCCGGTCGCCAGCTTCCGTGAAGAGGGTCATGATCAGCGACAGCGCAACCGCCGAGACGACGGCGCCGCCGAGCCCCTGCACGGCCCTGGCCCCGGTAAGCAACCCCCGCGAGTTCGCCAGTCCGCAGGCGAGCGATGCGAGCGTGAAGAGGGTGATGCCGATCAGGAACAGTTTTCGGTGTCCGAAAAGATCGCCCAGCCGGCCGCCGAGCAGCAGGAACCCGCCAAAGGTGAGCATGTAGGCGTTCACCACCCAGACGAGCGAGGTCTCGGAGAAGGCGAGATCCTCCCTGATCGACGGCAATGCGACATTCACGATTGTCGTATCGAGGACGATCATCAGGTCGCCGAGACAGAGGACGATCAGCGCCAGCCAGCGTCTGCGACCGTCGATGCTTGTCATAACGACTTTTCCTTCTTCACGCGGGAGCCAAGCGATTCGGAGGGTTCAATAGCGTTCGATGCCTAGACCCGGTCCTTGACGACACGACGAACGAGGCTCCCCCAGATCGACACTTCGAATTCTCATTTTTGGCGGAGGGAGGCGAGGGCGGATGTGGGCTCTCTCCTTTGATCGCGCTTTTTGACGTGGTCGTCAGCGTCAGCGTCAGCAACGGCGATCGAGTCCCGCTGCTTTCGCGGCCGTCGTCTCATTGCTGCTTGACGAAAGCGCCGTCCTTGTAGGTGGCGCCGAAGTAGACGTTGATCGCCGCCACGCGATCCCCATCGAAGCGAAAGATCTCGACGTTGCGGAATTCTTTTCCGTCATTCGTGGTGCATTTGTAGAGCACGAACGCTTCGTCGCCCTCCTCGCGGATTCGCTCGATGACATGCATTTTTATGAGGTTGCTGTTCGGCCAGCAGCGCTCGAAATACGTAGCCTTGTCGATGGCGTCGTCGTAGGGGCTGGTGAAGGTAAAGTCGTCGGCGAGGAGATCTTCCACGACCTTCCGCTGCTTCGACCTGTAGGCGGCGAAAAGACTTTGGATCATGTCCGACTTGTTTGCTGAAGGCATCTGCGGACTCCCTGCCTGGTCCCATCAGCGAGGCGCGGTCGCGCTTCGGCCGAGCTGTGGCTTCGTCTCCATCGGAAAGAACTTGAAGTACGGCTCGGCTTCCGCCAGCACTCGCGCGAAGGAGGGACGTTCCCTCAGGCGCTCGAGATAGGCCGGCAGATTCTTGAATGTCCCATCGAACGGGACAACCAGCGTCGCATAGGCGAGCGCCGGAGCCGCCGCGCAGTCGACCAGGGAAAAGGCATCCCCCATGGCCCACTGCCGCAATCCGATTTCGCGGTCGACCAGTGCGTAGGCTTCGCGGATCTGCGCCTCCGCCTGCTCCACGCCATGCGGATCGTTCTTGCCCGCCGGGCGCAGCCGGTCGGTCACGATCTTCTGCATCGGCTCGTGGATGTAGTGATCATAGACGCGATCCCACATGCGCGCCTGCCATGCCTGATTTTTGTCGGCGGGCAGAAACCGCGTCGGGCCGGGATAGGCGGCGTCGAGGTATTCGATAATGACCGTCGCCTCCGCAACCGTGCGATCCTTCGCATCGTCGCGCAACACGGGGAATTTGGCGAGCGGCCAGATTTTCGTGAAGTCCGCGCGAGAGCCCGCGTCGCCGAGGTCGACGATGTGCGGCTCGAACGGAGTGTCGTTCTCGTAGAGCGCGACGAGCGCCTTCCAGCAGAACGACGCGAGGGGATGAAAATAGAGTGTTAGGGACATGGGCTCGCTTTCGATTTGCGTGGAGGTAGCCCGGATGGAGCGAAGCGAAATCCGGGGACTGGCGCCGCGTGAACCCACATTGCGCTCCGCTCCATGCGGGCTACGGAGGTTACGCTCTCGCCGACTGGCGCTCGAGTTCTGCGCCGAGGGCGTCGAGCAAGTCCTTCGTCCCACGCTCGCGCAGCGAAGGATCGTCGAAGCCGTCGAGGAAGGCGCCCTGTTCGGTGAAGACGAGCCGCGTGCCGGCGCCGGCGCGCTTGAGCTCCACTGTCGCGACCGACACCGAAATCCGCTTGTCGTCGAGATGCATGTCGTAGGTGTAGATGATGCGCTCGTCCGGCACGATGTCCTGATAGAGCGCGTCGAAGGAATGGATCGGGCCGCCCTTCGGCCCGCCGCTGACGTGCTCGCGGCCCCCGACCCGGAAATCGAGCTCGTGGTCGGAGCTTTGCCACTCGTCCGGGCCGACGAACCAGCGTGCCTTTGCCACGCGGTCGGACCAGGCGGCGAACACCCGTGCGGGCGAGGCGTCATATGTGCGCTCAATGACGAAGGTGGTGTGCGTCACGGATCGTTTGGTCATGACTTACTCCAGTGGTTCTGTCTTGGCTTGCTCGGCGAGGTAGGCGCCGAGCCGGTCGAGGCGGCGCTCCCAGCTCGTCCGCCGCTCGTTGATCCAGCGCTCGGCCGCCTGCAGCGCTCCAGGCTTTATGCGGCAGGTGCGCACGCGCCCGACCTTCTCCGAGTGCACCAGGCCGCTCGCCTCCAGCACCTGCAGGTGCTGCACCACGGCCGAGAGCGACATGGCGAGCGGCTGCGCGAGTTCGCTGACCGAAGCCGGCCCGCGGCATAGCCGCTCCACCATCAACCGCCGGCCAGGGTCGGCGAGCGCCTGGAACATGAGATCGAGCGAGATCGAATACTGAAGCATTCACTTAAGTATCACGCTGGAGAGGGCGGCGCAAGGCCTGTGAACGGAGCGCGGAGTCTCGATTGGCTGGACCGCCCGGCAGCGACTCTGTCCAAGGTCTGAGGAGGGGACAGCGGTCGCGCGCCCCTGGACGGGCGGGCGCGGCGGGTCCATCTCTCGGGCGAAAGGATGCACGCTTGGCGAATAGTCCCGGCTTCATTCATCTGAACTGCCATTCGGCCTATTCGCTGCTCGAAGGGGCGCTGCCGCTTGCCGCGTTGGTGAAGCTCGCGGCCGAGGACGGGATGCCCGCCGTCGGCGTCACCGATACGGCGAACCTTTTCGGCGCGCTCGAATTTTCGGAAAAGGCCGCGGGCGCGGGCATCCAGCCGCTCATCGGAGCTAAGCTGCCGATCCGCTTCGAGCCGGAGGCGGAGTACGAGGCGCGGCGGCCGGGGCCGCACCGGCGTTCGCGCCATGTCGCGCCGCTCTTCTTGCTCGCTGCGACTGATGCGGGCTATCGCGGGCTGATCAGGCTTGTGACAGACTTCTATCTCGGCGAAGCGGGCCGTGCGGAGCCGATTGCGCTCGACGTGCTCGCCGCTGCGGCGGATGGCCTAATCGCGCTCACGGGCGGGCATGACGGACCGCTCTATCCGATCCTCGCAGCGGGCGAGACGGCCTTGGCGGAGGCTCGCATTGAGGCGCTGAAGCGCATCTTAGGCGACCGCCTCTACGTTGCGCTGGAACGGCACGACATGGATGTCGAGCGCCAGGCGGAGCCCGCCGTCATCGAGTTGGCCTACCGGTTCGACCTGCCGCTGGTCGCAACCAACGAGCCGTTCTTTCCGCGTGCCGAGGATTTTGAAGCGCACGACGCGCTCCTCGCCATCGCCGAGGGCCGGCTCCTCTCGAGCGACGACCGCCGCAGGCTGACCCCAGAACACCATTTCGCTACGCGCGCGGAGATGATGCGGCGCTTCAGCGATGTTCCGGAAGCGTTGGAAAACACTGTCGAAATTGCCCTCCGGTGCCGGACCAGACCGCATGTCGTGCAGCCGATCTTGCCGCGCTTCGTGGCGACCGCCGCAGACGCGGAATCGGCGGGGCGCGAGGAGGCTCGTGAGCTCCAACGACAGGCCCAAGCAGGGCTCACGCGGCGCCTTGCGGCGCAGGGCCTCGCGCCGGGCTTTGAGGAGGAAGATTACCGCGAGCGCCTCGCCTTCGAGCTCGGCGTCATCGAGGCGATGAAGTATCCCGGCTATTTTCTGATCGTCGCCGATTTCATCCAATGGGCGAAGGCGCGAAAAATCCCGGTCGGGCCGGGCCGTGGCTCCGGCGCCGGCTCGGTCGTCGCCTGGGCGCTCACCATCACCGACCTCGATCCGCTTCGCTTCGGGCTGCTCTTCGAGCGCTTTCTCAATCCCGCGCGCGTGTCGATGCCCGACTTCGATATCGACTTCTGCCAGGAGCGCCGCGACGAGGTGATCGACTACGTGGCGCAGCGCTATGGCAATGATCGCGTTGCGCAAATCATCACTTTTGGGACGTTACAGGCGCGCGCGGCGCTGCGCGACGTCGGGCGCGTGCTCGAAATGCCCTACGGGCAGGTCGACCGCCTCTGCAAACTCGTCCCTAACGATCCGGCCAATCCGGTGACGCTAGAAAAAGCGGTCGCCGGCGAGCCGCGCTTCGAGGAGGCGCGAAACCAGGAGCCCGTCGTCGATAAGCTCCTCACCATCGCCATGAAGCTCGAAGGGCTCTACCGCCACGCCTCCACGCATGCGGCGGGGATCGTCATCGGCGACCGGCCTCTGATCGATCTCGTGCCGCTCTACCGCGATCCGCGCTCGGTGCTGCCGGTCACCCAATTCAACATGAAGTGGGTCGAGAAGGCGGGGCTGGTCAAATTCGATTTTCTCGGCCTGAAGACACTGACGGTGCTCGAAAAGGCGGTCGCGCTCATCCGACGCCGCGGCATCGAGATCGACCTTGCCGCGATACCGCTCGACGATCAAAAAACCTTTGCCATGCTGGCGCGCGGCGAGACGGTCGGCATTTTCCAGGTGGAAGGTTCGGGCATGCGGCGGGCACTAGTTGGCATGCAGCCCGACCGCTTCGAGGATCTGATCGTGCTCGTCGCCCTCTACCGGCCGGGGCCGATGGCTAACATTCCTCTCTATTGCTCACGAAAGCTCGGAAAAGAGGAAACCGACTACATCCACCCGAGACTCGAGCCAATCCTGAAGCCGACCTACGGCGTCATCACCTATCAGGAACAAGTGATGCAGATCGCCCGCGATCTTGCCGGCTTCAGCCTTGGGGAGGCTGATCTCCTGCGCTGGGCGATGGGCAAGAAAATCCGCGCGGAAATGGAGAAGCAGCGCGTGCGCTTCATCTCCGGCGCTGTGGAGCGTCAGATCGCCCATGCAGACGCTGTGGCGATCTTCGACGCGTGCGCAAAATTCGCCGATTACGGCTTCAACAAATCGCACTCGGCCCCTTACGCGCTGATCACCTATCAAACCGCGTATCTGAAGGCGAATTTTCCGGTCGAGTTTTTGGCGGCGTCGATGACCCTCGACATGAACAACACCGACAAGCTGAACGAATTCCGCCTCGAAGCGCGTCGGCTCGGCATCGAGGTGGTCTCCCCGGACGTCAACAGCTCGGGGATCGCGTTCGAGGCGCTGGACGGCAGGATCGTCTATGCGATCGCGGCGCTGAAGGGCGTCGGCACGCATGCGGTCGAGCATCTCGTCAAGGTGCGCGGCGCAGCGCCCTTCGCCGACCTCGCTGACTTCGCGCATCGCGTCGATCCGCAGATCGTGAACCGCAAGGCGCTCGAATGCCTGGTGCAGGCTGGCGCCTTCGACAGCCTCGACCCGGAGCGCGCCAAGCTGTTCGAGAATATCGGCCGCATCGTCGCGGCCGCGCAGGAGCGGAGCGAGCGCACTGCAAGCGGCATCACCGACCTCTTCGGCGGCTCGGGCGAGCCGACGCGGCTCTTCCTCACGCCGGCCGACCCATGGCCTGCCGCGGAGCGGCTGCAGCGCGAATTTTCGGCGATCGGCACCTATCTCAGCGCGCATCCGATCGACGATTATGCAGCGCTCGTGCAGACGCGGGGCGGGCTGACCTGGAAGGCGTTTCTCGAGCAACTCCGCCTGAACCGCCAATTCACCGGAAAAATCGCGGCGACGGTCGTGCAGCGGCAGGAACGGCGGACGCGGACGGGCGGGCGGATCGGCATCGTCACGCTCTCCGACCCGACGTCGCAGTTCGAGGCGACGATCTATCAGGAAAAACTCGCCGACTGGCGCGAGCTCCTCGAACCGGGGCATTCGGTCTTCGTGCAAATCGGCGGCGAGTTCGACCCGGAGACGGAGGAAGTGCGGGCGCGCATCCAGAGTATCGAGCCGCTCGAGGCGATGGCGGCGAGGAAAGCGCAGCAGATCCGCGTCTTCCTCAACGCCCCGGAACCGATCGAGCGGCTCGCAAGCCGCCTCGACAAGGGGGAGGGGACGGTCTCCGTCGTCGTCATGCTGAAAGGGCGCGAGGTGGAGGTGAAGCTTCCCGGCCAATACCGCGTCACCCCGCAGGTCGCCGGCGCCATCAAGGCTGTGCCGGGGATCGTGCACGTGGAGATGGGGTAAGTTAGAGGGTTCGTGCGAGATTCTTGACATTCCTCATAAGGTATATACCTTAGAAGGCGTTGTGCTTGATGCCCTGGACCGTCATATTCCATCCGGCATTTGAGCTTGAATTTGATCGGTTCAACAAGGGCGTGCGGGAAGAGCTCTTGGCGATAGTCCCGCTATTGAAGTTGACGGGTCCACATATGCGTAGGCCGCGAGCCGACACACTAAAGGGCTCGAAGCATGCGAATATGAAAGAACTCAGGTTTCATGCAGATGGCGGAGTGTGGCGGGTAGCGTTTGCTTTTGATCCGGCACGGGCGGCTGTTCTCTTGGTTGGTGCTGACAAATCTGGAGTTTCCGAGAAGCGATTCTACCGCGGTATGATCCGCAAGGCCGACGAGCGCTTCGACGAGCATCTTTCTGCACTCCGCGAAACGAGGCGAAAATGAAGGCAAAGTACCGACCGGTTCCTGCCGAGGAAATCCTCGCAAAGCAGTCGCCGGAAAGCCAAGTCCGGATCAAAGCCAGAGCGGCGGAGCTGATCGCTGAGGAACTGGCGTTGCGCGATTTGCGCCGTGCCAAGAAGGTCACCCAAGAAGAGGTCGCGGAGCGCCTGGGCGGGCGCCAAGTATATGTATCGCGCCTAGAAAAGCGCGCCGATATGAAGCTCTCCACCCTACGGGACTATGTGCACGCCCTCGGAGGTGATCTGCAGTTGATGGTGACCTTCCCTGAAGGCGAAACCGTTCGCTTGGGGCATTTTGGGGAGGAAGCGGCGAGTTGGACGGCAGCAAAGAAGGCTGTCACTGTTCGGCGCAAACGCCGGGGCAAAAGCACCTGAAGCGCGCCAGCGTCCTGGGAATCAAGCTGCCCGAGGTAACTGCCGCGAGAAGGCCCAGGCGATCCGCGTCTTCCTCGACGCGCCGGAGCCGATCGAGCGGCTCGCAAGCCGTCTCGACAAGGGGGAGGGGACCGTCTCCGTCGTGGTGTTGTTGAAGGGGCGCGAGGTGGAGGTCAAACTCCCTGGCCAATATCGCGTCACGCCGCAGGTCGCCGGCGCCATCAAGGCCGTGCCGGGCATTGTGCATGTGGAGATGCGTTAAGTTATGAAGGAGCCGCGCGAGTAAGACACAATTTGACGAAACGCAACGACGTCATCGTCGCGTAGGTCGAACCACTCTCCTTTGATTCTCTTTGAGACGAACCGTCTGTGAAGCAACGCTTCCGCCCTTGCCGACTTGTCGGCGGGAAAAGAGTGCACCAGCTGGACATCAAGTGGTGTCAAAGCACCAAAGTTTCTTAGTCTGGCACGTAGATTCCTTGTTCGCCCTATCTTGTGCTCTCCAGAGGCTGCTCTCACCAAATAGACAAAGCCCGTCTCATCTCCTCGGCGGTCTGCGTCAGAACGGGTTGGCTTGGCGCCCACATACTGCGTCCACCCTGGCCAATCCGATGTACAGACCGTTGAACCGTTTAGATTTCGTTCTTCCCAATCAAGGAGTTCCTGACGTTTTGCCTCGGGCATCGCTCTGAATGCAGCCACCATAGCTGTCATCCAACACAGCATGTCGACTCTGAATTCCTCACGGCGGTTCATCGGCGTTCGCTTAGGCGACAGGGGAAGTTAGCTGTGCATTAGACAGCCGGCTCGCCTCGGTATCTGATTTGCAGGATTGTTGAAAGCGCACTCAAGCCCGGGTGCGATGAGCGTCGGGATGCGGTACGCTCCACCGCGCCCGTTGATATCAAGGGGCGTTGCCGCTGGGGTCGGTGCTGGCGTGGCTGACAGATCGATATCAACCCGGCTGTGGAGGGCTCACACTTGTTCGTCTCTTTCTTTCCTCGTCCGAGGCTGTTCTTCTTCTCCGTCCTGATCTGGTCGCTGTTCTGCATTATCGGCTGGTATGCAGGCGGGGCAGAGCTCGGCGCCTAGTTCGGCGCCCCGCCGGCCGATCCGGCAAACCCGATCGTCGTTCCAATATCTGGTCACATCCTGGAGCACGATTATCGAGCTGATCTCCCTCTACAAACGCCTGCGCGGCTTTGAAGCAACGATCGAAGGCGAGCCGTTGCCGGCGATCGAGGCAGCGGCGTCTGCGTGACGGAGAGAGCGCCGGCGTTACCCGTGAGCGCGTGCAAGATTCTCCCCAAGGTGCTCCTAGATCGTCCCGCTTGCGCCGCCTCGACTCTCAGGTTACCTATGCAATTTGTGATTGACTCGTTTGCCAAAGATCCTTGTGGCATCTCGTGCCGAACGTGGTCCGTTCGAGGCGTTGTTTTTCTGTTTGGCTCGATCGTGTTCTCCATCGCGTCTCCAGGCTCGGCGGCTGCGCAGGAAAGGGGGCAGATTGTTGTCAATGTCGTTAGTCTTCCGTCGAATTCCGGTCAGGTGCTGGCTGCGCTATTTGCCTCGCCTGAACAGTTCCCCACCGGCCGCTTTGACTATGAGGGGAGGGGGCAGATCTTTGACGGAAGTGGACGGGTCGTCTTTCGCGACATCCCTTTTGGAAAATATGCCGTCACGGCGGGCCATGATGAGAACGGGAACGGCGACATCGATTTTCTGCTCTTCATTCCGATCGAACCACACGGGGTCTTGAACTACGAACCGCCGATCCGCCGGTTTCCTAACTTTGAGACCGCGTCGATAGTGTTGGACCGGACAAATCCTGTCGCAGAAGTGACCATCCCGGTTTCCAGGCGACCCAACTAGCATTTCGTCGCGATCGGAGGATGCATGCAGGACAGGAGTGAAGATTTTCTGGACGTGGAACTGATCGCACGAAGGCTTAATGCCAGAGCGTTGTGGAACCAGTTTATAGCCGGTATTACTGCCACCTTTGCCTGTCTCATGCTCTTTGCAGTCTTTTTTATATCTCGGCTATCTTGTTGTATTCGTCTGGTCTGAGGAGGGCATTATTTTAAAGGTTAGCCAAGTGGATTGGAAGGTGCAAGCAGTCGCGCAGACCGGGCGAATTGTAGCAATAGTAATCATGATTTTTTTGGCGCAGTTTCTTCTTGCTCTTCATAGGTACTGTGCGCGGCTATCGGAGCATTATTTTGTTCGCTCGTGTGGACTGTTCCTTTCCCGAGGCGAGATCAGAAACTTAGGAAAGACAGTTATCGCTTTGGATGCGGATCATATCGACCAGAAAGGGGTGCCGCGGTCGCCCGTCCGAGATATTGGAGCAATGGTGGAGAAGTTGACCGCGGTTCGGAAGGAGACTGATGGAGAGCCAAAAACTGGGTAGCGGTAGTTAGGCCCGAGCGAGCCATTGCTTTCCCTCTGCCAGAGCCCTATATCCGCGCCATCTCACACGCGGGGCTAAAGCTCTAACCGGCTTTCCGGTGGCATCGGCCTTTTGGCTCTTGCCATTTCCCGCGGCGGACAAAACCGGAGAATTCTATGGCGCTTCCCGATTTTTCGATGCGCCAGCTGCTTGAGGCTGGCGTGCATTTCGGTCACCAGACACACCGCTGGAACCCGAAGATGGGCACGTATATCTTCGGCGTCCGTAATAACATCCACATCATCGACCTCGCGCAGACCGTGCCCATGCTGCATCGCGCGCTCACGCAAATCAGCGACACGGTGGCGAAGGGCGGCCGCATCCTTTTCGTCGGCACCAAGCGGCAGGCCTCAGAGCCCGTCGCCGATGCTGCGCGACGCTCGGCGCAGTATTACGTGAATTCCCGTTGGCTCGGCGGCACGCTGACCAACTGGAAGACCATCTCGAAGTCGATAGAGCGCCTCAAGACGCTCGACCAGATGCTCGAAGAGGGCGTGCAGGGCCTGACCAAAAAGGAGCGCCTGTCGCTCACCCGTGAGCGGGAGAAGCTGGTGCGCTCGCTCGGCGGTATCAAGGAAATGGGCGGCGTGCCCGATCTCATGTTCGTCATCGACACCAACAAGGAAGCGATTGCCATCGCCGAGGCGCGCCGGCTGAATATCCCGGTTGCCGCGGTGATCGACACCAATTCAAATCCGGACGGAATTACGCTTCCGATTCCCGGCAACGACGATGCGGGTCGTGCGGTCGCGCTTTATTGCGAGCTCGTTGCGCGCGCCGCGATCGACGGCATCTCCCGCGCCCAGGGCGAGAAGGGCATCGACGTCGGCGCCTCGGAAGAGGTTCCGCTCGAACCGGTGCTCGCCGATGAAGGTTTTTCCGGCGAGGCCGCGGAGGATGTCGCGAAGCCAGCGGCGACCGAGGCATCCGGCTCTGAGCTCGAGACCGCGCCCCCTGCCGCGTAGCGGTCGAGCATTTCCAAGATATTGAAAGGACTAGCCTGATGGCCATCACAGCGCAGATGGTGAAGGAACTGCGTGAAAAGACCGGCGTCGGCATGATGGATTGCAAGACGGCGCTGAACGAGACCAACGGCGACATGGAGGCCGCGGTCGACTGGCTGCGGACAAAGGGCCTTGCCAAGGCCGCGAAGAAGGCCGGCCGCGTGGCGGTCGAGGGTCTGGTCGGGATCGCCGGCGCGGGCGATCGCGCCGCCATGATCGAGCTCAACTCGGAGACCGACTTCGTGGCGCGGAACGATCAGTTCCAGGCGCTGGCAAAAGCGGTCGCCGAAGCGGCGCTGAAGACCGATGGGGCGCTGGAATCGGTGCTTCGTGCCCCGATCTCGGGCGGCACGACCGTCGAGCGCTCCATCACCGATGCGGTCGCTACGATCGGCGAGAACATGACGCTGCGGCGCGCTGCCTCTCTCTCCGTCGACCCGGGGATCGTTGCGAGCTACGTGCATGCGGCGATTTCACCGGGCCTCGGCAAGATCGGCGTCATCGTCGGCCTCAAGTCAGTGGGCGACAAAGCGAAGCTCGCCGCTCTCGGCCGGCAGATCGCCATGCATATCGCGGCGGCGAGCCCGCTCGCCGTCGACGCCGAGCGCATCGACCCGCAGACGATCGCGCGCGAGCGCGCCATCTTTGCCGAGCAGGCGCGCGAATCGGGCAAGCCCGATGCGATCATCGAGAAGATGGTGGAGGGGCGGCTGCGCAAGTTCTTCGAGGAATCGACGCTGCTGAAGCAGGCCTTCATCATGGACAGCGAGCGCACCGTCGAGACGGTGCTGAAGGACGCGGCGAAGGATCTGGGCGGCGCGGTCACGGTCACGGATTTCGTCGCCTTCAGGCTCGGCGAGGGCATTCAGCGGGAGGTGGAAGCCGCTTGAGCCGCGTCGAGCTGGTCGCGGTGGAGGGGCAAATTCATGGGGTGCCGACGTGACTTGTCGGCGCCCTTGTCTTATGCGGACAGCGCGGCGCCAATTGCGGCAAACGGTGCGAGGTCGATCATGCCCCCCAGGCCCAAGCCCAGCCGGGTCCTGCTCAAGCTTTCGGGCGAGGCGTTGCTGGGGGATCTGAGTTTCGGGATCGACGACGCGGCGCTGACCCGCTTCGCCGCCGAAATTGCCGACGTTGCCCGTTCGGGCACCCAGATCGCCGTGGTCATCGGCGGCGGCAACCTTTTTCGCGGGGTAGCGATCTCCGCCAAGGGCGGCGATCGCGTGACCGGCGATCACATGGGCATGCTGGCGACCGTCATGAACGCGCTGGCGCTCGAGGCGGCGCTGTCGCGCCAGGGAATGGAAGCGCGCGCGCTGTCGGCGATCGAGATGCCCTCGATTTGCGAGACCTATGTGCATCGGCGGGCGGCCTGGCACATGAGCCGCCAGGTCATCATCGTGCTCGCCGGCGGCACCGGAAATCCGTTCTTTACCACCGATAGCGGCGCGGCGCTCCGCGCGCTGGAGCTCGAATGCGATGCGCTCTTGAAGGGCACGCAGGTCGATGGCGTCTATTCCGCCGATCCGCGCCATGACCCGAAGGCCGTCCGCTACGACCACGTGACCTTCCAGGAGGCCATTTCGCGCGGCCTTGCCGTTATGGATACCGCCGCCTTTGCGCTTGCCCGCGACAACGGACTGCCGATAATCGTCTTCAACGTGCACGAAGCGGGAGCCTTGGCCCGAATCGTGGCGGGGGAGGCGGTCGGCACGCTGGTTTCCGCCGGTTGATCGGCCCCGCCCCAACGCGCCGACGAAGAAGCTGGGATGACAACAATGGATCAGGGGCTCGATTTCAAGGACCTCAGCCGCCGCATGCATGGCGCCGTATCGGTCCTCAAGACGGAATTGTCGGGGCTCAGAACCGGTCGCGCTTCGCCAAATCTCCTCGATCCGGTCACGATTAGCGCCTACGGGACGCAGATGCCGATCAATCAGCTGGCGACGATCAACGTGCCGGAACCCCGCATGCTTTCCGTGCAGGTGTGGGATAAGGCGCTTGCCCCGGCGGTCGACCGCGCCATCCGCGACGCAAATCTCGGCCTCAATCCGATCATGGAAGGCACGCTGCTGCGCATCCCGATTCCGGAGCTCAACGCAGAGCGGCGCCAGGAGATGGTCAAGGTCGGCCACAAATATGCCGAGCAGGCGCGGATCGCGGTCCGCCACGTGCGTAAGGACGGTATGGACAAGCTCAAGAAGCTCGAGAAGGACGGCCATCACAGCCTCGACGACACGCGCGCGCAGTCCGACGAGCTGCAAGAGCTGACCGATGCCACCATCAAGGAAATCGACGATATGCTCGCCGCCAAGGAACGTGAGATCGTGCAGGTCTGAATGGCGTTGCTGAGCCGCTCTTCATCGTCGCTCGCCGACAGCGCTGCAGCCGAGCTGGAGCCGCCGCGGCGCGAAACGGACGCGTCCTCCGGACCGCTTCCCCGGCACGTCGGAATCATCATGGATGGCAACGGGCGCTGGGCGCACGCGCACGGCCTGCCGCGCGGCGAAGGACATCGTCGCGGCGTCGAGGCGCTGAGGGGAGCGGTGCGCTTCGCGGTGCGCCGCGGCATCCGCTACCTGACGCTATTCAGCTTTTCGTCGGAGAACTGGTCGCGCCCCGATGAAGAGATCGAGGGCCTGTTCAATCTCGTGCGCATCTTCATCCGCGGCGACCTGGCGGAGCTGAACCGCAGCGGCGTGAAGGTCCGCGTCATCGGCGAACGGCACCCGCTTCCCTCCGACATCCGCAGCCTCATCGAAGAGGCTGAGCGTGTGACCTCCGGCAATCGCGGTCTGAACCTCACCGTGGCGTTCAACTACGGTTCGCGCGACGAGATCGTGCGTGCGGCCCGCGCGCTCGCCGAGCGCGCCGTTCGCGGCGAGCTTGCGCCGGAAGCGATCGATCACGCGACATTCGAGAAAGCTCTCGACACTGTTGGGATACCGGATCCCGATCTCATCGTCAGGACGTCAGGCGAGCAGCGGATCAGCAATTTCCTCCTGTGGCAGGCGGCCTATGCCGAGCTCATCTTCCCACCGGTGCTGTGGCCGGACTTCGGCGACGCGGAATTCGAGGCTGCCCTGAACGAATACGCCTCGCGCGAGCGGCGCTACGGAGGGGTGGTTGGCGTCTGAGCAGGCTCGCACCGCGGGCCAAAGCGAGCTTCGGACCCGGGTCGTCTCCGCCGCAATTCTCGCACCCGTCGCGCTTGCCGCCGTGATTTTGGGCGGCCTTCCTTTCGCGGCGCTGGTGACGCTCGTCGCGGCAATCGCCTTCTGGGAATGGACGCTGATCGGCAAGGCGGACGATCCCGCCTGGCCGCGCACAATTGGCCTCGGTTGCCTCATTGCCGGTCTCCTGGCGCTCGCCATCATGGGCGCGCATTGGGCGACCATTCTCATAGCCGTCCCGACTGTTCTTGCACTTGCCGCAGGTCTTCGGCAGCCGACGCTCTGCTGGATCGGCATTGGCCTGGCTTATGTCGCTATTCCCTGCGCCGGGTTCATCGTGCTGAGAGAAGCCGAGCCGTTCGGCTGGGCGGCGATTCTCTTCATCCTGATCGTGGTCTGGGCGACCGATATCGCCGCCTATTTCGGCGGGCGCGCACTCGGCGGCCCGAAGCTCTGGGCGAGGATATCGCCCAAGAAGACGTGGTCCGGCGCGCTGACCGGCCTTGCCGCGGCAATCGTAGCGGGCGGGCTGACGGCCTGGTTGACGAAGGCGGGCGATGTTCGCACCGGCCTTGCTCTCGCCGTGCCCCTTTCGATCGCGGCGCAGGCCGGAGACCTCTTCGAATCGGCGGTGAAACGGCGTTTCGGCGCAAAAGATTCCGGCTCGATCATTCCCGGTCACGGTGGTGTGCTGGACAGGGTGGACGGCCTCTTCGGCGCCGCGGCACTGGCCTGGCTCATTGCAGCACTCGGCGTAGGCGGCGGCACTCTTTCGCTGCCGGCGAGCGTCGCTGGGGGCGGGTCATGAGCAGGCGGGTGACGCTGCTTGGCGCCACCGGCTCCGTCGGCACCAGTGCTGCCGATGTGATAGCCGCAGCGCCGGACCGCTTCGAAGTCCACGCGGTCACCGCGCGAAGGAACGGGGCCAAGCTCGCCGACGTGGCGAGAAAGCTCGGCGCTCGTCGGGCCGTGGTGGCGGACGAGGCGAGCCTGATGGCGCTGCGCGACGACCTGTTCGGCTCCGGTATTGCTGCGGCGGCGGGCTCGGAAGCGATGGAGGAAGCGGCCGCCGATCCGGTCGATATGGTGCTCTCGGCGATCGTCGGTGCGGCGGGGCTCCGCGCGACCGCGGCGGCGATCCGCGCGGGGAGCGACATCGCGCTCGCCAACAAGGAGTGCTTGATCTGTGCCGGCAGCGCCTTCATGGCGCTCGCGCGCCAGCACAAGGTGCGCGTCCTGCCGGTCGACTCGGAGCACAACGCGCTCTACCAGCTGCTCGACGGGCGAGACCCCGCCGACGTGCGCACCTATACGCTGACAGCATCGGGCGGGCCGTTCCGGACCTGGCCGGCGGAGCGCCTAAAGGACGCGACGCCGCAACAGGCGGTCGCCCACCCGACCTGGTCGATGGGCGCCAAGATCTCCGTCGATTCGGCGACGCTCATGAACAAGGGCCTCGAGCTGATCGAGGCCCATCATTTGTTCGGCATTGCGCCTGAGGCGCTCGATGTGATCGTGCATCCGCAGTCCGTCGTGCACGCGCTGATCACCTTCCGCGACGGATCCATCCACGCCGAGCTCGGGGCGGCCGACATGCGCCGCCCAATCGGTTATTGCCTGCATTGGCCGGAGCGCGCGCGGGAGCCCGTGGCGACGCTTGATCTCGCGTCCGTCGGGCAGCTCACTTTCGAACGGGCGGACGCGCAGCGCTTTCCGGCGCTCGGCCTCGCCGTTGAGGCCCTGAAGCGTGGCGGGGGAGCTGCGACGGTCCTCAACGCCGCCAACGAGGTGGCGGTAGAGGCCTTTCTCGCCAACCGGATTGGCTTTACCGCAATTCCCCAAATCGTCGAAATTACCTTGACGGCCGCCGAATCCGAGGGATTGCTGGCTGTGCCCTCCTCGATCGACGAGGCGCTGGCGCTCGATTCCACGGCGCGCACGATCGCCCGGGCCGACCTCAAGCGCCGATCCGCCGCGGCCTGAGCGCAACCGAGAGACCAGAGATGGATGTACTGTTCCAGCTCCCCGGGATTTTCACCGGGAACGTCATCCCGGCGCTGATCGTACTGACGGCGGTCGTCTTCGTGCACGAAATGGGGCATTTCCTCGTCGCGCGGTGGTGCGGGATCCGCGTAGCAGCCTTCTCGATCGGTTTCGGTCCCGAGCTTGCCGGCTTCAACGACCGCCGCGGCACGCGCTGGAAGCTGTCCGCCATCCCCCTCGGCGGCTATGTGCGCTTCGAGGGCGACGACAACGCCGCGAGCATTCCGGATCCGGAGGCGATGGAGGCGACGCCGCTCTCCGAGCGGCATGGGCTCTTCCATTTCGCGCCGCTGTGGAAGCGGATCGCAGTCGTGTCGGCCGGGCCGGCAGCGAATTTCATCCTCGCCATCGTGGTGTTCGCGGCGGTCTTCTCGCTGATCGGCCGCCCGCACATCATGCCCGTCGCCGAGACGGTGATGCAGGGAAGCGCCGCCGAGCGCGCCGGAATAAAGCCCGGCGACCGTATTCTCAGCGTCGACGGCGACACCATCGACTCGTTCTCGGAGTTGCAGAGCATCGTCATGCTCTCCGCCGACGAAACGCTCTCTATCGTCGTAGACCGGAACGGCGAGGAGATCACACTGACGGCGGTTCCCGAGCGCCAGGAACAGCCCGACAGATTGGGTGGAGTGCACAGAATCGGGGTCCTCGGCATCACCGCCGGCGAGTTCAACTTCGAGCGGGACGATCCCGCAACCGCGCTCGTCCAGGGGGTTCGGGAGACCGGCCTCATCATCGACCGGACGCTCACGTATATCGGCCGGCTGCTGACGGGCAAAGAGAGCGCCGAACAGCTTTCCGGCCCGATCCGCATCGGGCAGGTGTCTGGCGCGGTCGTGTCATCCGGCGGGATTCCAGGACTGATCTACCTGACCGCCGTGCTCTCGGTTTCGATAGGGCTCTTCAATCTGTTTCCGGTGCCGATGCTCGATGGCGGGCATTTGTTTTTCTATCTCATCGAGGCGGTGAGGGGGCGGCCGCTCAGCCCCCGCGTCCAGGATCTCGGCTTCCGCATCGGCTTCGCCCTGGTGATCATGCTGTTCATTTTCGTCACCTTCAACGATATCGCCAACATTTCCGGAATTTTCGTGAATTCCTAAGCGCTTAGCTGACGTTGCCCAAAGGCCACTTCACGCAGAAAAAGGGGCGGCCCAAAAGGCCGATGCGATTGAAAGCGCGAGGATTCCCTGCAATAGCTTTGCGATGGGCCCGACTCCGGGCGGCGTCCTACGATTTTTGTGTGCCTAGAAAGACCAGATCAAGCGGCCAATGCGAGTAAAACCAAGCCGACGCAACATCCAGAGTCTCCTTGCCACGCTCGTTCTCGTCGGGGCGTCGATCTTGGTCGCCGCGGGAGCGGCTTCCAGGGTCGAGGCGGCCGTTGTGAACAGCATCGAGGTCGAGGGCAATCAGCGGGTCGATGCCGCCACGATCCGCGCCTATCTCGCCATTCAACCGGGCCGCAACTTCACCAGCCAGGACGAGGACGCGTCTCTGAAGGCGCTGTTCGAGACCGGGCTCTTCTCGGACGTCACCCTCGACGTGCGCGGCGGGACGCTGGTCGTGGTGGTGGTGGAAAATCCGGTCATCAACGAGGTGGCCTTCGAGGGCAACAAGAAATTCAAGGACGATCAGCTCGCCGCCGTCGTGGAGTCGGCGCCTCGCGGCGTGTTCACGCGCGCCAAGGTGCAGAGCGACGTGGCGAAAATCCTGGAGCTCTACCGCCGTTCTGCCAGGTTCCAGGCGTCGGTGACGCCGGAGACGATCGAGTTGCCGAACAACAGGGTGAACCTTGTATTCGTCGTCACCGAAGGACCGAAGACCGGCGTTTCCGGAATCACCTTCATCGGCAATCAGGCGTTTGGCGACGCGCGGCTCAGGAACGTCATTCAGACACGGCGTAGCGGCCTGCTGAGCTTCATCCGAAGCGGTGACATGTACGATCCCGATCAGCTCGCCTCCGACGAGGAGAAGCTGCGGCGCTACTACCTCGACCGCGGCTACGCCGATTTCCAGATCATCTCATCGGTTGCCGACCTTGACCGCGAGCGGAACACCTTCTTCATCGCGTTCACCGTTGAGGAGGGCCCGCGTTATCGGTTCGGCCAGATTTCCGTCGATTCCACCATTCCCGGGGTCGATCCGGCGCGATTGCAGCGGGAGGTCACCACCGACGAGGGTGACGTTTTCTCCAGCGCAGAGGTGGAAGAGTCGCTCGAAGAGATTACCCTTCACCTTGCAGCGAACGGATATCCTTTCGCGCAGGCGCGGCCGCGGCTCGCCCGCGACCCCGACACGCTCACGATCGGCGTCACCTACGTGGTCGATGAGGGAGCGCGGATCTACGTTGAACGTATCGAGGTGCGCGGTAACACACGCGCGCGCGACTACGTTGTCCGCCGCGAGTTCGACATCGCCGAGGGCGACGCTTTCAACCGCGTGCTCGTTGATCGCGCCGAGCGCAGGCTCAAACGCCTCGGCTATTTCAGCGACGTGCGCATCTTCACTGAACCCGGCTCGTCAGAGGATCGCGTCATCGTCGTGGTGCAGGTGGTCGAACAGCCGACCGGCGAGTTCTCGTTCGGTGTCGGCTATTCCAGCTCCGACGGTGCCGTTGGAGATGTCTCGCTGACGGAGAAGAACTTTCTCGGCCGCGGCTACAATTTGAGGGTGTCGGTGGGCGCCGGCACCAGCTCGCAGAGCTACGAACTCGGATTTACCGACCCGTATTTCCTCGGTCGGCGAATTTCGGCGGGCGTCAATGTCTTCCGTCGCATCAACGAAGAAAACAGTTTCAGATCCTACAATTTCGAAACGACCGGTGGGGGCGTCACATTTGGCTTCCCGATCACCGAGGATTTCACCATCCAGACTGGCTACAAGATCGAGCTGCAGGATATCAGGGTCGACGACGACAAGTGCGACGGCGCTGGCGGTGACGATGTATCCCTCGCCATTTGTCAGGCGGAAGGGGAGACGCTCGTTTCCTCGGTCCTCTACTCGCTCATCTATGACACGCTCGACAGTCGTACCGATCCGCATGATGGCATCTACACCAAGCTTACGCAGGAATTCGCCGGCGTCGGCGGCGACGTGGCATTTCTCCGGACGACGGGCAGCGCATCCTATTACCGCGAGCTGCTGCCAGACCGCGACGTTGTCGGGCTGGTCAAAGTGCAGGGTGGCCATATCGTCGGCATCGGCGAGGACGTGCGGCTGCTCGACACCTTCTTCAAGGGCGGCGAGACGGTGCGCGGCTTCTCCAGCTCGGGTTTCGGACCGCGCGACGTTGGGCCGGACGATGCGCTCGGCGGCAACGTCTTTGTCGCGGGCACGGCTGAGGTGCAGTTCCCGTTGCCGGTCTTCCCGCGCGAGCTCGGCTTCAAGGGGGCGGTATTCGCCGATGCCGGCACGCTCTTCGACACCGATTTCACGGCGGCGGATGTCTCCGGAGTGCTGAGGGACGACGCGACGATCCGCTCCTCCGTTGGCGGCTCGCTCCTGTGGGCATCGCCGCTCGGGCCGCTGCGCGTCGACTTTGCCCATGTGCTGACGTCGGAAAGCTACGACGAGACGACGTGGTTCCGGTTCGGCGGCGGGACGCGCTTCTGATAACATAGCGCCCGGCCGCGACGCGTCGGCCGTATTCGTCGGTGCTGCAATATGCGTGACACCCGCTTCTTTCCGGCGCCGCGTCCGCTGCGTCTTGCGGCGGTCGCGGAGCTGATTGGGGCGCGGCTCCTGCGCGGCGACCCGAGCGTGATGATCGAGGGTGCCGCGCCGCTCGAGACCGCCGGCGAAAACGAGATCAGCTTTCTCGACAATCCGAAATACGTGAAGCACCTCGCCACGACCCGCGCGGCCGCTTGCCTCTGTCAGAAGCGCTATGCCGACCGGGTGCCGGCGCATGTTGCGGTACTGGAGACGGCGGAGCCCTATCGCGCCTACAGCCTCTACTTGGCCCAGGCGTATCCTGCGGCGCTGCGGCCGACGGGCTTCTTCGGACCGACCGAGCTTGTCGGAACCGTGCATCCCGATGCGGTTTTGGAAGACGGAGTACGAGTCGAGCCGGGCGCATTCGTCGGCGCGCGTGCCGAGATTGGCCGTGGAACCATCATTTCGGCCGGGGCCGTTATTGGTGAGGCGGTCGCGATCGGTCGCGAATGTTTCGTCGGCGCCAACGCCGTCATCCAGCACGCGCTGATCGGCAATCGTGTCATTCTTCATCCCGGCGTCGGCATCGGCCAGGACGGATTCGGCTTTGCCGCGGGACCGGGCGGCCACTTGAAGGTGCCCCAGATCGGCCGGGTCATCATCCAGGACGACGTAGAGATCGGTGCCAATACGACGATCGACAGGGGTGCGAACCGCGATACGGTGGTGGGCGAGGGGACAAAGATCGACAATCAGGTGCAGATCGCCCACAACGTCGAGATCGGCCGGCACTGCATCATCGTGGCGCAAGTCGGAATTTCGGGCTCGGTCCGGCTCGGAGACTTTGTGTCGATCGGTGGTCAGAGTGGTGTCAACGGGCACGTCAGCATCGGCGACGGCGCGCAGATCGCCGCGGTCAGCGTGGTGCATGATGATGTACCACCCGGCGCACGCTGGGGCGGTGTGCCGGCGCGGCCGGTCAAGGAATGGTTTCGCGAAATGATCGCGCTGCGTAGACTGGCGCAGAGGGACCGGGACGAGGAATGACCGGGAGCGGCGAAGGTGCACCGCTCGGGAGCGGGTTGCCGATGGATCAAGAGATCAAGACGCTCGAGGCGGCCGACATCGGCAAGGTCATGCAGGCGCTGCCGCACCGCTATCCGTTCCTGATGGTCGACCGGATTCGCGATATCAATGGCGACGATTCCTGCGTCGGCATCAAGAACGTCACCATCAACGAGCCGCATTTTCAGGGGCATTTTCCCGGTCATCCGGTGATGCCGGGCGTGCTCCTGATCGAAGGGATGGCGCAGACGGCGGGAGCGCTTTGCGTGCTTGCCCAGACTCTGTCGGGGCCCCCGAAGCTCGTCTACTTCATGACCATCGACAACGCGAAATTCCGCAAACCCGTCATTCCCGGCGACACGGTCGAGTATCACATGCGCAAGATCCGCCGCCGCTCCAACATCTGGAAGTTCGCGGGGGAGGCATGGGTGGCGGGTGTGAAGGTCGCAGAGGCGGAAGTCACCGCCATGCTGGTGGACGGCTAAATTGGCGGACGTCCACCCGACTGCGATCGTCGAGGAAGGGGCGGAGTTGGCCGATAGCGCGGCGATCGGCCCCTATTCGATCGTCGCCTCGGGCGTGCGGCTGGGCGATGGCGTCAGGGTCCACGCTCACGTGGTCATCGGCGGCCAGACGACCATCGGCGACGGCTGCGAGATCTTCCCCTTCGCCAGCGTCGGATTGCAGCCGCAGGACAAGAAGTATCACGGCGAAGCGAGCCGCCTGGAGATCGGCAAGAACTGCACCATCCGCGAGCACGTGACCATCAATCCGGGAACCGAGGGCGGCGGGATGCTGACCAGGATCGGGGACAACTGCCTGCTCCTCGTAGGCGCGCATGTCGCCCACGACTGTCACGTGGGAAACAACGTCATCCTCGTCAATCACGCGACGCTCGGCGGGCATTGCCGGATCGGCGATTACGCGATCCTCGGCGGGCTATCGGCGGTGCACCAGTTCGTCCGCATCGGCGAAAGTGGATTCGTGGGCGGCATGTCGGGAGTGGAGAACGACGTCATCCCGTTCGGTTCCGCGATCGGCAACCGCGCCGAGCTTGGCGGCCTCAATATCGTGGGCCTGACGCGCCGCGGCTTTTCCCGCGAGGCCATTCATCAGCTGCGGCGCGCCTATCGCACGCTGTTCGGCCCAGAAGGGACCTTGAAGGAGCGCCTCGCCGACGTGGAAGAGGAGTTCGCCGACGACGAAAATGTGCGCAGAATCGTCGGATTCATTCGCGAAGGCGGCGATCGCGCAATCTGCACGCCTCGACGCGGAGCGTCGGGCTCCAACGGTCTGACATGAGTGCGGATGCAGCAGAGCGGCGCGCGGACGCGGCGGAGCGGCCGATCGCCATCCTGGCGGGCGGAGGAAAGCTGCCGCAGCTCGTGACCGCCGCCGCGCTCCGCGACGGGCGCACGCCGATCGTCTTCGCGATAGCGGGGGAGGCCGAGCCGGAGTCTTTCGCGCCGGCTCCCGTCCATGTCGTGCGCTGGGGCGAGATCGGGCGACTTTTCCGCCTGACGGAGGAAAATGGATGCCGCGAGGCGGTCTTGATCGGGTCGATCACGCGGCGGCCTGACTATCGAACGCTACGGCCCGATTTTGGCGCGGTGAAGCTCATACCCCGCATCCTCAAGCTGATGAGCGGGCGTGACGGCAGCCTGCTCGCCGGAGTTGCCCGCATCATCGAGGAGAACGGCATCCGTGTCGTGAGCCCGCTTGCCATTGCGCCCGACCTGGCGCTCCCGGGGGGCGTGCTGAGCGGCGAAGTGTCGGCGGAGTCCGCCAAGGACATCGAAGCGGCGAGAGCGGCGGCCCTTGAGGTGGGCAACCTCGACATTGCGCAGGCCGCCATCGCCGTCGGCGGCCGCGTGGTTGCCGTGGAGGATGCCGAGGGCACCGATGCGTTGCTCGAACGTGTCGCGCTGCTGCGACGGGCCGGAACGATCGCGAAGACCGGCGGCGTTCTGGTCAAATGCCTGAAGCCGCAGCAGGACGGTCGTCACGACCTTCCGACGATCGGCCCGCAGACAGCGGAACTCGCCGAGCGCGGCGGCCTTGCCGGTGTCGCCGCCGAGGCCGGCCGCGCAATCCTTGTCGGGCGCGACGAGACGATCGACGCGTTCCAGCGGGCCGGCCTGTTCCTCATGGGCTTCAAACCGGCGCCGTAATCCGGACATGGCTGAGCGCCCGCTCCGGTTCGCCCTCATCGTCGGAGAGGAATCAGGCGACCAGCTCGGCGCGGGGTTGATCGACGCAATTCGCCGCCAGCGCCCTGACGCAGCCTTTATGGGTCTCGCGGGCAAGCGGATGCAGGCGCGCGGCATGGCGAGCCTTTTTCCGATCGGCGATGTTGCGGTGATGGGGCTCGGCGCGATCGTCGCGCATCTGCCGCGCATTTTTCGGCGCGTGCATCAGACGGTCGACGCGGTGCTTGCCGCAAAGCCGGACGTGATGGTGATCATCGATAGCCCGGAACTGACCCACGCCGTTGCAAGGCGTGTTGCGCGGCGGCGTCGGGAGCTTCCAATCATCGACTACGTGTCGCCGACGGTCTGGGCGTGGCGCGCCTACCGCGCCAAGCGCATGCGGCGCTACGTCGATCATGTGCTGGCACTTCTCCCGTTCGAGCCGGAGGTGCATCGGCGGCTCGGCGGGCCGCCCTGCACCTATGTCGGCCACCCGTTGATCGAGCGGCTCGACGAACTCCGGCCGGCGCCGGGGGAGCGTGGACCGATCGCGGAGCGGCCTGTGCTCCTGGTGCTTCCCGGCAGCCGGCGCACGGAGATTTCGAGGCTCATGGCGCCCTTCGGCGAGGCGGTCGGTCGGATCGTCGAAGCGCGGCCGGATGTAGAGATTCTGCTGCCGGCAGTGCCGCATCTCGTCGAAGAGATTACGGCGCGGACGGCGGCCTGGCCGCGGCGGCCGGAGATCGTCCTCGGCGAGGCGGAAAAATTCGCCGCGTTCCGCCGCGCGCATGCAGCGCTCGCCGCCTCCGGGACCGTAACGCTGGAGCTCGGGCTTGCCGGCGTGCCCATGGTCGTCGCCTACCGGGTCGATCCGGTGGCGCGGCTCCTCAAGCGCTTCCTGACCGTCCATTCGATCGTGCTCGCCAATCTCGTCCTCGGCGAGAACGCCGTGCCGGAGTTCCTCGATGACGCCGGACCGCCGGAGGTTCTGGCGCGCGAGACGCTCGCGCTCCTTTCGGACACCGACGCGCGGCGGGCACAGGTCGCGGCGCTGCGGCGGATGAGCGAGGCGATGGCGCTTCCGGGCGGCGCGCGGCCGAGCGACAAAGCGGCGAAAATCGTCATCGAAGCTGCCGAGCACGGAACCGGGCGGCGTGTGGCCGGCCTCCCTTGATCAAGAGCTCCTCGGCCATCTCTCCGTTTGTCATCCCGGACGCCGAGGAGCGGCGATCCGGGACCCATGAACACCGGAGCATGGCCAGGTGCTCGGACGTTGCGTGACGAAGGCTGCCGATCAGACGGCGGCAAACTATGCGATGGCGACTGTCATCGCCTGGGACTCGGAGATCGAAGACGTTGGCGGGCGGCATAGCAACGTCACGCTGAACTCACGCTTGGTCGTCCCGCCGTCGCCGGCGTGCGAGGGGCGGGCGCCGGCTCCCTTAGTCCTCGCCCAAGGTCCTAAGCCAAGCCTATTCCTGCGGCTTTGAGCCGGACGGCGTGTCGGCCAGCTCGGGGCTAGTTGATCCCCCAGGGACAGCTTGAGTCCCCGACTGAGTATTCGATTGAGTTATGTCAAAATCGTATACCCTATTCAAAGTGAAGTGAACCAGAGTGCATCCGATTGTAACCAGTGCAACAAACAAAATGTATGCGAATACGACTAGCCCATTCCCGTATCGTGAATAGGTTTCCCAAAGAGACACACTAATAAATCCATAATACAGAAGCGACATCGAGAATATCACGGTCGCAAATAGAGAGTTTATTGTGAATGACAATATCCTGTAGGATCGGCGTGGAACGTAGAAGTCTGCACCAGACAAGTTGAATCGATTACGATAAATCTTAAGAATGAATGCGTAATATTTGTCCGCAGCCCCAAGAAAATCCGGGTCGAGTAAGGTGTTGGAAGAAAGGCGTATATTGAATTGGTCGACAATGGCTGTATAACAGAGTCAATTGACAAACGAATACGTAAAGAAACAAAATGAGATAGCAGACAGTAAGGTAGCGATCTCTATGGCGACAGGAATGTTTCCAATTTTCACATTTAAGACAGGTATTACGAGATCTTGACCAACGATGATCCAAGTAGCTATGAGAGCTAATACCACAATATTTCGAAGTTGCGTATGGAAATCGGCCTCGGCTCGCGCCGTCATATGTAAATATTTTTCATATCGCTCTCGATTGAATAAGCCTGTCTTATCCAGGTCCACCTCGCAGTGGAACGACATGCTGAGCCGAGTGATGGGTGTGAGCTTAAGCTTTGGTGTCATTTGTGCTGGCACGTTTGGTGTGTCCCGGCCACTAGCATATCGGGAAAACCCCAAGCGCGATGCGCCAATATCGCTTGGGACGGCAGGTTATTAGATCGCTTTAGGAAATTCCCGCCAGAGCCGGCCATCGAGCAACGCACCGCCCTTGCCATTGTGCTTCGGGTCCCGGCGCTCGGCCCCTGCGGTGGTGGCCTTCTCCTCGAGCACGAGCGGATGCGAGCGATAGGTGCCGAACTGCTTGTGAAAGAACGCTACGCCGCGCGCGGTGCATTGATCGCGCATCGCGCGGAAGAGGCGCGGCGCGCTGACGCGCGCGCCGGGTCCGCTCTCACCGCCTGAGATGATCCAGTCAGGGAGAGTGCCGGCGGGCAGCGCGATCGGGCCAAGGGCCGGCTCGTAGGAAATGAAGCGCACGACCGCCGGCGTATCGCGAAGGTGCCGCGCTCCTTGCGCGCTTCGGTGTTCATGGGTCCCGGTCTTGGCCTTTGGCCAAACCGGGATGACAAGCGGAGAGGAGGGCGGGTCGTCTATCCCGCCTGATCCTTGAGCCTCGCCAGGCTCTCGTCGCGGCCAAGCGCCATAAGCACATCGAAGATCGGCGGCGAGGCGGCGCTGCCGGTCAGCGCCGCGCGGAGCGGCTGCGCCACCTTGCCAAGCTTGACGCCCTCGGCCTCTGCAAAGGCGCGCACCGCCTCCTCCAGGTCGGCGGTCGTCCATGCGACGGATGAGAGCGCCTCCGCCAGCCGGCCGAGGAGGGACCGCGCCTCGGCGTCGAGAAGCGCCGCGGCTTTTTCGTCCATTGCGAGCGGTCGCGTGGCGATCAGAAACTGAGCTGCGTCAAAGAGTTCCACCAGCGTCTTGGCGCGCTCCTTGAATGCTGGCATCAGGCCGATAATTCGAGCGCGAGTGGCATCGTCGAGCCGCGCGGCGAAATCCGCACCGCCCATGATCTCCGGCAGGATGGCTTCCAGTCGCTTGAGCAGATCGGCGTCGTTCGCCTCTCGCATGTAGTGGCCGTTGATGCTCCTGAGCTTTTCGAAATCGAAGCGCGCCGGTCCCTTGTTGATTGCGTCGAGATCGAACCATTCGGCAGCCTGTTCGCTGGAAAAAATCTCATCGTCGCCATGCGACCAGCCGAGCCGCGCGAGGTAGTTCCTGAGCGCCTCGGGGAGATAGCCCATAGCGCGGTAGGCCTCCACGCCGAGCGCCCCGTGGCGCTTCGAAAGCTTGGCTCCATCCGGGCCATGGATCAGCGGAATGTGCGCCCATTCGGGCACCGGCCAGCCCATCGCCTCGTAGATGATCGTCTGCCGCCCGGCGTTTGTCAGGTGGTCATCGCCGCGGATGACATGGGTGACGCCCATGTCATGATCGTCGACGACGACGGCGTGCATGTAGGTGGGCGTGCCGTCGGAGCGCAGGATGATGAAATCGTCGAGATCCTTGTTGGGGAACGCGACGCCCCCCTGCACGTGATCGTGGATCACCGTCTCGCCGTCCTTGGGCGCCTTGATGCGGATCACCGGTTTGACGTCGGGCGGCGCTTCCGCAGGATCGCGGTCGCGCCAGCGGCCGTCATAGCGCGCGAAGCGGCCTTCGGCCTTGGCTTTTTCGCGCATCGCCGCGAGTTCCTCCGCCGTCTCGTAGGCGCGATAGGCTTTTCCGCGCTTGACCAGTTCCTCGGCAATCTCGCGGTGGCGGGAGGCGCGGGCAAACTGCGAGGTCGGCTTGCCCTCCCAATCGAGTCCCAGCCAGGAAAGACCGCCGAGGATCGCCGCGACGGCTGCATCGGTCGAGCGCTCGCGATCTGTGTCCTCGATGCGAAGCAGCATCTTGCCGCCGGTGTGCTTTGCGTAGAGCCAGTTGAAGAGCGCCGTCCGCGCCCCGCCGATATGGAGGAAGCCGGTGGGGGAGGGGGCGAAGCGGGTGATGGCGGGGGGCATTTGGGCGGCAGGTTTTCGGATGGCACGTAGTTACCACGATTTGCCGCTCGCGTGACGCGGTGTGCTCCCCGGCCTGGCCGATATCATAAGAAACGGCGGCCTCTGCTCGCAGCGGGAGATAACCCTCTGAAAGGAAAGTCTAAATTGAATCAATGCCAATAGGAGAATGGTGAGACTTTGGGCGCATGGATGTCAGGATGTGGCTCCTCGAAATTCGATGACCTCCTTCGAAGACGATCGCCGGCTCCAATCGATCCAGAACGAGGTTTTGGAGATGATCGCGTACGGGGAGCCGCTCGGCATCGTGGCCGAAACTTTGTGCCGCCGTATCGAAGATATCGCTCCTGAAGCGATCTGCTCCATCCTCACCGTCGATAGTGAAGGGCGCCTGCACACCGTCGGCGCGCCGAGCCTTCCCGCGAGTTATTCGAACCTGATCGAGGGCCTCGCCGTCGGACCGTCAGCGGGGTCCTGCGGCACGGCCGCCCATCGCGGCGAGCCCGTGCGGGTCGAGGATATTTCCACCGATCCTCTGTGGGCCGAATATGCGTCGCTCGCTGCGCAGTTCGGGCTCAAGGCTTGCTGGTCGAGCCCCGTCAAGGCACGGGGAGGGCGGGTTATCGGCACGTTCGCCCTCTACTACCGCTCCAACCGGGGCCCAAGCCCTGTTGAGCGGTTCGCCGTCGACGCGTTCGTGCGTCTCTGCGCCATCGCCATCGAGCAGGCGGAGATCCACGCGACAAACCATCGCCTTGCCTATTTCGACACGCTGACTGGACTGGCAAACCGCTTCCACGCCGACATGCTCATGAAGCGAAAGGTGGAAGCGCCTGACGGCTTGGGGCTGCTCCTCATCGACATCGACAACCTGAAGATCATCAACGACACGCTCGGCCACGCCGTCGGCGACGAGCTGATCAAGCAAGTGGCGTCGCGAATCGCGGCGGCGGCTTATCCGGGAACCGCCTGCCGGATCGGCGGCGACGAGTTCGTGGTCGTTCTCGACGACTGCCAGCGGAGTGGTGCGCTCAGATCAATCGCCGACCGCATCCTGACCGGCATACAGGCGCCGCTCGTCTATGGCGGGCACACACTCCTTCCGAACGTCACGATCGGCGGGGTGCTTTACGGGAGGGACGGGGGCGATATCGACACGCTTCGCCAGAACGCCGACCTCGCGCTCTATCATTCGAAGGAGAGCGGCCGCGGCCGGTTCGTGGAATTCAACGAGGGCCTCCGAACCTCGATGACGCGGCGCGTCCAGAGGATTCAGGAGGTAGAAGCGGCGCTGAACGAGGGGCGGATGGCCGCGCACTACCAGCCCGTCGTGCGACTTGACAGTCGCGAGATCGTCGGTCTCGAGGCACTCGCGCGGCTGCGCACCCCCGACGGAAATTTCACCGCGGCGGGATACTTTCAGGAAGCGATGAAGGAGCCTCGCATCGCGCGCCGCCTGACCGAAGTGATGCTGAGACAGGTCGCGGCAGACGTACGGTCATGGCTCGACGGTGGAATCCACGTCCAGCATGTTGGGATCAACGTCACCAGCGCCGATTTTCAAGGCGATGACCTCGCGGACCGCATCACCGAAGCCTTCGGAAAGGTGGGCGTACCGCTCGAGCATGTCGTGCTCGAGGTCACCGAAACCGTGTTTGTCGGTGGGAGCGACAATCTGGTGGCGAGCGCGGTGGAGCGTCTGCGTTCAAGGGGGCTTCGCGTTGCCCTCGACGACTTTGGCACAGGCTATGCGTCGTTGACGCATCTGCTGACCTTTCCGGTCGACATCATCAAGATCGACAAATGCTTCGTGGAGCGTCTCGTCAGCGATTCCGCAAGCGGCGTCATCGTTGCCGCGCTCGTCGATATCGCCAAGAAGCTAGGCATGCCGATCGTCGCGGAAGGGATCGAAACCGTCGCGCAGGCCGACAGCCTGAAAGCGCTCGGCTGTACTTTGGGGCAAGGGTTCCTGTACTATCGCGCCGCCTCCTTCGAGGAGACGACGAACCGCCTTTTCGGCAACGCGCAGTGGATGCAGGGGTCGGCCGGCCAGGTGGGGCGAGAGCGCGACGTGGCGTAAGCGCCGCGGCAAGCCCAGTGGCTCGTGTTGCAGCCATGGCGCATGCGTATTACATAGGATCAATGAAGACACTCACCGTACGCTTGCCCGAACCACTGGCAGCCGACATCGAGGCGGAGTCGCGCGAACGTAGGATATCCAAATCCGATGTCGTCCGCGAACGACTGCAGCGTGCGGCAGGACCGGAACGCCGGTCCGCGTCGTTCGAAGCAATCGCCGATCTCGTCGGCTCAGTGGATGGCCTGCCAGCCGACTTGAGCGCCGGTAAGAAGCACTATCTGCGGGCCTGGGGCTATGGTCGCAAACGTCCTCGTTGATACCAGCTTCCTCGTGGCCCTGCTGGATTCCCAAGACAGTCATCACTTATGGGCGGCGGCACAGGGAATGCAATTTGCCCCTCCGTGGCAAACATGCGAGTCGGTGCTCTCGGAGGCATTTTTTCTGCTTGGGCGACGCGGAGCCCCCGCACTTGCGGCGCTATTCCGCCGCCGGGCCGTGCTCGTTTCCTTCGATCTCGCGGGCGATCAGGAGCCGGTGCTGGCGCTGATGCAGAAATATGCCGACGTGCCCATGAGTCTGGCCGACGCGTGTCTTGTTCGCATGACGGAAACGCTCGCCGACCCCATCATTCTCACGACCGATGCAGATTTCCGCATCTACCGGCGGCACAGCCGCCAGATCGTCCCATGCCTGACGCCCGGCTGAATGCGCGCGTTCGTTTTGCGGTGCCGGCAATCGTGCAAGATCGGGTGGCGCAGGTCTTAGCCGGCCAGCAGTGCCTCCAGCTTGTCGATGCAGCCTCCCCAGCCCTGAAGGTGCATGTCGCGCACGGCCTCAATCGCGAAGCGCTCGTGGGTCAGCACCAGCTCGGTGCCCTCGGGGTGAGGCAGGAACAGCACGCGCACCAGCGACGGCTCGCCGGGCAGGATGCTGACGCTCCAGGAGTAGACCAGCTCTTCGGGCTTTCGAACCCGCTCGAAACGACCGGAGATCCAGGTGACGGATCCGTCGACCTCGAGATTGGCCAGGCGATACGTGCCGCCCTCGCGAAGATCGACATGAGCCTCCGGACAGGACACCGGGCCGGGCCCCCACCACTTTTTCAGGATTTTCGGGTCGGTCCATGCCTCAAAAACCTCCTCGCGCGGCGCGCGGATGACGCGGCTGAGCGTGAGCTCGGTCGGCTGCATGGTCACTCCTTCGGCTTTTCGACGAATCTTGCGAGGCGGTCGAACTTGCCGCTCCAGAAGCGCCGATAGGATCGAATCCACTCGTCGGCCGTCGCCATCGGCGCTGCCTCGAGCACGCAAGACTGGATGTGTCCGTTCCGCGCGCGGCGTATCAGCCCCGCCTCCTCGAGCACGAAGAGATGCTTGGAGATCGCGTTGACCGACATGCCATGCGGCTTGGCGAGTTCGGTGACGCGCGCCGGTCCCGCGGCGAGGCTGCGCAGCAGCGCCCGGCGAGTCCTGTTGGAGAGCGCGTGAAATACGTCGTCGAGGCGGTCGTCCTCGGCCAGATGGCTCATTTTTTCCTCAACCAAATGGTTGACGGTTTTAGCGAGACCCTCTAAACGAAGGACGTCAACCGTTTGGTTGACTGGAATATGGGCCAATCGCGGTCGTGTCAAACAGGAGAAGGACGTGAGCATCCATCAAGAAGTCACGGTCGATGCCAGCCCTGCCGCCGTCTACGGCGTACTCACCAGCTCGGAGGATTTCGCCAAAATGACCGGCGGCCGGCCTGCCGACATCTCGAAGGAGGTTGGCGGCGCCGTCAGCATGTTCGGCGGGGACATCCGCGCCCTGAACGTCGAGCTGGTGCCGGGCAAACGCGTCGTGCAGGCTTGGAGGTCGAAGGCGTGGCCGGAGGGGGTCTATTCGATCGTGAGATTCGAGCTGATGCCACAGGGGAAGGGAACGAAGCTGACCTTCGATCAGGCGGGTCATCCGGAGGACGCGCAGAAGATGCTCGAGGTTGGATGGAGCATGATGTACTGGCAGCCGATGAACGCCATGCTCGCCGGAAAGTAGCGGAAGCTCGCCCCGGGAGAACACCTCGCCTGCGACTGCCGCCGATGGTCAGTCCGGCAGTCCGGCCTTTCGCAGCGCCTCGCCGAACGCGTCCATCAATGACGCGCGTGTCCAGCCCGCCCGCAGAAAACTGCCGATCGTAAAGTCTGGAGCAATCTCCAATAGCCGCCGCGCTGCCGTCCGCGCCGCATCGCGGCGACCGAGATGGGCGAGGCTGGCCACGAGAAGGGCGTGGGACAGGCTGAAACTCGGATTCGCTTGGACCGCCAGGGTCGAATAGGTAACCGCTTCCTCGAAGCGCTCGGTGAACAGATACGCAAACGCCAGCGCAAAGTAGGGGTGGTAGTTCAACGGATCGAACGGGCTAAGGCGCAGCGCCTTCAGAGCGTGCTCGATCGCTTGTTCATAGCGTTCGCTGTTGGAGCGCACCAGGGCGCTGAAGCCAAAGGCAAGCGCCGAATTGCCGTTCATCTCCAGGGCCCGATCGAGCGCGGCGATAGCGCTTTCGTTGTCGCGGGTGATCATCGCATGGACGAACGCCCCGATGCTGAGAGCCTGCGGATCGTCGGTGCCGACGCTGAGCGCGATGGTGGCGTGCTCCAGGGCGGCGGCCCTGTCCTCCGGATGGAATCCGCCGCGAAAGAAGCGCTGCTCATGGCACCAGGCCGCATAGGCGTGTGCGACCGCGTAGTTCGGGTCCAGCCGCAGAGCCTCGTTGAGAAGACGAATGGCCTCTTCTCTACCGGCCGATGTGTTTGCATAAGCTTGCGGCAGGGCCCGCAGGTAGAGGTCATATGCGTCGAGCCCGTCGGGCCGCTTGCGGCGCGCCCGCTCTATTTCGGCGCGCCGCATCGAGGGCTCGATTGCCCCGACAATGCTCTCGGTGAGCCGATCCTGCAGGTCGAAAACATCTTCGATCGCACCCTCGAACTTGTCGGCCCAGACGTGCGTCGCAGTGGTTCCCTCGATGAGCTGCCCGGTAATGCGCAGCCGGTTCGCAGCCTTCCGAACGCTCCCTTCAAGCACGTAGCGGACGCCGAGCTCCTGCGCGACCTGGCGGATATCCACCGCCTTTCCCTTGTATACAAAGGAGGAATTCCGGGCGATGACGAAGAGGCCGGGATTCTTCGACAGATTGGTGATCAGATCTTCGACGAGCCCATCGGCGAAGTATTCCTGTTCCGGGTCCCCACTCATATTAGTAAAAGGCAGAACCGCGATCGACGGCTTGCTCGGCAGTGCCAATGATTCCGGTGCCGGTGCGGCGGGGCGCGCCGTCGGTCCGCCTTCCCATCCGACCTGAAAGACGCGAATCGGCCGCGCGATGTTCTTGAACGTTTGCTCGCCCATATCCTCAAAGGCGAGGTCGAGCCGGTCGCCCAAGTGATCTCGGACGGTGGCGGAAATGGCAATGCCGCCGGGCTTGGCAATTCCTTCCAGCCGCGCCGCCACATTCACGCCGTCACCAAATATGTCGTCGCCTTCGACGATCACGTCGCCCAGATTGATCCCGATGCGGAACTCGATGCGGCGGTCCTGCGGCACATTTTCGTTTCGGCCAAGCATGCCGCGCTGGATCTCGGCCGAGGAGGCAACCGCGTTCACGACGCTTGGAAACTCTATCAGCAGGCCGTCGCCCGTAGTTTTCACCACCCGCCCGTGATGCGCATCGATGGACGGATCGATGACCTCGCGCCGGATCGCCTTCAGGCGCTCGAGCGTGCCCTCTTCGTTGGCTCCCATGAGTCGCGAATAGCCTGCGACGTCCATGCAGACGATTGCGGTGAGGCGGCGCTTCTGCAACGGGTCCACTCCGCCGGGCGGAGTTCCACCCGCAGCGCGGCGGAGCATAGGCGCGCGGCGTGCCTTTAACAATTTCGTGCGTCAACCGACGTTGGCTGTAACGTCACGTCAGGGCGGATCGCAAATGTCGACTATCGAAGAATCGAGTGACCGCGTTGGCCATAGGAGACAGCTGGCACAAGAGCGACCCTATGGTATTCTAACCACATGAGCGACACACCAAAGAAATCTGGACGCGGAATCCGGACCGTGGCGGTGCGGAGGCAGGATCGATATGTCGTCAGCCACGGTGACAGATGGGCGGTAAAGAAAGCTGGGGCCAGCCGGGCCAGCAGCATTCATACCACCCAAAGCGAAGCATTGCAGGCGGCGAGAGACATGGTTGGGGCCAAGGGTGGTGAGGTCCGAGTTCAAGGACGCGACGGCCGCTGGCGTGAGAGCTTCACGGTGGGGCGCGACCCTTTTGAGAAGATAAGCGCTGTCGAAGGCATCCAAATTTCCGGCGAGATGAAAAGGGATCTCCGCGCGTTCGATCGCAAGACACTTTCGGCCGACGAACAGCGCAGGGTTGTATTGGCTAAGTATGGTGGAAAGCGCACGTAAGCAAAATCATGTACGCCCCGTTCCGTGATCCCTACACGTATCGGGGCACCACCGTTCTCAAGAACATCCCGGGAATCCGTGACGGAGCCGCACTCGAGTTGTTCGAGACAGCAGCTACCGCCGTACGGTCCGGTGAACCTCTTCCGTCGGGACGCCTCGGCGTCCGTAACTACAAAGCGATTCATCGACACCTGTTTCAAGACGTGTACCCATGGGCCGGTCGCCTTCGTAAGGTCCGGATTTCCAGAGGAGAGAGCACGTTCTGCTATCCTGAGAATATCCCACAGGAGATGGTGCGGATCTTTGCCTGGCTCAAAGTCGAGGGATTTCTTCGAGGACGAAGTCGATCTGAGTTTGCGACAGGTGCAGCTCATTTCTTGAGTGAGCTCAATGCGATCTACCCCTTTTCGAGACGGGAATGGCGGACACAGCTGACATTCATGGCGCTGGTTGCAGCGCGGGCTGACTTCCGACTCCGTCTCGATCGCCTCAAGCCTGACGCCTTTCTTGCCGCAACTATCGCGAGCTTTCACGGCGATGAGACGAGGCTGGTGCACCAGTTTCGCAGCCTCGTTAATTGAGTTGCGTGGACTATGGAAGCAGCCGCATTGGACCGGGGCGTGAGCTTCGTGTAAGGCCGTGCCCGCTCGCGGATTTTGCGGAAGCAAGGGTCATTGAGAATGGCGTCAGTCGAAGCTTCGGTGCGTGAGGCGGGGCAGGATTTCATCCGCGACATCATCCGGGCTGATCTTCAGGCCGGCCGCCACACGCAGGTCGTTACCCGCTTTCCGCCGGAGCCGAACGGCTAT
>CAYTTC010000020.1:0-50516 GCA_964440525.1 uncultured Propylenella sp. | reverse complement strand
CGCCCGCCGCGTCGACCGTTTCGATCTCCTCGCCGAGGCGGCTGAAATCGGAGGCAAGGACGGAGGCGGCGATGCGGAGTGGGCGTCTCATGGCGTGCGGGCCGTAGCATAGCCACGCAAGGCTCGTCGATGGGTGACGGCGGCAGCGAGCCGGGCAGGCGAAGCCTACGAGCGACCGTAACGCTCCCGCCAGGTCGGCACGCGGTCGCCCGCTGCCGGTGTCGCCGCATAGACTGCGCGTGCGATGGCGCGGGCAAGCGTTGCCGCCGCCGCGGCGCTGAGGGTCAGCAGGCCACGCGGGCCGCCGGAGAGGTCGCGCGCGCCGGTCGAAAGCGCGAAGACCGTGTCGCCATCGAAAGGCGTGTGCGCCGGGAAGATGGCAAGCGCGATACCGTCATGGGCTGCGATGGCGAGGCGTTTGGCCTCGGCGCGGGTGAGCGCGCAGTCGGTCGCGACGACCGCAAGCGTCGTGCTCGCTTGCGGCGCGACGCTCCGCTTCGTCACGACAGCGGCAGCATCGGGCGGGAGGGACGCGGGAAGCCCGACGTCGCCGAACTCGCCGTCCATTTCGAACGGCGCAGCGCGGAAATGCGGGGTAGCGCCGAGCGTCACTCGCCCGACCGCATTGACCGCCACGAAGGCCACCACGCGGGCGCCGTCTTCGAGCGCGGCTTCGGCCATGCCGAACCCGCCCTTGAGGTCGGCTGTCGTAGCACCCGTGCCGGCGCCGACGCTGCCGACCGCCGGGGTCCCGCCGGCAGCCTCGCAGGCCGCGATGGCGAGCGCCGGATAGATCGATTGCCCGTGGGCCGGAGCGATGAGAGATTTGTCGCCGCCATTGGCAAGGTCGAAGAGCGAGGCGGCCGGCACGATCGGAACGCGGATGTCACCGACGGCAAAGCCGCGCCCGCGCGCCGCCAGCCATTGCGTCACGCCGTCGGCCGCCGCGAGACCGAAGGCGGAGCCGCCTGAAAGGACAATCGCGTCGACACGCTCGATCGTGTTGCCGGGACGAAGCAGATCGGTCTCGCGGCTCGCCGGCGCGCCACCCGCGACATGCACCGCCGCGACAGCCGGCTCGTCGGGAAGAAAAACCGTGACGCCGGTCTTAGCGGCTGTGTCGGTCGCGTGCCCGACACTCAGGCCGGGGAGCGCGCTCACGCGAAGACGTTGGGGAAAAGCCCGAGGAGGCCGACGACAATCAGGTAGATCGCCACGACATAGTTCAGAAGGCGCGGCATGATCAGGATGAGGACGCCGGCGATGAGGGCGACGATCGGCTGAATCGAGGCGGCGGTGATGGTGAGTTCCATGGAAGACTCCTGGGTTCCGCACGCGACTGGCGCGGTGCGTTCCAGGAGACATGGTGCGAGTCGAAGCGGAAGGAAAGGCGCCCCGAGCAGGTGTCTGAACGTGGCGAATGAAAAAGGCCCGCCCCGAAGGGCGGGCCCGATCGCTGCGTGTGAGAGTACTATTCCATCTGGACGTAGCTGATATTGCCGTCGTCACCCTTCTTCCAGATGTACATCACGTAGTCGAGCTTGGTGATGTCGCCCTTTTCATCGTAGCCGAGGTCACCGAGCACGGTCGACCAGGGGCCGCCCGACTTGATGGTCGCGGCAACCGCCTGCGCATCGTCGGCGCTGCCGGTCTTGATGATCGCCTGGGTGATGACCTGGACCGCGGCGTAGCTGTAGAGCGTGTAGGCCTCCGGCTCAAAACCCGCGTCGCGGAACTTCTTGACCACGTCCGCCGCGGCTGCATTGTTGCGCGGATCGGGACCGAAGGTGTTCAACACGCCCTCGGCGGCAGGGCCCGCGATCGTGGCGAACTCGGCCGACACGATGCCGTCGCCGGAGATGAACTGAGCCGCTAGGGCCCCGTCGGCCATCTGGCGGACGATCTTGCCGGCCTCAGTGTGGAGACCGCCGAAGTAGACAACTTCGACGCCGGCTTCCTTCATCTTCGAAATCAATGCCGAGAAGTCATTGTCACCGACGTTGACGCCCTCATACATGGCTTCCGTCACGCCGGCCGCGTTCATCGCCTTCTTGGTCTCGTCGGCGAGGCCCTGGCCGTATGGCGTCTTGTCGTGAATGACGGCGACCTTCTTGCCTGCCTGGTTCGCCGCAATCCACGCGCCCGCAACCGCGCCTTGCTGGTCGTCGCGACCGCAAGTGCGGAAGACGTTCCATAGGCCACGCTCGGTGAAGACCGGGTTCGTCGCGGCGGGCGTGATCTCAAGCACGCCGTTCTCAACGTAGACTTCGGAGGCCGGGATCGAAACGCCGGAGTTGAAGTGGCCGTTCACGAACTTCACGCCGTCGCCGACGAACTTGTTGGCAACCGAGACGCCCTGCTTCGGGTCGGAGACGTCATCGCCGAAGGAGAGAGAGATATTCTCGCCAAGCACGCCGCCGGCGGCATTGATGTCGTCGGCCGCCATCTGCGCGCCATTCTGGAGCTGGGCTCCAAAGGCGGCGTTCGGCCCGGTGAACGGGCCGGCCACGCCGATCAGAAGATCGGCCTGGGCGGCGCCGGCGAATACCATCCCGGCGGCGAGTACGACGCCGGAAAGCCAATAAGATTTCATAGTCACGTCTCCCTTGTGATTGCTGGAAAGGCTCGAACATATCCGGTCAGACCAGACCAGGAGCCTCCTGGCCGCCGATCATGCCGGTTTTTGCGGATTTGTCACTCGAATTCAGGATTCCTCGACCGGCTTCTCGCGTGAACGCCAAGTGAACGGGCCGGTCCTTTCGTAGAGCCAGTAATATTGGCTGGCCATTTGCCAGGTGCGCTGGAAGCGGAAGCTGGCGAAGCCGATGATCATGAGCACTATGGTATCGACCACGTAGTATTTCAGTGAGAACATGGTGCCATTGAACATGGCATGATGGATGAAGCGCACCGCGATCCCAAGGAGGAGCAGAGCAAGCGCCAGCGAGGCGGGGCTCCGCCAGGTTATCGCGTAGGCTCGCCCGGTCATCCAGGCCGCTCCGCCACCGAGCACGCAGGTGACCAGCAGAAACAGCCAGGCGGAGGATTCTTCGTAGAAGACGCCCTGCATTTCTTCCTCACCGATCGAGTTAGTGAGCTCCGCCTTCCAAGTAGGCAGCGCGCACTTCGGGCCTTTCCAAGAGCTCCCTCCCGGTGCCGGACATGGTGATAAGCCCGTTCACCATGACGTAGCCGCGATGGGCGAGCTTCAGCGCATGATAGGCATTTTGCTCGACCAGAAAGACGGTCAGCTTCTGCGTCGCGTTCAGATCGCGGATGCTGTCGAAGATCTGCCGCACGATGAGCGGCGCGAGTCCGAGCGACGGCTCGTCGAGAAGGAGCAGGCGCGGACGCGCCATCAGCGCCCGCGCAATCGACAGCATCTGCTGCTCGCCGCCCGACAACGTGCCGCCGCGTTGGTGGAGCCTCTCCTTCAGCCGCGGGAAGAGTGCAAAGACCCGTTCGGCATCTTCCTCGTAGTGTTGGAGTCCGTCGAGGGAGGCGCCCATCTGCAGGTTTTCCAGGACTGTCATACGCGGAAAGATGCGCCGGCCCTCAGGCGATTGAGCGATCCTGAGGCGGGAGATCTCGTGCGTCGGCATGCGCGTGATGTCGCGGCCATCGTAGGTGATCGAGCCTCCGCGTGCCTGCGGGTTGCCGCAGATGGTCATCATCAGCGTCGACTTGCCGGCGCCGTTTGCTCCAATCAGCGCGACGATCTCGTTCTCGAACACGTCGAGGTCGACGCCGCGCAACGCGATGATCTTGCCGTAGAAGGTCTGCACACCCCGTATCGCGAGGAGTGGCCGCGCGGCGGCGTTCATCAATGCGCCTCCAGCGCGGCGAGGTCTTCTTCGACCTTCTCAACCTCCGCGTCCTCGACGCCGAGATAGGCGGCGATCACCTTGGGGTCGCGGCGGACGGCCTCGGAGGTGTCGTCGGCGATCTTGATGCCGTATTCGAGGACGATGACGTGATCGGAGATTTCCATCACCACCGACATATCGTGCTCGATCAACAGCACCGAAGTCCGATACTTGTCGCGAATACGCAGAAGCAGTTGGTTGAGTTCGGCGGATTCGCGCGGGTTGAGGCCTGCCGCCGGCTCGTCGAGGCAAAGAAGCTCCGGTTCCGTGCACATGGCGCGGGCAATCTCGAGCCGGCGCTGCGCCCCGTAAGGGAGGTCGGCGGCGGGGTCGTCGGCGCGATTGACAATGCCGATCTCGTCCAACCAGGCGCGCGACTTCTCGATGGCCTCGGCTTCGGCCCGCCGATAGCTCCCGACCTGCAGAATCCCGAGCACTGACATGCCCGACGCGAGCATCAGCGGATTGTGCTGGGCGACCATGAGGTTCTCCAGCACCGTCAGGCCGCCGAAAAGGCGGATGTTCTGGAAGGTCCGTGCCACTTTCGCCTTCGCGGCGATACGGTAATCGGGCATGCGTTCGAGCAGAAACTCGGCGCCGTTCGCCTGATGCAGCGCGATCCGCCCCTGGCTCGGCTTATAGAAGCCGGTGACGCAGTTGAAGACGGTGGTCTTGCCAGCGCCGTTCGGACCGATCAGCCCGGTGATATCGCCGCGCTCGGCTTGGAACGACACGTCGTTCACGGCGAGCAGTCCGCCGAAGCGCATGGTCAGATGCTCGACCGTCAGGATCGGGTCGATGGGCCTGGCGTATTTCCCGGCGTCCATTTCAGCCGCGGCCCTCGTGGACGAGATCCGCCGCAATCGCCTTTCGCTCGTGGAGGAAGACGCTGGGCTGGCGTGTCCGCACTAATCCGCGCGGGCGCCATACCATGATCGCGACCATGGCGATGCCGAACAGGAACATGCGGTACTTGCCGGGATCGAAGGCCGGCCCGAAGACAGCCTTGAAGACGTCCATCTCGCGCAGGAGCTCGGTTCCGCCGATCATGCAGGCCGCCGCCACTGCCACGCCGATCATCGAGCCCATGCCGCCGAGCACGACGATCGCGACGATCATCGCCGATTCCATAAAGATGAAGGATTCGGGACTGACGAAGCCCTGCCGGGCCGCGAAGAAGGAGCCGGCGAAGCCGCCGAACATGGCGCCGATCGCAAAGGCGGTGAGCTTGGTGTTGGTGGTGTTGATGCCGAGCGAACGACAGGCGATCTCGTCCTCGCGAAGCGATTCCCAGGCGCGGCCGATCGGCAGGCGGCGGAGGCGCATCGTCACGACGGCGGTCAACAGCGCCAGCAGCAGGATCAGGTAGTAGAGGAAGATCTTGTAGTAGGCCGAGCTGGTCGGCAGCCCGAAGGTCGCCGCGAAGCCGTTCGGCGAGGCGTCGAAGGGCATGCCGAAAAGCGTGACCTTGGGAATCGAGCGGATGCCGAAGCCGCCATTCGTGACCTCGCGCCAGTTGACAAGGACGAGTCGAATGATCTCGCCGAAGGCGAGCGTCACGATGGCGAGATAGTCGCCGCGGAGGCGAAGCACCGGGAAGCCGAGTATCACGCCCCAGGTTGCGGCCAAGAGCCCAGCGATCGGCAGGAGGATCCAGAACGACAGTCCGAAATGCGTGGCAAGTAGCGCGTAGGTATAGGCGCCGACCGCGTAGAAGGCGACGTAGCCGAGGTCGAGCAGCCCCGCGAGCCCGACGACCACATTCAGGCCCCAGCCCAGCATGACGTAGATCAGGATCTGCACGCCGAAATTGTCCACCCACTTGATCGAGCCCTGAATGCCGGCAAGCGGGAGGACGATGAAGGGGTAGGCCAGAAGAAAGAGCAGCCCGACCGGGACGATGTAGCGCGTGAGTTTCGCGAACGGCGAGGGCGTGACCGCGAGCGTCACCAGATCTGCCTGGCGGCGCGCGCGCAGATAGGGGCGGATGAAGAGAACCAGCAGGAATCGTCCGCCCACGACGATGGCGACGATCAAAAAGAGCAATGGCCAGCGCGTCCCGTAGACGAGCTGGTTGTTCATGTTCTGGCGCGTCTCGATGCCGATCAGCGGCGCGAACATGGCGAGCGAGATGATGCCGGCGAGGAAGGCTTCTTTCAGCGCCTGGGCAAGGAGGTCGCCGTGCTGCGGGACCGGCTGGGCGGGAGGCTCGCCCGCTGCGGCAGAAAGCCGCCCTTCGTCCTCAATCTGCGCGCCGACCGGGTTTCGGTCGTCGGCGCTCGCTAGGTCTTCCACGTTCGCCACGATCAGACTTTCTCCACCTCCGGTCGGCCGAGGAGACCCGACGGCAAGAAGATCAGCACAATGGCCAGGATCGAGAACGACGCCACGTCTTTGTAGTCGATCGAGAAATAGGCCGACCAGAGCGCCTCGATGAGCCCGATCAAAATGCCCCCGAGGACCGCGCCGGGAAGCGAGCCGATGCCGCCGAGAACGGCCGCGGTGAACGCCTTCACGCCGGGCGTGAACCCGTCGTTGAAGTTCACCACGCCGTAGTACATCAAGTACATCGTGCCTGCGACCGCCGCGAGCGCCGCTCCCATCACGAAGGTCAACGAGATCGTCCGGTCGACATTGACGCCGACGAGCGCGGCCATCTTGCGATCCTGCTCGCACGCACGCTGCGCGCGGCCGAGCGACGTTTTTTGGACGACGAACCAGAAGATCGCGAGGAGGATCGCGGTGATGAACATGATGATGATCTGCTTCAGCGATATCGCGACCGGGAAATTCCCGCTGCCCTGATAGATGTTGAAGCTTCCCTCCACCATCGGCGGGATGGGCTTCTGGCGCGGACCCTGGGCGACCTGCACGAAATTCGAAAGGACGAGCGACATGCCGATCGCGGAGATGAGCGGGGCCAGGCGGAACGAGCCGCGCAACGGTCGATAGGCGACGCGCTCGATGACCCAATTCCACAGCCCCGTGAGCACCATCGAGACGACGAGCATGAGCAGGAGCGCGACGGCGACCGAGCCGATACCGAGCGTGAGCGTGACAATGAGAAAGACGACAAGCGCGATGAAGGCCGATACCATAAAGACATCGCCGTGGGCGAAGTTCACCATGCCGATGATGCCGAAGACCATCGTGTAGCCGATGGCGATGAGGCCGTAGATCGATCCGAGCGTCAGCCCGTTGATGACCTGCTGGAGGAAATACTCCATGCGCCTCTACCCCCTGGCGGCGCGCCCGCCTTTTGGTCTACTTGGCCCCCCGGCCAGCCCCCGCCAGGAAGCTTGATCACAATGGTGTAGCAAAGCAAGGCGCTGATCAAGGCACAACGACATGCCCCTGGCTGCGCGCGGCCAGCACGCCGCCAGGTAGCCGCTGATTTCGCTGCGGGGAACGTCCAGCTTCGGAGGCACAAATCGATGAGCGAAAAGCCCCGTCCCGCCTTCATTCGGCACTACCAGGAGATTCAGTGTGCCGACGACGGTCACTATCCCGGGAGTGACGAGCTCCTGAGCATCGGCTCGCCCTATTCGAAGGCGCTCGGGCTCACCCGCATCGGCATCCACCACGAATTCCTGCCACCCGGCCGGCGTACATCGTTCCCGCATGCCGAGAGCGCCGAAGAGGAGTTCGTCTACGTGATCGAGGGCGCGCCGGACGTGTGGATCGACGGCGACCTGTTCCGGCTGGCGCCGGGCGACGGCGTGGCGTTCCCCGCCGGGACTGGGATCGCCCACAGCTTCCTCAACAACACTGCCCAGCCCGTCCGCCTGCTCGTCGTCGGCGAGACCGCGAAGGCGGAGAACCGGATTCGCTATCCGGTCAATCCGGAGCAGCGACCGCACCGCAAGGACTGGTGGGACGATGCGCCGGTTAGGCCGCTCGGCCCGCACGACGGCAAGCCGGGCGTCCCGTAGCGCCTTAGCTGCGCGCGGGTCGCTCCAGCGCAGCACGATCCCAGTGGCCGAGATCGGCGGCGGCGCTGTAGGTCGCGTGCAGAAAATCCTGCACCGCGGCCGCGGGGTCGCCGAGCTTCCGCACCGTGTCGTAGGGGAGAAGAAATTCCCTGAGCGTCGGGCTGTAGAAAGCTGCCTCAGGCGCGACGCGCGCGGTCGCGAAGCCGGCCGGCTCGGGATAGGCATAGGCGTAGAAAGCGGGCCGCTCGAAGATGCCGGAACTACCCGGCCAGAAGCCGGCGCTCCATACCTCGTGCGAATAGGCTTCGCGTGTCACCCAATCGGCGATATTTGGGATGCCGCCCGGATGCTCCGGCGCCCGGCGCCCGGAAAAGCGGGTCATGGCGAGGTCGAGGCCACCCCAGAAGACATGCGACGGGCTCGACTTGCCGACAAAGTCGCCGCGGAACCGCTTCACGGCCATGTCGGCGATCGCGAGGATGCGCCACAGGCGTTCGGCGATCTCCGGCCGGTATTCGGAAACGGCGGTCCGCTCCGTAAACGGTGTGGCGTCGACGACCTCTGTCGGCACGGGCCAGATGCGAATGTCGATCCCGATCGCTGCAAGCCGCGCCATGACTTCGGCGTAGAAATCGGCGACCGACGTCGAGGCGAGCGGAATGACCTCGCGCAAGCCGTCGCTCGTTGCGATGACAAGCCGGTGGTCGATGAAGTCGAAGTCGATTTGGAAGGCACGGCTGCCGTCAGGCATCGGCGAGGTCGTCAGCCCTCGGGCTGTCAAATAGAGGGCTACGTGCCACCAATGGTTCTCGCGCGGCGCACGCGCGAGGCGCACCTTGCCGACGACCTGCGACCACATCTGCAAGGTCGCAACCGTCTCCAGCCAGCCCTCGCGCGGCGCCTCGGGCCAGGGCGATTCCGCAGAGCTCATCGCTGCGGATCGGCCGAGCCGCGCTCGGCGATCACCGCCGCGGCTTCCTTGAAGGCATGGTTGGCGGCGGGCATGCCGCAATAGATGGCGCTTTGCAGGATAACCTCCTTGATATCCCCCTCCGTCAGGCCGTTGTTGAAGGCCGCGCGCACATGCAGGCGGAACTCGTCCCAAGCCCGAAGCGCGATCATGGCGGTCAGCACCATGCAGGAGCGCGTTTTTCTGTCGAGCCCCGGCCGCGACCAGATCTCGCCCCAGGCGTAGCGGGTGATGAGGTCCTGAAATTCCTTGGTGAAGTCGGTGATCCCGGCTGTGGCGCGGTCGACATGCGCGTCGCCGAGCACGGCGCGGCGGATCTTCATGCCGCGTTCGTATGCGTCGCTTTTGGGGGCGTCGCTCATGCGCGCTCTCCTGAAAGAAAACCGAAAACGACGCGATTGAAATCCTCCGGCCGCTCGACATTGGAGAGATGCGCGGTCTCCAGCACCGATTTTTGGGCGCCCGGTATCCGCTCGGCGATGTAGTCGCCGCGCTCCGGTGACGTGGCCGCATCATGCGCACCGATCACGACGAGGGCGGGCGCTTCGATGGTGCCGAGGAAGTCCCGCTCGTCCATGTCGCGAATGGCGGCGCAGCATCCGACATAGCCGTCGGCCGGCGTCGAAAGAATCATGACGCGGATGCGGTCCACCTCCACAGCATTGCTCTTGCGGTACTCGGGCGTGAACCAGCGCCCCACGACAGTCTCCGCCACGGCCTGCATCCCGCCCGCGTTCACGGCCTTTATGCGCCCTTCCCACATGTCGAGGGGCGGCATCCATGCGGCGGTGTTGCAGAGCGCCAGCCGGGTGAATCGAGGGGGATGCTGCTTGGCGAGGTGCATCCCCGTCATTCCGCCCATCGAGATTCCGCAGAAGGCGGCCTTTTCGATTTTCAGCGCGTCGAGAAGGTCGGCGACATCCTCCGCAAGGCGGGCGAGCGCATAGGGCCCCTTCGGCGCCTCCGACTTACCGTGGCCGCGCTGGTCGTAGCGGATGACGCGAAAACCGAGTTTTTCCGCCTCGGCCATCTGGCCGTCCCACATATGGAGGTCGGTGCCGAGCGAATTGGAGAAGAGGAGCGGCGGACCATCCTTCGCCCCTTCGATCTCGTAGTGGATTTTTGCGCCGTCGCTGGTGGTGACCTCGCCCATCATTCGCTCTCCAGTTCGCGGCGCGCCGCTTCAAGCGCCGCATCGATCATGGTGTCGGCGCTGCCGAGATAGTTCTTCGGGTTGAGCGCCCGGTCGATTTCCTCGGCGGAAATGTTTCCGGCGATCGCCGGCTCGGCCTTCGCCACCTCGGCAAGCGGCCTGCCGCTGACGAGCGCCAATTTCGAGGCAGCCTCGACGCGGTGGTGCGCTTCGGCACGGCCGATTTTTGGCGCCAGCACCATCATCAGGCTTTCAGCGAGCGGCAGGCCGAGCGTCGCGTCGAGATTCTCCCGCATGCGAGCCGGGTCGATGTCCAGCCCTCGCAGCATGTCGCGGAGGCGCTCCAGGCTGCCCGCGGCGAGAGAGAAGAGTTCGCGAAGAGTCTCCCATTCCGCCGCCCACGCTCCGGCCGCGCGCTCGTGCTCCTGCTCGAGGCCGAATGTGATCGTCGCCATCAACCCGGAAACTCGCCGATGGTTGGCGCGGATGGCGGCGGCGCCGATCGGATTGCGCTTGTGCGGCATGGTCGAGGAGCCGCCTTTTCCAGGCGCGGCCGGCTCGAAGGCTTCCGCGACCTCCGTCTGCATGAGCAGGAGGATATCCGTAGCGATCTTGCTGCAAGCGCCGGAAAGCCCAGCGAGGACCGCGGCGACATCGAATATGCGCCCGCGCTCGGCGTGCCAGGTGATCGGGGCTTCCTTCAGCTTCAATCTTTCCGCCAGGGCGGCACGGACTTCGGCACCATCATTGCCGAGGGCCGCGAGAGTCCCGGCCGCGCCGCCGAACTGCAATGCGAGCGAACTCGCTTCCGCGTGGCGGAGGCGCGCGGCGGCGCCAGTCAGGCCGGAAAGCCAGACGGCCGCCTTGAAGGCGAAGGTGATCGGCAGCGCCTGCTGCATCAGGGTGCGGCCCGCCATCACGGTCGCGCGGTGCGCTTCGATCAGCGTTGAGAGCGCGTGCATCGACGCCGAAAGGTCCGCCCGAAGGATCTTCACCGCCCGCTTGGCTGAGAGCACGAAGCCGGTGTCGATCACGTCCTGGCTGGTCGCGCCCCAGTGGACATAGCCGCGCGCTTTCTCGTTCACCTTGGCGGTCAGCGCCTTGACGAGCGGTATCGCGACATTCCCGGCGAGCGCCGCCGCCTGGCCGATCTCGGCGAGGTCATAGAGGCTGGCGTCGCAGGCCGAAGCGATCGGCGCGACGCAGGTGGCGGGGATGAGCCCGACTTCAGCCTCCGCCCCCGCGAGCGCCGCCTCGAAGTCGAGCATCGCCTGGAGCACGGCGCGATCGGAAAATACCTCGCCGACCGCCGCCGAGGCGAAGATGGGCGAGAGGAGAGGGGAGTTCGACATTGAAGAATGTGTTCCGTCCGAACTCATCGAAGGACGTCAAGAAACTCTTCGCGCGTGAGCCCTGCCTGCTTCACGATCGCTGCGACCGTTCCGCGGGGCAGGTCGCGATTGTGGTGAGGTACCGTCACGTGGCGGCGCGTGCGCTCATTGTAGAGCTGATAATGGCTTCCGGCGATCCGGATGACAACGAATCCGCGCCTTTCGAGGGCGGCCATGACCTGCCTCGGCCTCAGGCCGGGGAGGCGGCTCATGCCGCCTCGGCGACCCGCGTCGTAAGAGGCTCGAAGATCGGCTCCGCCTGCCCCTCCGGACGGAGCGCGTGGGCGAGGCGGTCGAAGCGCCCGGCAGCATCGGAAATGTCGCTCTCGGGGATGCTCTCGCCGCGCTCGAGTATGACCTCGATGAGGCCCTCCATAGCATCCCTCGCCATCTCACGTGCTTCCGGCAGGGTCTCGCCATAGGTCACGAGACCGGGGAGCGCCGGGCAGGTGACCGTGTAGCCGCCCTCCGGCTCGGGATCGAAAGCGAAGATGTAAGTGCGCGCCATGTGTCTGATCGCTTCAAACAGAGCGCTCGCTCTATACCACGATCGCTCCCGGCCGTCCTGTTGCGGTGGCCCGAGCCGAATAGGCGGCTTATTCGTTCGGTGACGCCGACTTATTTCTTGAAGACGCGGGAAACTAAGCCCGGGGAATTTACCTAAAGCCTGCAGAGCCGATAGGTTTCTCTCCAAGGCCGCAGCCGCTCGAATTCCGCGCTTGCCGCGATGACGTCAGCGTCGGCGTAGCGCCGACCAACAATCTGCATCCCGACGGGCAGGCCATTCTCCGCCAGCCCCGCCGGAACGGTCGCGGCCGGATAGCCGATGAAGTTGATCAGATAGGTCATGCACCAGCCGATCAGGGGGTCGATCGCCTCGCCCTCAATCTCCGCCGGCCCGACGGTGTTCCTGTCTGTCGCATTGTCGACGGCGAGGCACGCCAACGTCGGTGAAATCAGGAGGTCGTAGCGGTCGAGCACAGCTCTCAGCGCGTCGAAGACTTCGGTGCGCACGATCTGATCGGCGAGGAATTGCGTGACCGTCATGCTCCGCCCGATCTCGTCCCAGTGCCAAAACTCCGGTGGAAAATCGTCGTGGTGGTCGCGGACGAGGTCGATGCCTTCGCGCTTGAAGCCTTCGAGCGCAAAAACCTGTTTCGGGGCGACGAAGCGGCACCACACGTCGCTGAGCTCCCGTTGCGAGCGGCGGAGGCCGATCTCCACTTCCTCGACGTGCGCGCCCGCCTCCTCGAACGCGGCGACGGCCTTATCGACTACCGCGATGACGCGCGGATCGACGGGGAAGATACCGTAGTCGCGCGTATAGGCGATCTTCTTGCCGGCGACGGAACCGTGCAAGGCGGCAATGAAGCCCACGTCGCCCTCAATGCAATAAGGGTCGCGCGAATCGTAGCCGGCGAGCACCGTCATCGCCAAAGCGGCGTCCTCGACAGTGCGGGTGATCGGGCCTTCGAAGATGAAGGGCACGTTGCCGCCGAAGGCTTCAGGCCGGGTGACGAGCGGCACGCGCCCGAACGAGGGCTTGTATCCGTAGACGCCGCACCAGGACGACGGGATGCGGATCGACCCGCCGCCGTCGGTGCCCTCGCAGAGCGGCAGGAGACCCGCCGCCACCGCGCCGGCGCTGCCGCCCGAAGATCCACCGGTATTCTTCGTCAGGTCGAAGGGGTTTTTCGACGGTCCGAACAGGTAATTGTCGCACGTGCCGCGGAATCCGAATACCGGGCTGTTGGTTTTTCCGACCAGGATCGCCCCGGCCTGCTCCATCCGCTCGACGAACATGCAGTAGTTGTCGACGACGTAGTCCTTGAGGGCGCGGATGCCGCCGAAGGTCGTGACCCATCCCGGCTTGTAGTCGAAACAGTCTTTCATCGCGATCGGCACGCCATGCAGGGGGCCGACCACGTCGCCGCGCATGATCGCGGCTTCCGCCGCCTTCGCCGCCTTCCGCGCGTCGTCAAACCCGAAGATGACGAGCGCATTGATCTTGGCGTTGTGCGCCTCGATTCGGGCAATGGCGCTTTCCACCACCTCGACCGGCGATACCTCCTTGCGGCGGATTCTTGCCGCCAGCGTGGCGGCGGATTCAGTCTCCGCCAAGTCTTCTACGACTGACATGTCTTGCCCCGTTTAGATCTGGTCCTCGATCCTGGACATCATATCGCCGAGACGCCTATCGCGCTCGCTCGCGTCAGGTTTCTGAGTGGCGAGCGCACCGCGCGCCTCGGCAACATAGGACACCGATACCTTTCCCATGGCTGCACATTCGGCGACGTAGCGGCCATTCACAAGACCCGCAATGAAGCCACCACATCGTCCAAATCCGATGAGTCCTCGCACATGGCCGGTCAGCCGGACGCCTTCGCCATCACCGACCGAATGGAAGCAGCCGAAGTGACCAGGCGATCATACTCCGGCGGGCGCAGCTCACCACCCATGAACACATGGTGCCGGCGGTATTGCATGCCGCTTGTTGCAGCTTCCAGGGCGGCGAAATGAATTTCGCGCGGCCGGGCCGCGCCGACGATGCGCTCGGCGTTGCGCGCGGTGATACCGCCTCCCGGCATGATGACGATCCGCTCGGCGGCGCGCCGTACGAGCTCGGTGATCAGCGGCAATCCTTCCAGCACGGTGGCCTCCTGGCCGGACGTGAGTATTCGGTCGACGCCCAGTCCGATCAGCGCCTCCAATGCCCGAAAAGGATCCGGCGTCATGTCGAACGCCCGGTGAAAGGTCACGGACAGAGGACGTGCCCGAGAGATCAGGTCGCGCGTCCGTTTGGCGTCGACCGTGCCGTCCGCCGTCAGAAGGCCGATCACCACGCCGTCGGCGCGCTCTGCCTTGGCGGTGTCGATGTCGGCTTCCATGATCGCGAATTCGTCGTCGTCGAACAGAAAGTCACCGCCGCGCGGCCTGATCATTACCTGCAACCCAATGCCTGTGATCGTCCGCGCTTGTCGGATCATGCCGCAACTCGGCGTGATCCCTCCCTCCAGGAGGTCGCCGCACAGCTCGACCCGGTCCGCCCCCGCGGCCTTAGCGGCGCGGACACCGGCCACCGAGTCCACGCATACCTCGTAGATCACAAGAGCCCTCCTTGTCTTCGTGGCAGCAGATAGCTCCAGCTCCCATCGACATAGTGTACACACGCCGGGATTTCATAGCGGAAGCGCTTGGTATCCGATTGAAATCGGAGGTCCTGCAGTTCAGCAACTTGCAGGGCTACCTAGCGCCCTTCGTTCTTTCGGAGCCTTGCTGCTGTCCGCCTTGCATAAGTCGCAATGCGGCCCCACCTTAGGTCATCGATCTTTGGCCGGACGACTGGGCCGCTTCGCCTTGGCACTGCCGGGCGCACGTTCAGACTATCTCTCCAAACCTCGATTCTGAACCGGACGGGCTCGCGCCTTGCGTGGGCTCCGCCAAGTGCAACTGTCAGTGAAAGGACGCACACACATGAAAACGGGCATCGTAAAATTCTACAATTCGCAAAAAGGCTTTGGCTTTATCGCTCCCGATGACGGCGGCAAGGACGTTTTCGTCCACGCCACGGCACTCGAAGCGGCCGGCATGCGCGGCCTGGTCGAAGGCCAGAAGATCTCCTTCGACGTCGAGGCCGACCAGCGGAGCGGCAAGGACGCCGCGGCGAACCTGCAGGCGGCGTAGCCTGACGCGATAAACCTCGAGAGCGCGGCACCCGCGCTCTCGATTTTGCGATTGGGCAGGGAGCTTCATGCCACACAAATTCAAGGTCGGCCAATCGGTGCGGCTTTCGTCGGCAACGATCAATCGCGGGGTCGCCGGCGTCTACAAGGTCGTCGCGCTCCTTCCCGAGGAACGTGGCGATTGCCAATACAAGGTCCAGAGCACGGCCGGCCCGCAGCAGCGCGTCGCCTGGGAGAGCATGCTGTCCGCAGTGGCGTTTCTCTGAAGTGTGAGACGCGGGCGCGCGCTGGCTGCGTTATTGCCGTCATACGCGTTGACGTGACGGACGGCCTCGCCCTTTCCCGCTTATGACCCGAGCTGAAACCTTTCGAAGCGGTGGAGCTCCTCCTCGATCTGCGCTTTGTGCGCGCGAGCCGAACCGTTGCCGACCCAGGTCCATTTCTGCATGAGCAGTTTTCGTCGCCCGCGGTCGGTCTTGAGATCGATCGCCGCGACGATCTCGTCACCGACCAGCACCGGCAGCGCGAAATAGCCGAAGACGCGCTTCTCCTTCGGCACGTAGGCTTCGAAACGGTGCTCGTAGTCGAAGAAAAGCTTTAGGCGCTTTCGCTGGATGATGAGCGGGTCGAAAGGCGAGAGGATGTGAACCTGCTCCGAGCGAGCAGGCACGGCCTCAAGGACTTCCGCGGGCGCCCAGTGCTCCGTCTTTCCCGCGCCTTCGATCGCCACCGGCACAAGCTCGCGACCCCGCACACGGCGCTCGATCAGTTTTCGGATTGCAGGCTTTCGCGGCGCGTCCATGTAGCAGACTGAATCGAGGCTGACGACGCCTTGGGCGCGGAGCGCGCGCTCCAGCAGGTAGGCTGACACCTCGCTTTCCGAAGCAGGCGGCGGCCGCTTCTCCCAACCGAAATGTCGCTCCGTCAGCTCGTAGGTTTTTAGCATTCCGGTGCGCTCGCTGATCGTCACGTCGCCCCGATAGAAGGCGAGCTGCAGCGCGCGCTTCGACGGCTTTCGGCTCGCCCACAGATGATCCTTGTCGACCAAAACGTCGTCGTCGATGTCGCGGATGGTGAGCGCGCCCTCCTTGCGGAGCCGGCCGAGCACTTTTCGGAGGTTGGCTTTCGCCACGGTGAAGAACCAGGGATGCGGGGTGTGCCGGTAGCGCCGCATCGTGCCGAGGAAGAAGCGGATATCTCGGGTCGGCACGTAGGCGAGCGCGTGCGTCCAGTATTCGAAGACGCTTCTGTCGACCGCCTGGGCGCGGCGGAGATGCTCGCGCTGGTACTCCGGGATGCGGGTGTAGAGGATGTGGTGGTGCGAGCGCTCGATGACGTTGATCGTGTCGATCTGCACGTAGCCGAGATGCTCCACCGCCGCGCGGGTCGCCTCCGGCCCGTCGCCGAAGGGCGCGCGTAGGTCGAGCTTTTGGGCGCGGAGCCAGATGCGGCGGGCTTCGGATTGCGTGACGGGCTTGGGCTTAGGGAGGCGGGGCATTCTCGGGACTGTAGGCAGATTCGACCGTGCGGCGCTCAGCGTCCTGCCCTATATAGCGACCGTTCTCCACCCGTTTCCCGAGTCCGCATGGCTTCGCTTCCGACCTCCATCGATGAGACCCTAAAACTCCTCTCCAGCGCCGGCTATATCGCCGACCGGGCGCTGGCGACTGTGCTGTTCCTGTCGCTGAAGATGGGGCGGCCGCTGTTCCTGGAAGGCGAGGCGGGCGTCGGAAAAACCGAAATCGCCAAGGTTTTGGCAGAGACGCTCGGGCGAAAACTCATCCGCTTGCAATGCTATGAGGGGCTCGACGTCTCCTCCGCCGTCTATGAATGGAACTACGCAGCGCAGATGATCGAAATCAGGCTCGCCGAGGCGGCCGGTCCGATCGATCGCGATGTCCTCTCGAAGGACATTTTTACCGACCGTTTTCTGATCAAGCGGCCGATCCTGCAGGCGCTCGAGCCCGACCTCGCCGGGCCGCCGGTTCTGCTGATCGACGAGCTCGACCGCGCCGATGAGGCGTTCGAGGCTTTTCTCCTCGAAGTTTTGGCCGACAACCAGGTGACGGTGCCGGAGGTTGGCACCATCCGCGCCGAGCATCCGCCGATCGTCGTCGTCACCACCAATCGCACACGCGAAATCCACGACGCGCTGAAGCGCCGCTGCTTCTACCATTGGGTCGACTATCCCGACGCGGCGCGCGAGCTCGAGATTCTCACCACGCGGGTGCCGGGCATCCGGGCGCGGCTCGCGGCGGAGGTGGTCGGCTTCGTGCAAAAGCTCCGCGCGGAAGATCTGTTCAAGCGCCCAGGCGTCGCCGAGACGATCGATTGGGCGGGCGCGCTGACGGAGCTCGATCAGGTGGCGCTCGACCCGGCCACGGTTTCCGATACGCTTGGCGTGCTCTTAAAATACCAGGACGACATCGCCCGCATCGAGAAGAGCCAAACCAAGGCGATGCTCGACGAAGTGCGGGCGGAACTGGCGGCGGCGGAATAGAGCGATGGGAGCCACCTACCTCCCTCATGCTGAGGTGCTCCGCGCAGCGGAGCCTCGAAGCACGCACTGCACTCGTCCGGGCGCATTCTGGGTGATCCTTCGAGGCAATGCCGGAAGATCGGCATTGCACCTCAGGATGAGGGGAGTTGGGTTGCATCGGTGAGTGTCTGGAGGCGGGCGCGGTTTGGCATGATGCCTCCAGGCTCGCCTTCCGGGATGACAAAGGGAGAGGTTGTGGACGCGATCGTGGAAGCGAACCAGGGCGGCGGGCGCATCGCCGATAACATCGTCTATTTCGCACGCGCGCTCCGGAAGGGCGGTCTGCCGGTCGGCCCGGCCGCGGTGATCGACGCGATCCGCGCGGTGGAGACCACCGGCATCGGCTCGCGTGACGATTTTTACTGGACGCTCCACTCCGTCTTCGTGAAGAAGCGCGAGCACCGCGCGCTCTTTCACGCGGCCTTCGAGCTTTTCTGGCGCCAGCGCGGGCTGATCGAGAAAATGCTGGCGATGCTCTCGCCCGTAGCGCCGCCGAAACCCGGCGAGAAGGAAAAACTCAAGGCCGGCGAGACGCGCGCCCGCGAAGCGCTCGGCCCGGAGCCGCGCACGGATGACCAGAAGCCCGAGATCGAGATCGAGGCGAAGCTCACGGTCTCGGCACGCGAGATTCTGCAGCGCAAGGATTTTGCGCAGATGACGAACGCCGAGATCGCCGAGGCAAAACGCGCGCTCGCGGCGCTCATCCTGCCCGACGATCGCCTCAAGACACGCCGGCTCCGAAGCGCCGCGCATGGGCGCATCGATCCGCGCCGCACCATGCGCGCGTCGCTGAGGGTCGGCGGCGACATCATCATGCCGGCGTTTCGCGCGCGCGCCGCGATTCGGCCACCAATTGTCGGAATTTGCGATATTTCCGGCTCAATGACGCAATATTCACGGCTGATGCTGCACTTTCTGCATGCGCTTTCGGAGTGGCGAAAGGTGCAGACTTTTGTCTTCGGCACACGGCTTACGAATGTCACCCGGCAGCTCAGGCTGAAGGACCCGGATGTCGCGCTCGCCGGCTGCTCCGATGCGGTGAAGGACTGGTCTGGCGGCACTCGGATTGCCTCCAACCTGCGCGCCTTCAACCGCGACTGGTCGCGCCGCGTGCTCGGGCAGGGGGCGACGGTGTTGCTCATCACTGACGGCCTCGAGCGCGAGGACAAGAGCGAGGCCGGCGTCGACCTCGAAGCCGAGATGGATCGGCTGCACCGCTCGTGCCGCCGGCTCATCTGGCTCAATCCGCTGCTCCGCTACGAAGGCTTCACCGCCAAGGCGCGCGGCGTCCGCCTGATGCTGCCGCATGTCGACGAGTTCCGCCCCGTCCATTCGCTGGAGGCGATCGGCGACCTCGTCAAGGCGATCGGCGAGCGCGGCGGAGCCCGCGCCGATCCGCGCCACTGGCTCGACGCGGCGTAGAGGGCGCGCGTCATGACTGCATCTGAAGCATTCGACGTTTCAGTCAAGGCCGTCTCGCGGCAATTCAATCGCTGGGAGATCGGTGTCGATGGCGTAATCCATGCCTGCGCCATCATTGCCGGGCTCATCGGCGCCGTCGTGCTGATCCTCTTGGCGTCGTCGCGCGGCGGGGCGGAGGATATCGTCGCCGTAGCCATCTATTCGGGTGGCCTGCTCGCGATGTTCGGCTGCTCCGCCGCCTACAACCTTGGGCGCTGGAGCCGTCACGCGAACTGGCTCCGAAACCTCGACCATGCCGCAATTTTTCTGATGATCGCGGGGACCTATACGCCCTTCACGCTCCTCGACCTGCAGGGCGCGTGGAGCTGGAGTTTTACCGGCCTCGTCTGGTCGGCCGCCGCGATCGGCATTCTACTCAGGCTCTTGCACGGACGCCTCTTTGATCGCGTGTCGCTCGGCCTCTACCTCGTTCTCGGCTGGATCGCGCTCGCCGCGCTCGCGCCGCTCGTCAGCGTGCTCAACACGCCAACGCTCGTGCTCCTCGCCGTCGGCGGGTCGCTCTACACAGTCGGCATCATCTTCCACCTCTGGGAGCGCCTGCCGTTCCAGAACGTCATCTGGCACAGCTTCGTCGTCGCTGCCGCCGCGACGCATTTCGCGGCAGTGGTGGTCAGCGTGGCGTCGGCATCGGGCCCGTACTAGGGGCTCTCCGACGCCCGCTCACGCCAGCATCCTCAGATGCCGGATCGGCTTGCCCGCCGAGATTGCCTCCGCCGCCGCCAATATGCCATCGGCGTCGATGCCGTAGTGGCGGTAGAGGTCGGCGATCGAGCCGGACTGGCCGAAATGTTCTACGCCCAACGCCCGCGTGCGGTGGCCGTGCACGGCGCCGAGCCAGCCGAGCGTCGACGGATGCCCGTCGATTACCGTGACGAGGGCGCAGTTGCGCGGGACCGCGCCGAGCAGCCGTTCGATGTGGCTGACCGCGCGGACGAGGCCGCGTTCGCGCGCCCGTTGCGCCGCCGTCCAGCTGGCGTTGAGGCGATCGGCCGAGGTGATGGCGAGGAGCCCGACGTCGCGGCGGTCCTCCGCCATGAGGCCGGTCGCGGCAATCGCCTCCGGCGCAACGGCGCCCTGATAGGCGACGACGATCTCAGGATTGGGGCCGGGCTCACGCAGCCAATAGGCGCCGTCGACGATTGCGCGCTTGAAGTCCGGATCGAGTGTCCGCGCCGGCTGCTCGAGCGGCCGCGTGGAGAGGCGAAAATAGACCGAGCCGCCGGTCTCGTCGCGGAGCCAGTTCCGCTCGTTGTGCTCGCCTTCGCCGCTCCGCTGCAGATAGTCGAACGACCAGCCGAGGATCGTGGCGAGCTCGTCCACGAAGGCCGGCTCGAAGGCGGCGATGCCGTCCTGGCTCATGCCGATGAGCGGCGTGACGATCGACTGGTGGGCGCCGCCCTCCGGCGCCAGGCTGACGCCCGACGGCGTCGCCACCAGGATGAAGCGGGCGTCCTGGTAGCAGGCATAGTTCAGCGCATCGAGGCCGCGGGCGATGAAGGGGTCGTAGAGCGTGCCGACGGGGAAGAGGCGCTCGCCGAAAAGCGAATGCGACAGCCCGAGAGCGGCAAGCAGCAGGAACAGGTTGTTCTCGGCGATGCCGAGCTCGAAATGCTGACCTTCGGGCGAGATTTCCCAGGCGAAGGTGGAGGGGATGCGCTCGCGCTTGAAAACGTCGGCCAGCGCCTCGCGGCCGAAGAGACCGCGGCGGTTCACGAAGGGCCCGAGATTTGTGGAGACGGTCACGTCCGGCGAGGTCGTCACGATGCGGTCGGCGAGCGGCGATTTTTCGCGGGCGAGCTCGTTCAGGATCTGGCCAAAGCCCTGTTGGGTCGAGGCGACAGGCTGAGCCGGAAACGTAAGTGCGTCGGGAACCGCAACAGCCGGCGAGGCGAGGCGGCGCGATCCCTTCTTCGCGAAGGCAACGCGCTTCAGGTAGGAGCGCAGCGTTGCCGGCGGCGTCGAAAGACCTTCAAAAAAATCCCATTCGTGGCCGGCGCGGATGCTCATCGCGCTGCGAAAAGTCTCCATCTGCGCCGCGGTCATCAGGCCGGCGTGGTTGTCCTTGTGGCCGGCGAAGGGCAGGCCAAAACCTTTGACCGTGTAGGCGAGGAAACAGACAGGCCGGTCGTGATCGATGCCGGCGAACGCCTCCGTCAGCGCTACGAGGTCGTGACCGGCGAGATTGGTCATCAGACGGGCGAGCTCGTCATCGGAGCGCCGCTCGATCAGGCGGCTGAGATCGCCTTGGTCGCCGAGATCGTCGAGGAGGCGTTTTCGCCAGGCGGCACCGCCCTGGAAGACGAGCCCCGAATATTCCGGGTTGCGGCAGGAATGGATCCAGTCGCGGAGCGATTCTCCGCCCGGTTCGGAAAAGGCCGCCTCCAGCAGTTTTCCGTATTTCAGAACGACGACATCCCAGCCGAGCGAGCGAAAAATCTCGATGAAGCGCTCATAGAGGCCCTCACGCACCACGGCGTCGAGGCTCTGCCTGTTGTAGTCGATGACCCACCAGGTGTTGCGAAGCCCGTTCTTCCAGCCTTCAAGCAGCGCCTCAAAAATGTTGCCCTCGTCGAGCTCCGCGTCGCCGACGAGCGCGATCATCCGCCCCTCCGGCCGCCCGGGCGCCCAGCCATGCGACTTCACATAGTCCTGCACGAGGCTGGCAAAGATCGTCTGCGCCGCCCCGAGCCCGACCGAACCGGTCGAAAAATCGACGTCGTCGGAATCCTTGGTGCGTGAGGGATAGGACTGGGCGCCGCCGAAAGCGCGAAATCCTTCGAGCTTTTCGCGCGACTGGTTGCCGAGGAGATACTGGATGGCGTGAAAAACCGGGCTCGCATGCGGCTTCACCGCCACGCGGTCCTCCGGCCGGAGCACGCCGAAATAGAGCGCCGTCATGATCGTAGCGAGCGAGGCGGAGGAGGCTTGGTGCCCCCCGACCTTCACCCCATCAGCGTTGTCGCGAAGGTGGTTGGCGTTGTGGATCGTCCACGTGGCGAGCCAAAGCACTTTTCGCTCGAGATCCGAGAGAATCTTCAGGCGATCGGACATCTCCGGCATTGTCGTCATCCTTGCGCGCGGCGCATCTTATAGCACGCCGGCGGAGCCGATCCGCAGGCGGCTTTCGGGTTGGCATGCCGGGATGCACATGCAATCATCGCCCGAGCGGACGCGAGACGGCCGCCAGGAAGCGCGGGCGCCCGCGCAATCGGGAGAGAGTATATCCATGGCACCAGTCGCACTACGCCAGATCCGCAAATCCTTTGGCGCGGTGGAGGTCATACACGGCGTGAACGTCGATATCACCGACGGCGAGTTTGTCATTCTCGTCGGCCCGTCGGGCTGTGGAAAATCGACGCTTTTGCGGATGATCGCTGGGCTCGAGCAGATTTCGCAGGGCGATATCCTGATCGGCGAGCGCATCGTCAACAACGTGCCGCCGAAAGAGCGCGACATCGCCATGGTTTTTCAGAACTACGCGCTCTATCCGCATATGACGGTCGCCGACAATATGGGCTTTTCGCTAAAGCTCCGGCGAATCGAGAAGCGGCTTATCCAGGAGCGCGTCGCCAAGGCGGCTGATATCCTCGGCCTGCAGCCCTATCTCGCACGCTATCCGCGCCAGCTTTCCGGCGGCCAGCGGCAGCGCGTCGCCATGGGCCGCGCCATCGTGCGCGACCCGCAGGTTTTTCTCTTCGACGAGCCGCTGTCGAACCTCGACGCAAAACTCCGCGTCGCCATGCGGACCGAGATCAAGGAGCTGCATCAGCGCCTCGGCACGACGACCGTCTACGTCACCCACGATCAGATCGAAGCGATGACCATGGCCGACAAGATCGTCGTCATGCGCGACGGCGAGGTGGAGCAGATCGGCGCGCCGCTCGACCTCTACGACAAGCCACGCAATCTCTTCGTCGCCGGCTTCATCGGTTCGCCGGCGATGAATTTCCTGAACGGCCGCGTCGTCGGCAACTCGTTCGAGACCGCGAGCGGCCGCCGGCTGCCGCTGCCGCCCCAGACGGCGGTGCGCGACGGCCAGGAGGTCGTTTACGGCATCCGCCCTGAGCATCTGCACGTGCGCGACGACGGCACGGAGGTTGAGGTCGTGGTGGTCGAACCGACCGGCGCGGAGGTGCAGATCTTCGCCCGCCTCGACGGACAGGATATCACCGCCGTGCTCCGCGAGCGGCTGCTCCTGAAGCCGGGTGAGAAGGTGCACCTCGCGCCCGATACGGCGCTGGTCCACGTCTTCGACGCGGGAACGGGGAAGCGGATATAACGTTCTCGAAAGACAATCAAATCTGCCGAGAAAGGCAGAGGAACGGGGAGGAAGTCTGATGGGTATTTCAAGACGCGATCTTTTGCGGACCAGCGCCGGCCTCGCCGTCAGCGCCGCTGGTGCGAAGCTCCTCAAGGGCACACCGGCGTTCGCGCAGGACTTGAGCTTCACGCCGGAAGACGGCGCCGCCCTCAGAGTGCTTCGCTGGAACAAGTTCGTGCAGGGCGACGAGGATCAGTGGAAGGCGAACACCGAGGCCTTCACGCAGGCGACCGGCGTCCAGGTCACACTCAACGCGGAATCCTGGGAGGACATCCGTCCGAAGGCCGCCGTCGCCGCAAATATCGGCTCCGGGCCGGACATCATCTTCGGCTGGTATGACGATCCGCACCAATATCCCGACAAGCTCGTGCCCCTAACCGACCTCGCCGACTACCTCGGCAACAAATACGGTGGCTGGTACGACGCGCCGAAGAAATACGGCATGAAGGATGGCGAGTGGATCGGTCTGCCGCTCGGAGCCGCGGGCGCGCGCATGGTCTACCGCAAGTCATGGTTGAACGAGGCCGGCTTCGAGGAATTTCCGACAGACACGCAGCAGATCCTGGAATGCGCCAAGAAACTGCAGGCGAACGGGCATCCGCTCGGCATGGCGCTCGGCCACGCGGTGGGCGACGGCAACAGCTGGACCCATACGATTCTCTGGGGCTTCGGCGGCAAGATGGTGGACGACGACAACAATGTCGTCATCAACAGCCCGGAGACGATCGCGGCGCTGGAATGGGTGAAGGACCTCTACCAGTACTTCATTCCGGGCACGCTCTCCTGGCTCGATTCCAACAACAACAAGGCCTTCCTTGCCGGCGAGCTCGGCGCCACCAATAACGGCATCTCCGTCTACTATGCGGCGCTGAAGTCGGAAGACGCGGCGGTGCATGCGCTCGCGGAAGACATCTTCCACCAGCAGATGCCGATCGGGCCGGTCGGCCACCCGACCGAGCTGCATCTCTGCACGCAAGCGATGCTGTTCCAATATTCGAAGTTCCCGAATGCGGCGAAGGAATACCTCCGCTTCATGTGGGAGAAGCCGCAATACGAGGCTTGGCAGAACGCCTCGATCGGCTACGTCGCCCACCCCCTCGACGCTTTCAAGGACAACGCGGTGTGGCACGACGATCCGAAGGCGGTGCCTTATCGGGATGCTGTCAAGAACATGCTCTATAACGGCTTCTCCGGCCGGCTCGGCTACTCCTCCGCGGCGGCGATGGCCGACTACATCGTCATCGACATGTTCGCGTCGGTCTGTTCGGGCGATGTGACCCCGCAGGAAGCCGCCGAAGCGGCCGAGAAGCGCGCCAACCGCTTCTATCGGGTCTAGACGGGAACGCGGGCGCCGCCTTCTTCGCGAAGGCTAGCGCCCGCCAGTCCCAAGTTCCCCTCGGCGGAGAGGATGGAGGCATGGCCGTCCGCAGCGAAGCGCTTCCAGTTCCATTTGCAAGGGAGGCCTCGCGCCTCAACCGCATAGCTGTGCACCGCAACTTCGTCGGCTTCTGGTTCATGCTGCCAGCGGCGGCGGTGCTTCTCTTCTTTCTCGCCTATCCGCTCGGCCTCGGCGTCTGGCTGTCGATGACCGATACGCGGATCGGCCGCGAAGGCATCTTCATCGGCTTCGAGAACTTCGCGTACCTCTGGGACGACAGCGTGTTCTGGCTGTCGGTCTTCAACACTTTTCTCTACACAACCGTCGCATCGGCAGCAAAATTCGCGCTCGGCCTCTACTTGGCGCTGCTCCTCAACCGGCGTCTCCCGTTCAAGGCGTTCCTGCGCGCCATCGTGCTCCTGCCGTGGATCGTGCCGACGGTGCTTTCGGCGATTGCCTTCTGGTGGATCTACGACAGCCAGTTCTCGATCATCTCCTGGACGCTGGTGAAGCTCGGCCTGATCGACACCTACATCGACTTCCTCGGCACCGCGAACCATGCGCGGGCGAGCACCATCGTCGCCAATGTCTGGCGCGGCATTCCGTTCGTGGCGATCACGCTCCTGGCCGGCCTGCAGACGATTTCGCCATCGCTCTACGAGGCCGCCGTGATTGACGGGGCGACGGCGTGGCAACGCTTCCGCTTCATCACTTTCCCGATGCTGACCCCGATCATCGCCGTGGTGATGACCTTTTCGGTTCTTTTCACGTTCACCGACTTTCAGCTCATCTACGTGTTGACGCGCGGCGGACCGATAAACGCCACCCATCTGATGGCGACGCTTTCATTTCAGCGCGCGATACCGGGCGGTGATCTCGGCACCGGGGCGGCGATCGCGGTCGCCATGATCCCGTTCCTGCTCGCGGCAATCCTGTTCAGCTATTTCGGGCTGCAGCGGCGCCGCTGGCAGCAGGGCGGCGGGGACTAGAATGAGCACCCTCGAAGACGCCCGCGACGAAGCCGTGCGGCGGGTTCCGCCTCGCCGGCGAAAGCACGACGATGCCGCTGGCATGGATTATCTGGAATCGATTCCTCGACGCGTCGTCACGCTCTATCTGCCGCTCGGCGTCTTCGTGTTCGTGCTCCTCTTCCCGTTCTACTGGATGACGATCACGGCGTTCAAATCGAACGAGGAGCTTCTGAACTTCCGCGACTTCAACCCGCTCTGGGTCGCCAATCCAACGCTCGCCAACGTTCGAAAACTCTTCTTCGACACCGACTATCCAATCTGGCTCTGGAACACGATGCTGATCGCCGCCGCCTCGACGTTCCTGTCGGTCTTTTGCGCCGTCTGCGCCGCCTATGCGATCGAGCGCGTGCGCTATTCGGGCGCGCGATTCATCGGCATGGCGATCTTTCTCGCCTATCTCGTGCCGCCCTCGATCCTCTTTATCCCGCTTGCCACGATGGTGTTCAAATACGGGCTGTTCGATACCCCGTTTGCGCTGATCCTCACCTATCCGACCTTCCTCATCCCGTTCTGCACCTGGCTCTTGATGGGCTATTTCCGTTCGATCCCCTACGAGCTTGAGGAATGCGCGCTGATGGACGGCGCCTCGCGGCTGCAGATCCTGGTGAAAATCCTGCTGCCGCTTTCCGTGCCGGGGCTGATCTCGGCCGGCATTTTTGCCTTCACGCTCTCCTGGAACGAGTTCATCTACGCGCTCACCTTCATCTCTTCGACGGAGAACAAGACAGTGCCGGTCGGCGTCCTGACGGAGCTCGTCGAGGGCGACGTCTACCATTGGGGCTCGCTGATGACGGGCGCGCTCATGGGCTCGCTGCCGGTGGCGCTGCTCTATTCTTTCTTCGTGGAGCACTACGTCTCTTCGATGACCGGCGCGGTGAAGGAGTAGGCGCGCAGACCTCCGGTTAGGAGGGTCGCTTGCATCGGTCGCCTGGCGTGCCTAGGTCTATGCGTCTGCCAAGGCATCGTGGAGTTGCGCATGAGCGAACCATCGATCGACCCGCATCTCGATGTGCTGGCCGCTGCCGAGCGCTGGCGCGGGGAGGGGCGAAGCGTCGCGCTCGCCACGGTCGTCGAGACCTGGGGCTCGGCGCCGCGCCCGGTCGGCAGCCACCTCATCGTCGACGCGGAGGGGAATTTCGAGGGATCCGTTTCCGGCGGCTGTGTCGAGGGCGCGGTCGTCGGCGAGGCGATCGACGTGATCGGAAGCGGCAAGCCGAAAATGCTCGAATTCGGCGTTGCCGACGAGACCGCTTGGCGCGTCGGCCTCTCCTGCGGCGGCAAGATCAAGGTTTTTGTCGAGAAAGTGGATTAGAGGGCAGCCTCTTCGGAGCCTTTCCAGTTGTCGTCATTGCCGGGCTTGACCCGGCAATCTATTCCGTAACGGTCGCGATTGTCAGGAACGTCACGGAATGGATCCCATGGTCAAGCCATGGGATGACGACAGTTCTGAAGTGCCATGGCTAGGCTGGATAAACCCGCTCCGCCGCGCGGATTTTTCCCGCATTGCCGAGCTCGATCATGTAGCCAAAATCCTTTTCCGTATCGAGATAGTAGTGTTCGTCCTCGTCGATCTTGCCCTGCTGCAGGACCGGATAGCCGCGCCGCGCATATTCGGCGACCGCCTTGGCGCAGTCGGGATAATAGAGCTTCACGTGGTGAAAACCTTCGCCGTGCTTCTCCAGGTGCTCGTCGTAGATCGATCGCCCGCTGATCGGCTGCATCAGCTCCACCTGCGTGCCGAGGCCCTCGCCCATGGGCGTGACCGCGATCCAGCAGGTGTGGTTCGCCGGCTTGCCGCGATAGATGTAGTTCTGGATCTTTCCGGGCTCGAACTTGTAGATACTCCACGGCCCGACGTTCGCGACCTCCGTGTGCCGCTTCATCGCCGCCTCCAGATCGCGCACGACATAGGCGACCTGGATCACGCCGCCTTCCTTCATCTTCATGGGTTTTCCTCCCGGAGCACTCTCGTTCTTTCACATGGAAGGATGCGGCCTCGATCGGTCTGCGGCAAGGGCCGGATGCGCGAACCGTGCGGGTAAGCCTCTTGCGGCGGTGGCGGAAAGGTGACGCCGCGTCTATTTAGACGCTAGGGGAGTGCCCATGCGAGTGACTGTTCGATGCAGTTCGACATCCTGAAGGCCTTGAACAACGCCCGGCGCGAGCGCCGCCCCGCTATCGTCGTCACCGACACCGCCACCGGGGCGGAGCGGCTTGTCCCGGGCGATGCAGTGGACAAGGATCCGCTCGCTGCGGAGCTCCAGAAGCGCCTCCGCTCGGGGCGCTCCGGCATGCTGGAGGATGGTCGCACCTTCTTGACCGTGAATGTCCCACCGCCGCGACTCGTCATCATCGGCGCTGTCCATATCAGCCAGGCGCTCGCGCCGATGGCGCGGCTCGCCGGGTTCGACGTGACCATCATCGATCCGCGCACCGCCTTCGCGACGCCCGAGCGCTTTTCCGACGTCGAGCTTCTCGCCGAATGGCCGGAGGAAGCGCTGAAGGCGCGACCGCTTGACGCCTACACGGCGCTCGCCGCGCTCACTCACGACCCGAAGATCGACGATTTTCCGATTCTCGCGGCGCTTGCCGCGCGCTCGTTCTACATCGGCGCGCTCGGCAGCCGGAAAACGCATGGCAAGCGCCTGGAGCGGCTTGTGGAGCAGGGCGCCGCTCCCGCTGAGATCGAGCGCATCCATGCGCCGATCGGCATTGATATCGGCGCACAGTCGCCGGCAGAAATCGCCGTCGCCATCCTCGCGGAGATCGTGGCTGCGCTCCGCCGGGGCCGAACGGCCGAACGCATCGCCGCCTGAGCCGCGATGAAGTTTCTTCAACAATGAAGTTTGGGCCGGTTCCGCTTGCCGAGGCAGAGGGCGCCATCGCCGCGCATTCGTTGCGGCTGAGGTCGGGCGTCATCAGAAAGGGCACCAGGCTCACCGCCGCGCTCCTCGGGCGCCTCGCCGCTGAGGATGTGAAAGAGGTCGTGGCGGCGCGGCTCGACCTAGCCGACGTGCACGAGGACGAGGCGGCGCGGCGGATCGCAACGGTTCTGAGGGGCGCTCATGTCCGCCTCGACGTGGCCGGCACGGGACGCTGCAACCTCTATGCCGAGGAAGCCGGACTCTTCGTGGTCGACCGCAGTGCAGTCGACGCGTTGAACCGGCTCGATCCAGGGTTGACAGTGGCGACGCTCCCGGAATTTGCGCCGGTCGAGGCGGGGCGGATGGTGGCGACCGTCAAGATCATTCCCTTCGCGCTCCCCGAAAGTGCGGTCGTCGCGGGCGAGGGGATCGAACCCTCGACGCTCTCAATCGCGCCGTGGAAACGGCTCAAGGTGGGCCTCGCCGCGACCACGCTTCCCGGCCTCAAGCCGTCGGTGATGGACAAGACGCGGCGTATCCTGGAGGAGCGGCTGAAGCCTGCCGGCGCGGTCCTCCTCGATGAGCTGCGGGTGCCGCACGATGTGGCGCCCCTTGCGCAGGCGCTCACAAAATTGAGGGGCGAGGGGGCCGAACTGCTGATCGCCTTCGGCGCCTCGGCGATCACCGACAAGGCCGATGTCATCCCGGCCGCGATCGAAGCCGCTGGGGGCCGCGTCCGCCATTTCGGAATGCCGGTCGATCCGGGAAACCTTCTCCTGTTCGGCGATATCGATGGCAGTCCCGTGCTCGGCGCGCCGGGCTGCGCCCGCTCTCCCGCGGAAAACGGATTCGATTGGGTGCTCAATCGCTTGCTCGCCGGGCTTCCGGTGAAAGAAGAGGACATTACCGGCATGGGAGTGGGCGGCCTCTTGATGGAGATCGTGTCGCGGCCACAGCCGCGCGAGCCCGTGGCGGAGACCGGCGCAAGCGTGGCCGCGGTCATCCTCGCCGCGGGCCAGTCGCGCCGCATGGGCGGCCCGAACAAGCTCTTGGCGCGCTTCGACGGCAAGCCACTGGTACGCCGCATCGCGGAACAGGCGCTCGCCTCCAAGGCCGATCCCGTCATCGTGGTCACGGGACACCGCGCCGGGGAGATTTCGGGCGCGCTGACTGGCCTCGACGTCCGCACCGTCCACAATCCCGATTTCGCCCAGGGGTTGGCGACCTCCCTGAAGACCGGGCTCGCGGCAGTGCCCGAAAGCGCGAGCGGGGCGCTCGTGCTCCTCGCCGACATGCCCGACGTCACCCATGCGGTCATGGACCGTCTGATCGATGCTTTTCGGGCACGGCGTGGTCTGGCCATCGTCCTCCCCACTTTCGACGGCAAGCGCGGCAATCCGGTGCTCTGGGCGCGTGCCTTCTTTCCCGAGCTTATGGAGATAAGCGGCGACACCGGCGCGCGGCACATCCTCGCCCGCCACGAGGATGCGGTGGAGCGTGTCGAGATCGGCGCCGCGGCCACGCACGACGTGGACACCCCGGAGGCCCTCGCCGCGGCCGGCGGCGAGCTGTCGGAGGAAGCGTGAGAGTTGGCAGCACTCGGTCACCGAAGCTGCTAAAATACTGTAACCACTTGTTAATCCTGCCGGGGTGACCCTATCCTTCGACCTGGGCGGCCTACCGCCTAACAGAGAAAAGGGGCCTTACGGAAAACAAGGGGAACCCAGAATGCGCGAACTCGACTTTCGCACCGTGTTTTTGGGCGACAGAGCCGGCTATGGTCTCGCCACGGCGAACATCCTCTACCATTTGCCGGAGCGCCCGAAGCTGCTGCAGAGCTTCGTCTGGCAGTTTTATGACGTGGCGCCCGACTATCCGCGCCTGGTGAAGTTCCTGGATTTCTGGATCGCCGAGATCGACGGCATCATCCACTCGGTGGAAGTGGCGCACCGGCAGCTCGTCAAGGAGGCCGAGATTCGCCACGCCCGTTTTCACGGCCAGCTGCACTAAGTCCAGCGCCTCACCTCTCCATGCGGGGCGGCGGCACGAGCGCGCGCATCGCACGGCGGCGAACGGTGGAGAAATCTACGCCCGCCGCCTCTGGCACCGCTTGGAAAAGTCGGCTGTCGCTTGATAAGGTCATCACCCTGGTCCCGATAAGTGCCTAGACGTTGATGCTTGCCCGAACGAAGCTGTTCTCTGCAAAATGGGTCTCCAAAGCCCGTGCCAGTAGCCCCGATGACTCTTGGGCCAGAAAAGTCGTCGATTCATGGTGCCGTGGTGGGAAAAGGTATTTGGCCACACTGAGAGGTTGGCTGTCCGCATATTCTCTCGCCGATGCTAAGGAGAAGGCTCGTCTAGTTGCTCGGCTCGAGTCCTTTGACGATAAAGTCCATGTTGCGGCCGTCAACGAACTCACTTTTTGGAAGCTATTGTTGCACAGGGGGATGGAAGTGAGGCCGCTGCCAGTGGCAAAGAAGAAGTCAAGACCGGATTTCGAAATTGTATCACCTTCAAAGTTCTACGCCGAAGTCTCAACAAATTTCCAATCCGACCGAGACTGCCAAGCATTTGGCGTCGGAGAGGGTGTAGAGCTTGACCAACGAGAGAACTGCCGACGCCTCCTAGGGAAGGTGACAACTGAAAAGAAGAAACAGGTCGCCTACGCGGCGCAGCACGGGGCTCCGTCCGCATTGGCCATATTTGACTATTCGACCTGGAGTTCATTCGGCACCGAAATCAACAGGGCACTTGGAGAGGTCCTCGATGGCGTCGATGGATTTCAAAGCCTTCCGAGGGAACTCTCGGCGATCATGTATTTGGAACGAGGGGTTTTGAACGGCCGCATTGTCGTGAGACCGAAAAGCTCGGCCATCTTTCGAAATCCGTTTGCGACTCATCCCTTGCCCGCCGGCATGCTGGAGTGCCTTGGGAGGCAGAAAGAGGTCATCGTCCTTTCCCGTTGCACCTGCCAGAGCCGGGACGGCTGCGGTGCTTAGATCACGAGCGCCGCGACCAGCCAGATGAGCGCCGCTGCCTGCGCGGGAAAGGACCAGTCGGAGGCTTCGCGCGCGGCGCTCTGCCAGACGGCGAGGAAGAGCAGGATGTTGTAGGGGAGGGGCGCGAAATGGACGCCGACGCCGAGCGCGATCGGCGCGCCGGCGGCGAAGAGAAGAACCGCCCCGATCGTCGCCACGATGTTCACAAGCGAGCCGATGGCGAGCATGTCGGTCCAGAAGACACGCGCGAGCGGCAGCTCGCCGCGCCAGAGGCTGCGGAAATAGCCGATCACAGGGTTTTTCGCAGCGACTGGGGCTGCCGAGGACACTGTTCCCTCCTTCTGCGTGCGCCTTTTGCTGTCGCAGCCTTAGGCATATCGCTCCGCAGTGCGGGCGCGGGCCTTCTCCGCTTCTTCCTCGCGATTCTTCGGCGGCCGATTGGTCTCGAGCGAGAAGACCAACCGGCGGGCGGCCGCCGCAACATCTTCGACCGCGCGGTTGAACATCACCTCGTTTGCCTTCGAGGGATGCGTGAAGCCGCTGAGCTTTCTCACGAACTGCAGGGATGATGCGCGGATTTCATCGTCCGTCGCTGGCGGCTCGAAATTGAACAGGGTGCGGATGTTCCGGCACATGGTTGTCTCCTGGGCGTCGATGGCAGTTTCGACCGGACTTGCGGCGGCGTCGAGATCGTTTTGAGGATCGCGAGCCGGCGTCCGGCTTGACCTCGAACCTGCGCGAGCCATCTAGCATCAGCAGAAGAGGGCAACAGCATGAACATCGGCGAGGCGGCAAGAGCGAGCGGGCTGCCGGCGAAAACCATCCGCTACTATGAAGAGATCGGGCTCGTCCGCTCCGACCGCCGCGACAACAACTATCGCGACTACTCGGAGACCGCGCTCCACAATCTGCGCTTCCTGCGGCGCGCGCGAGCGCTCGGCTTCTCGATCGAGGACTGCCGCCAGCTTCTTTCGCTCTACGCCGACAAGCGTCGCGCAAGCGCCGACGTCAGGCGGCTCGCGAAGACGCATATCGACGAAATCGACGCAAAAATTTCCGAGCTGAAGGCGATGCGCAAGACGCTCTCGACGCTCATCCGTGCCTGCCATGGCGACGCGCGTCCGGACTGCCCGATCCTGGAGGATCTGGCGGGACGATGAGGGGGCCGGAAAGACAGAAGCAACGTTTCCGAAACGTTCGAGCCAAGCTCCGGCTTCGCCGAGGCGAGAGCGGGAAGGCTTTCGTGAACTGCATCAAAGCAGCCCCAGTCCCCGAAACGACGAGTGCCCCTCGCGGCCAATGACCAGATGGTCATGGACGGCGATGCCGAGCGGCTTGCCGACCTCCACGATGGTCCGCGTCATCTCAATGTCGGCGCGGGACGGCGTCGGATCGCCGGAGGGATGGTTGTGGACGAGGATGATCGCGGTCGCCGAGAGCTCTAGCGCCCGCCGGATCACCTCGCGCGGATAGACGGGCGTGTGGTCGACCGTGCCGGTCTGCTGCACCTCCTCGGCGAGGAGCTGGTTCTTCTTGTCGAGAAAGAGGATGCGAAACTGTTCGCGCTCCTCGAAAGCCATGGCGGTCCGGCAATAGTCGAGCAGCGCCGGCCAGGAGGAAAGCACCGGCCGCTTCCTCATCGCCTCGCCGGCAGTTCGCTCCGCGAAGGCCTTGATGAGCTTCAACTCGTCGACGACGCGGTCCCCGACGCCTTCGACCTCCTTCAGCCGCTCGCGCGGCGCGGCAAGGACCTCGCTCAACGTTCCGAACCGTTTCAGCAGCGCCTTGGCGAGGGGCTTCGTGTCGCCGCGCTGGATCGCCCGAAAGATCGCCATTTCGAGCAGCTCGTAATCGGCGAGGGCGGCAGCGCCCTTGTCGCGGAAGCGGGCTCTCAGGCGGTCGCGGTGGCCGTGAAAGTGTGGAGAGCCGCCGGCGTCTTCCAGCGCCCCCACTTTAGTTGGCCGTTTTCCGCTCAGGCGATGTTCCAGGGAAGCCAGGAGCGGCCTGAGGGCGAGAGCGTGAAGATCTCCACCCCGCTTTCCGTAATTCCGACCGTATGCTCGAATTGGGCGGAGAGCGAGCGGTCGCGAGTCACGGCGGTCCAGCCGTCCGACAGAAGTTTTACGTGCGGCCGGCCGAGATTGATCATCGGCTCGACCGTGAAAATCATCCCCGGCTTGATCTCCTGGCCTTCGCCGATCTGACCGTAATGCAGCACGTTCGGCGGCTCGTGGAAGGCGCGGCCGACGCCATGACCGCAGAAATCGCGGACGACGGAGCAGCGCTCGGCTTCCGCATAGGTCTGGATCGCGTGGCCGATATCGCCCATGCGGCCGCCTGGCCGGATGGCATTGACCCCGCGCATCAGGCATTCATAGGTGACCTCGATCAGCCGTTCGGCGGCGCGTTTCAGCTCGCCGGCGGCGTACATGCGGCTGGAATCGCCGTGCCAGCCATCAAGAACGAAGGTCACGTCGATATTGACGATATCGCCTTCCTTGAGCGGCTTCTCGTTCGGAATGCCGTGGCAGACCACGTGATTGATGGAGGTGCAGCTCGATTTCCGGTAGCCGCGGTAATTGAGCGTGGCGGGCATGGCGCCGTGCTTGAGGGCGAAATCGAAGATGAAATCGTCGATTTCCTGGGTGATCACGCCGGGCTTCACGATGGCATAGAGCGCGTCGAGGCATTCCGCGGCGAGGCGGCCGGCCCGGTGCATGCCCTGAAACCCCTCCACGCCATAATAGGTAATGGCGTTTCCCTGGCGGGTGGCGCTTGTCTGAACTTCCTGCATTTTTCGGTCCGGCTCGATCTCAATCTCGGCCCAAGCTAATGCATTAGCCGACGTCTTTTAAGAGCCTCAGGCGAGGAAAGATCAATGCCGAATGCGCCGACCGCCGCCGTCCTCGTCATTGGCGACGAAATCCTCTCCGGCCGCACCAAGGACAAGAACATCGGGTTCATCGCCGATACCTTGACGGACATCGGCATCGACTTGCTGGAGGTCAGGGTCGTCGCCGACCTAGAGGAGGCGATCGTGGAGGCTGTGCGGGCGCTCGCCGGGCGCTACGATTTCGTCTTTACCAGCGGCGGGATCGGGCCGACGCATGACGATATCACCGCCGATTCGATGGCCAAGGCCTTCGATCTGCCGATCAGAATCGACCAGCGCGCCGTTGACCTCCTGATGCCGTTCTGGAAGGGGCGCGGCATCGAGCCGAACGAAAGCCGGCTCCGCATGGCGCGCATCCCTTCAGGAGCCAGGCTCATCCCGAACTCGGTCTCGGCCGCGCCGGGTTTTGTCGTGAAGAACGTCTTCGTCATGGCCGGCGTGCCGGCGATCATGCAGGCCATGATGGACGAGGTGGTGAAGATGCTGCCGGTCTCGACGCCGGTCCTGAGCGAAACCATCGAGGCCAATCGCGGCGAGGGCGAGATCGCGGCGCCGGCGGCGGCCGTGCAGAAGGCGTTTCCCAACGTGCGGATCGGCTCCTACCCCTATCACGATGGGCAGAAATTCACGACGCGGCTGGTGCTTCGCTCGCGCGACAGGCAAGCGCTCGACGCGGCCAAGGCGGCGATGGACCAGGCGCTGAAGAAGCTCTAAGGGCGTCGATCGAGCTAGGTTCGGATCTGACCTCTCGCGAGAGGGCGTTCAAGCGCGTCGGGGGCGCGGCAGGAGGGGGCAAGATGGCAGGAGAAAAAGCCTTTCCAGTATCCTGGGAGGAGTTCCATCGCGACGCGCGGGCGCTCGCCTGGCGGCTCGCCGGGGCGGGGCCGTTTTCGGCGATCGTCTGCATCACGCGCGGCGGGCTTGTGCCGGCGGCGATCGTTGCGCGCGAGCTCGAGATCCGCATTATCGAGACGGTCTGCGTCGCCTCCTATCACGACTACAAGAACCAGGGCGACACCTCGGTGCTCAAAGGAATCGCGGCGGACATCACCCAGGCGGGCGGGGAGGGCGGTACCGGGATCCTCATCGTCGACGACCTGGTCGACACCGGACGCACCGCGTCGACGGTCAGGAAAATGCTGCCGAAGGCACACTTCGCCACCGTCTATGCCAAGCCGATGGGGCGCCCGCTCGTCGACACCTTCATCACCGAGGTGTCGCAGGACACCTGGATCTATTTCCCCTGGGACATGGGCTATTCGTTCCAGCCACCGATCGTGAAGGATCCGGCGGGGTAGGGGCAAGCGCCGACCTTCTCCCAAGCGCGAAGTCGGGTGTTCCCGACTTCGCCGCCAAAAACGAGCAACCCGGAAACATCCGGGTTGCGGGAGAAGGTCGAGTGGTAGCCGCTCCTGGTGCACATCTCAAAAGTAATCCCCACCTTGAAACCCTCGCTTACACTCCGCTTCGCCGCTCTTCACCTGAGGGTCTGTGGTGCACCGGAAGCTTCACGGGAGGGGCGGGCGGTCCGCGGCGGGTCGGCATTCCGAGCCGGCTCGACTCGGTCGGCCCCAAAACTCCGCCCGACCGGCACTAGGACCGGTCTGCGGCTCGTTGTCCGCCTTAAACCTGCCTGAAGGCGCCCATCCGCGCATCGGGCAGGTGGAGAGCTGGAGGAATGGGGTCGAAACAGCCGCGCGGGGCGCTGGGACAGCGCCACTTTTTGTTTTGAGCGCGGTGCTCTTTCAGCGCCCCGCACCCCTCCTTTGGGAGGGGAAAAGGAAATGGGACCCAAGACCCTCGGGCCGCAAGGCCGCGGGACGATGGAGTGCGCCTGAAATGCCGACGATCCTGGAGAGAGAAGTCCAGCTCGTATGCTCCACCAGGCGGCGCAACGAAAACTGCCGCCGCGCCGTCTGCCGCCGTTACGGCTTCTGTGTGCCGCCGCGCCACGAAGAGCACCGAGGCTTCTATCGCTGTCCCTTCGATACCGACGATGCCTGGCTCAACCGTGTCGGCGTCGTCGGGAAAATCGCCGCGCGGCTGATGAAAGTCGCCGAAACGGGCTGCGCCGCGCGCGGCGTGCCGTTGCCCTTCGCGCCTCCTCCCGTTCCGGACCATCTCGACCTGACGAAGCGGCTCGATGTCGCCGCTTTGCTCTCCCCGCGGCCGGACGAGGAATGAACCTCGTAGCCCGCATGCAGCGGAGTGAAATGCGGTGCGCCCGGGGGCGCAACATTTGCGGTTTTGGTCGGGTCGGCAGCGCCCTGCATCCTTGCCATCCGCCGCCGCGCGCCGTACGCAGACCGGGAGCGCGGGCGTGGCGAAACCGGTAGACGCAAGGGACTTAAAATCCCTCGGCTGAGATGCCATGCGGGTTCGAATCCCGCCGCCCGCACCATGCGCACTCGGCCTTCTGATAGCTCAGGACTGGCCGATTGCTCGCGTTTCAACGCGTGCCGGTGAGTCTTTGGCTGGAAGACGACCACGCAGTTCGGGGCCGAGGCCGTCCAAATGCAGGCGAATCTCCAGAGCAGAAAAAAACGTACGCCAGTGGGCACCTGCGCATGCCAGCCGGTAGCTTCGCTCATATTTGAATGATTATCGTGACAAACGACTAGGTATACCCGGCCGAATACTCAGAGAATCTCACAGTAATTCGCTCTTGGGGCGTTAAGAAAATACATCTGCCTTCTAACCTGAGCACAATGATCATCATCTGATTGGCTGTTAACATGATAAATCGGCTTTCGAAAAGACTTGGCCACTTGCGGCGGGGAGAAGGCGGCAGCGTCTTCACACTTTTCGTCGCGGCGGCAATTCCTCTTCTGCTCGTCCTTGGAGGGGCCGTCGATCTTGCCCGCTACACCCGCTACAAGACCGCGCTTGCGAATGCCGTGGACGCGGCGGGATTGGTGCTTGCGAGCGAGCACTACGACTACACGGGGCCACAGGCCACGACCTTCGTCACGGACTATGTCTCGGCCTTCGCCGTGGGTGACAGTGAGTTCACCGTGCAAAGCGTCGATGTCAACACGATCGACAACGGCTTCCACATCTCTGCCCAGGGATCGATGGAGACGATATTCCTGCCGCTCGGCTTGTTCACGAAGAATGGTCAGGAGATGTCGGCACTGGATGTGAGCATCGTTACGGAGGTCGTCAACTCGTCGAATCGCCTGGAGCTGGCTCTCGTTGTGGACAATACGGGATCGATGAATTGCGCAGCCACGCTGGCGACAAGTTGCGCCAACAATTGGAGCGCTCCGGCCGCGAACAGCCGCATCAAATCGGTGAAGGTAGCGGCGAAGATGCTGGTCGATATCCTCATGCAGGACGACCTCGACGACAAGGACCAGGTCAAGATTGCGCTCGTGCCCTTCGAAGGTCAGGTGAACGCCGTCCCGGCCGGCTTCACGAGCCCGCCGAGCTGGATCGACTGGGCTGACCAGGCCGCGGCGAAATGGAACGGCGTGAACTTCAATCAAAATAACTTCGGTGGCTCGATCGGCACGAAAACCGTGGGCCACGGGTGGCTTTTCAACGGCTTGATCGACAATTTTCCGACCGTCAAATGGGCCGGCTGCGTGGAAATGAGGGCGGGTGCATACGAACTCACGGACGCTGCCCCCGACGCCGCGATCCCCGACAGCCTGTTCGTGCCATTCTTCCATCCCGACGAGCCGGACAGCACGGCAACGACTTCAGGCAGCACGAGATACAACAACAGGAGCAATGGCACGAGCAGCGGCACCAACTACACATTTACAAACGACTATCTGAATGATCAGGCCGCCTTCACCACCCCCGCAGCCGCGCAGAAATCGTTGACCAAATACACAGCCGTGGCGCCTGCCTTCTGGACGGGAAGGATGGACGTCGAAGGCTTGCTTACGCCGTATCAGTACGGACCGAACAAGGGCTGTCCGAGACCCATCTATCCGCTGGCAAACGCAAGTACCAGTAACAAGGCCGCCATCAAGGCCGAGCTCGACGCCATGATCGGCTATTGGTCGACGGGCACCTTCATACCGACCGGATTGGTGTGGGGCTGGCACGTGCTGTCACCAGCGGTCCCCTACACGGAGGGAACGAAGCCAGGGGATGAGTTCTATGCCAAGACGATAAAGGCGATCGTGCTGTTCACCGACGGCGAGAACGACATCACCGACGACGGCAACCCCAACAGGTCGCGCTACGACGCTTACAGCTACGTCACGACGAACATCAGCGGGACGTATCGTCTTGCCTCGACGGTCTCGGCGGCGGTATCCGCTCTTGACACGAAAACCGCAACGCTCTGCCAGAACGTGAAGGACGCTGGAATTCGTCTTTACGTGGTGACCTTCGGCACGATGTCCGGCGCAAGCACGACACTGATGCAAAATTGCGCCACCATCGACGATGGCGCGCAGCTGTACTACCACGCGCCGACGACCGCCGATCTGGCGGGCATATTCGAGCAGATTGGCAAAGATCTGAGCCACGTCCACCTGTCGATGTGAGCGAATCGCTCGCGTCCTCCCGCGACTCGAGTTGACCGCCCAGCACAGGACGTTCGACCCGTTGCCTGCTTACAAGACCGTGCGGCTTCGAATACCTTGCGCTCGTGCTGGACCATGTAAGCCTCGCCGTCGCCGACCCCGCGCGGTCTCTTGCTTTCTATGAGAAGGCATTGGAGCCGCTCGGGATTCGGCGCCTGCGCCCGTTGGATCACTGATGATGGCCAAGGAGCCCATCCCCGTCACGTCCGTCTTGTCCTTCATCACGGTCCCGCCAAGAGACTTGGCCTTCGAGACTTGGCCTTCTCGGTGGCTTTCTTCAAATCGTCCACCTGCACATAGGCGCACCAGGACGACGGCGCGTCCGGCATAGGGGGTGGCGCCGCGCCGCAGCCCCCGTCCAATGCAGGCGGAGCCGGCCGTGGCTTAATCGCAAGCGTTGCGCGTACGCGATATAAGTAGGAACCCCTATAGTATTTATACCTATGCTGGTGCAGCAGTTTCTTTTCCAATCTGCAACATACCAGTGCTCGTTCTTCCATTCTCTCGCTTATGATTACTCTCCACGAAGCGTGTTACTCAATATTAATGTCACCAGACTATCTATTACTCATCGGGAGGATGGGGCGGCCGATGCTGACGAATTGCGGGCGAGACAGCAAGGCGCGCCCGCGCCTCCACGGCTGCGAGCGGCGCAAGGGCGTGAATCCCGGCTTTCGAGTTTCCACGCCGCCTGGGCGAACAAAGTTGCGGCGACCATGCTGAGCGCTTGCTCCCAAAACCTTCGTTCCGAAAACTCCGCGAGGATCGCCGCCCTCGAAGTAGAGGCGCCGCCACCACAGTCCAGGGCGTTGAGCGCTGCGGAGAACAGAGCAAGCTCCGCCGATAGCGGACTGCGTGTGCTCCTGCTCAACGCGAATGCGGCAGACCACGGGGCAACTGCTGACCTTGTCCGAGACGCTCTTGACGGAGGCTGCGTGATTGACTGCGTCAGCGATGCCAAGCTTGGGCTCGAGCTCGTCGGCCAGGACATCCACGATCTGTACCTGATCGGTCTCGGCCGCCCTGTCGCGAATGCTCTGCATCTCATTCGCGCGGGCGCCGATTGTCGCGGTCCCATTATCGCGCTCACCGAATCGTCCGACAACGAGGTCGATCTCGCGGCGCTTGCCGCCGGGGCGTCGGAGTGCATCGCTAGGCCGAATCTGTCGTGCGGCGTCCTCGGAAGGTCCATTCGCCATGCAATCGTGCGCCAGCACAAATCGCGCGACGGCAAGCAGCAGCGTGTGCGTCTCGACCGGGAAAAGGACCGGCTCAACGCCTTGCGAGCCGTCTCCCACCGCGTTGTCCGCCGCGCATCCCATGACATTCGATCACCATTGACGGTGATTAAGACCTATTCGTCGATCCTTTTGAGTGAGCTCGAAGCAAGTATCGACGTGGAGCTGGCCCGGTTCCTGCGCACGATCATGCGGCGCGTCGATGATCTCACGCTCATGACCGACAACATCCTGGAAGCCAGCCTGCTCGCCTCCGATCTCGTGGGCTCGCAACGGGAAGCGATCCACCTGGAGAGTCTCGTCAAAGAGCTGCGGCCTGGGCTGGAGGAGACGGCATTAGCAAGCGAAGCGCAGCTCAGCATTTCCATTGATGAGCTGCTTCCAAAAATCTTCTGCGACCGGGAAAACATCGGAGGCGTACTCCACAATTTGGTCGCGTATGCCTGCAAGGCAGCGGGTCGAGGCGGAATGATCGAACTTTGGGGCCGCTACGAGCGAGACGAGAAGTCGGTAAGGATTGGCGTAACCGACAACCGTCCGGATGCATCGGGTGAAGGCGTCCGGCCGGTATTCGACCCCGCCTATCAGCCGCCCCGGCTCGGCAGCGCGGAAAGTCAAGGCCAGGATCTGGGGCTGCACGTCGTCAGCGAGCTGGTGCGCATCAACCTTGGGGAGCTGAGCGTGACGGCTCGCCCCGGAGGCGGCAGCACTTCCGCTTTCACTGTTCCCCTCGTCGATCTCGACCGAATCCTCTCGGCGCATCTCGGCGTGCTGGAAAGCGGGCGACAGACGGTATCGGCGTTCTCCGTAGCGCTCGCGAGAGTGACACCGCCATGCTCTGAGCGGCAGTCGAAGGAGATCGTGCAATTCCTCTGGAGCGAGCTTCTGGCTTGCGACCTGGTCGTTCCGGTTCGGCCCGGGGACTGGGCGTTGTGCATCTCAAGCAACGCCGAGGACTTGGTGAAGATCGTCCGGCGAGTTCAGCGCTCCTTTGAGGAAAACAATCGAACCCGCTCCGACAGCCCGTTGCCGGCGCTTTCGTTGCTGACCATCGGAAGCTGGCCGCTCTCCACCCCGTCGGGGCGGGTCGCGGCGGCGGTGCGTCGCGCGCTTTCGGCGGGGTTCGACTTCCGCCGCGAGCCCGTGCTGCTTGGCGAAAACTTGGATGTGACTCCGATCGCCGGAGCCGAGGCCGATCGGCCCCATCCGTCTTACAGCGAGGGAGTGAGTTGATGGCGACCAATGCGAAGGTGCTCATCGTCGATGACGATCCTTCGATCGTGCGGGCCCTGTCGGCGCGCTTCACCAAGCTCGGCCTGGAGGTTCAAACGGCGGAAAATGGCCTGCAAGCCATCCTGCGGGCAAGGCGCAATCCTCCCCGCCTGATCGTCCTGGACCTCCACATGCCCGAAGCGGACGGCTTCCGCGTCTGTGAGTGGCTGCTCGATTCGAAGCGCCCGCCGGTCGACATCGTCATCCTGACGGGTCGGTCCGACATCGAGACGCTCGATCGCTGTGATTCGCTCGGTGCTTTCCATGTCCCGAAAGGCCCCGATACCTGGGAGATGATGCAGTCGATCCTCAGCGAGGTCCTGGAGATCGAGGATAGCGCTTTCGCTTCATTCGCTCCTCCCAAAATCGACCAGACCGGTCAGCTCCTGGTCGACAACGCTCGCAACAAAGTACTCATCGTCGAGGACGATTCGGACCTTGCGGAAGGCTTGGCGCGTCGCTTCCAAAAGTGCGGCGCCGTCACCTCGATCGCGCCTGACGGAATTAGCGGCTACCGCATTGCGGTGACGGAGCGACCGGATGTCATCATCACCGACTACGCGATGCCGGATGGCAGTGGGCACTACATGATCTGGCGGCTGAAGAGCACCGAATCGACCAAGCGCATCCCCATCATTGTCATTAGCGGCCAGACGCGCGATGCGGAAAGAAGCGCGCCGCTGGATCGGGAGACGGTGGGGTACGGCGGGCCGGTTAAATACTTTCAGAAGCCGCTCGATGTCGACGCCCTCATCAAGGAAGTGAGCCAGCACTGCAGCATCGAGTACAGCTCGTTCGAAGCGGTGCATTGAAAACTGGCTGAGCGCAGGGACGTCGGGATCTTGGAGGCCGGCATGTGGAACTTCTTACGAATGGGTGGTCGCTTCGCCGGGGACCAGCGCGGCAACGTCGCAATCGTCTTCGCCTTCGCCTCAGTCCCCCTCGTCGGGCTCCTGAGCGGCGCCGTCGATATTTCCCGCCAATCTCGCTACAAGGCAGAGATCATTAATGCGATGGATGCTGCGGCGATCGCGCTGGTGCGCCGAGGCGCCCGGAACGACGCGGACGCCGATCAGTTCGTGAACGTCTTCATCTCGACGATGTTGCCGGCAGACCGTGATCCGATGCTGCACCTGTCCACGTTCGACGCCACGAAGATCGAGGGCGGCTATCGCGTCAGCTCCGACGGTTTCATGGACACGGCTTTGATGACGGTGGTCGGCATCGAAGAGCTGCCGCTGGATCTCAAGAGTGAGGTGATTTCGTCGAGCGGGACCTTCGAGGTAGCGCTCGCACTTGACAATACGGGCTCGATGGCCCGCCTCGGCCGGATCCAGGCGCTGCGCAGCTCGGCAGGGGTGCTGGTGGATCAGCTCTACTCCGATCGCGACGCGCAGGAGCGGGTGAAGATGGCCCTCATTCCGTTCGTAACGGCCGTCAACGTCAAGACCAAGGACGTTTTCCAGCGCTCTTGGATCGAGCCCACCGGCGACCCTTTGATATTCGGCACGAACTTCAGCGCGCCATCCGACCGGCTGGACCTTTTCGCCGGCATGCGCGTCGAGTGGAAGGGTTGCGTCGAAGCGCGCAAGGCGCCCTATGACGAGGACGACACGCTTCCGGATAGCACGGATACCCGCTGGGTGCCGTATCTCTGGCCGGACGAGCCTGACAACCGCGGCTACGGCAACGACTATCTCAGGGATACCGGCTCCGGCAACGATTGGAACCGCCTCCGCGACGTCGCCAAATACCGCGTCCGCAGCGGCGTCAATGTGACCGACACCACGAGCAGGGGACCGAACGCCGCCTGCCCACGTCCGATCGTCGAATTGACCAACGACACAGCCCGCATGCATCACGAGATCGACCGGATGGTCCCGCACAACACCTCCGGCGGTAACAACTCCGGCACCAACGTCGCGCAGGGCCTGCTCTGGGGCTGGCACGTTCTCTCTCCGGACGAGCCCTACAGCCAGGGCGTCGCCTATAGTGACGAGGACACCACCAAGGTGCTGATTCTTCTGAGCGATGGCCGCAACCAGGTCGTCGACAACAACGACGTGACGGAATCGGACTACACCTCCTACGGCTATCTCGCCGCCGGCCGGATGGGTAGCACCAACGACTATACCGTTGCCGAGCGCGCCGTCGACGCGAAGGTGAAGCGCATCTGCGAGAGCATCAAGGGTACCGGTATCCGCGTCTACACGATCCTGTTCCAGGTGGACTTCGAAAGGACGAAGGAGATCTTTCGCAACTGCGCTTCGAAGGATGAGGAGGGCAAGCCGCTCTACTACTACATCCCCGCAGCGTCAGAACTCGAGACGGCGTTCCGCGACATCGGCAAGGACCTGACGAGCATTTACGTCTCGCGCTGACGCGCCGCTCGTAAGATCAAGACGTGGCCGAATAAGGGTCTGTGAGGACCGCGCCTTAAAGACGGGCGATCGGAAAGCGGGTCGCTCCAGAGCCCAGCATTCATCTGGCAGTCACGCGATCTCCGATACACGGGGAGGGCGGGATGCCAGGCGATCACACACCGTTGCCACGAGGCTATCGATTGATGTGTGCGACTTGGTCAGCGCGGCTTCTTGTGCGTCATACGCCAAGGTCGTGCCGTGGGCGGAAAAAAGAACCACCGGAATTGCATTGCCTTTGCTGTCGCGAAGATCAGGCAGCAGATCGAGGCTAGACCCTGTGGCGAGCGTAATATCCAGCACGGCCAGGTCGAAGTCGTCAGCCCGCAGCACGCGGTGCGCCTCCTCCATCGAACTAACCGAAACGACATCGGCAATTTCGCTGAGAGTGTGAGCGACGACATTGTCATCGTCGACATGAAGGATTCGCGGGCGTCTGTTCGTATCGTGCACGACGGGCTTGGCAAGCACCCGCATGAGGTGGTCGATGTCCACCGGCTTTTTCAGCCAGTCCGACACATTAAGCTTGGATGACCTAAAGTCGTCGCGCCCGCGGCCCGGATCGCCGGACACAACGATGATCGGAGTGTCGCGATATTGCGGCAGCTCGCGCAAGCGCAGGATCAGGCTTATGCCGTCGCCATCCGGAAGCAGGAGATCCACCAGTACGGCGCGATATTGAGTTGCTGCCGCGCATGTGATCGCGTCGCCCGCGGTGTAGGCGAGATCCGTGGCGAATCCGACCTGCCTCAGCTGCTCGCGCAGCGCGATCGCCGCATCGGGATCGTCCTCACAAAGCAGTAGGCGCAAAGCGTCCGGTTGCGCATCGAGATCGATTGCCATGCCGGCCACATGCTCCCAGCAGGGTAACTCGACGTGAAAGATCGTTCCGCCGCCGGGGGCGTCGGCGAAGCCTACCTCGCCACCGAGCCGGTCGACGATCTGCTTCACGATGCTGAGGCCGAGGCCGGTGCCGCCCTTCTGCCGTGCGTTCGTGGCATCGGCCTGCGCGAATCTCTCAAAGATGTGTGGCTTGAAGTCGACTGAAATACCGGGGCCGTGGTCCCGCACCGAGATTCGGACAATGTCGAGTCCATTCTCGATCGCTACGACCACTTCATTGTCCGCCGGAGAAAACTTGATCGCGTTCGAAAGCAGGTTGGTAACGACCTGGGCAAGCCGGTCCGGATCGGCTCGCGCTTCACCGATAGCATGCGCGTCCTCAACTCGGATCCGCACGCCACAGCTTTCGGCGAATCCCAGATTGGCGTCGACCGCCTGCCCAACCAGCGATGGGACATCGACTCGCCTGAAATTGAAGACGGCCTGTCCGGACTCCATCTTCTCGATATCGAGGATGTCGTTGACGAGCCGTACGAGTCTCTGGCTGTTAGTATGCGCGATCGCAAGCAGACGCACCGCCGCATCAGGCAGGCTGCTGACAGTCTTGCCCATGAGAAGGGCGAGCGAGACGGAAATCGATGTCAACGGCGTGCGCAGCTCATGGCTCACCGACGAGACGAATTCGTCTTTCAATCTCTCCATGCGCTTGCGCTCGGCGGCATAGCGCAGGGCTCGCCGAAGCCCGCGCGTCTCGATTTGGCCTTTGATGAGATAATCTTGCGCCCCTTCTTGCAAGGCTTGTGTGGCGAGCGACTCGTCGTCCAAGCCGGTCAGCACCACCAGGGGGACGCGGGGCGCGGCTGCGTGGGCCCGTCGCACCGCTCCGAGTCCTTGCGCATCGGGCAGCCCCGGGTCGAGCAGGATAATGTCAACCGCATGCTCCCCGAGGTACTTCTCGGCCTCGCTCATGCAGGCCACGTCCGCCACTTGGGTGTCGTGCGAGCCCTCGTTCAACATCTCGCGGAGCAGACGGGCGTCTCCGGGGTTATCTTCGACAAGGAGTACTGTTGTGATCATTTCTTGATCACTCGCTTTGCGTCTGCCGCGGTAGCTTGACTTTGTCTGACCGGACAAGAGAAGTCAGCCGGGCACCGCCGTTGCCGCGCCAAGCACTACGCACCTCAGCCCTTCCGGGCTCAGCACTTGCACCGCCGCGGACACAATCTGTTTCTGTTATGCCGGTTTCCAGCAATTTGGCGAGCTGTTGCGGGAGAACCGGAGGGCTGAAATAGTACCCTTGCGCCTCGTCACATTGGAGAGCCCGAAGAAATGCCACCTCTTCCGGCGTTTCCACGCCCTCCGCAACGACCCGCAGCTTGAGACTCCGGGCCATGCCGATCACTGCGGTCACAATGGTCGTATCGTCGCCAGCGGCGCTTAGCTGACGGACGAACGACTGGTCGATTTTGAGGGCGTCGACCGGAAACTTTCGCAGATAGCTCAAGCTGGAGTAACCCGTGCCGAAGTCATCGATCGCCACCTGCACCCCTCGTTCCCTCAGGGTGTGGAGGATCGATGCCGAGGACTCGACATGCTTCATAAGAACACTCTCGGTCAGCTCCAGCTCGAGAGATCTGGGATCCAGGCCCGTTTCGCTGAGGATTGCGAACAGACCTTCCAGAAAGCTCTCGTCCCGAAACTCCATCGCGGAGACGTTTACGGCCATGGTCGCCAGAGGCAGGCCAGCGTCCAACCAGGCTCGAGCCTGCATGCACGCTTCACGCAGGACCCAGGCGCCGATCGATTGAATGAGGCCGCAGTCTTCTGCGACTGGAATGAATTGCGCCGGAGGGACCAATCCTCGAGTAGGATGCGTCCAGCGTATCAGAGCTTCCGCCCCGGTAATCGCTCCTGTGTTCAGATTGATCTTGGGCTGGTAGTGCAGCTCGAATTCCTGCCGTTCCAAGGCGCGCCGCAGACTCTCCTCGATTGATTGCCGCTCCACGGCTCGGACGTTCATGGCCGGCTTGAAAAACCGGTAGCCCTGACGCCCGCTTTCCTTTGCCTGGTACATCGCGGTGTCCGCGTTCTTGATTAGCGTCTCCGCATCCAGACCGTCGTCGGGATAGACGCTCACGCCAATGCTTGTGGTTACATGAAGATCGTGCTGGTCGACGGAATGAGCCTCCGCCACCGCCTGCAGCATTCTTCTCGCCGTAATCGCAGCATCTTCCAATTGTTCCAATTCGGAGAGCAACACGACGAATTCATCGCCTCCTTGCCGGCTCACCGTGTCCGAGAGGTGCACGCACTCCACCAGGCGTTTTGCGATGGATTGAAGAAGTTTGTCGCCGGTCGGATGTCCCAGGGAATCGTTGATGTGTTTGAAGCCGTCCAAATCCAGAAACAGGACCGCGACTCTGTTCATGTGACGCGGCGCCAGCGCGATCGCCTGGCCAACCCGGTCGTTCAGGAGCGTTCGATTGGGCAACCCGGTCAGAAAGTCGTGCTGGGCCGAATGGGTCATTTGCAACGACATCGCCCGGGCTGCGCTCACGTCACGGAAAACGATTACCGCTCCAGTGGTCTGCCCTTCACGATCGTGGATGGGTGCGACGGAATCTTCGATCGGAATTTCGAACCCGTCACGCCGGATGAGGATAGAGTTCGCCGGCAGGTGCCCGATCCGGTTTCGCCCAACTGCCTTCTCCATTGGATTCGGGATAGTTTCGCCACTCGCGCCGTTCACGATTCGCAAGACTTCGGCCATGGGCCGGCCCGCCGCCTCTTGCCACGACCAGCCCGTCAATTTTTCCGCGACGGCGTTGAGGAAGGTGATGCTTCCCGAGATGTCCGTGCTAATAACGGCATCGCCGATGGAGTTGAGCGTGACTTGGGCGCGTTCCTTTTCCACGAACAACGCCTCTTCCATGATCTTGCGCTCGGTGGCATAGCGCAGGGCTCGCAGAAGGCTGCGCGCCTCTATTTGGCCTTTGATGAGATAGTCTTGCGCGCCTTCCTGCAAAGCTTGTGTGGCGAGCGCCTCGTCGTCCAAGCCGGTCAGCACCACCAGGGGGACGCGGGGCGCGGCTGCGTGGACCCGTCTTACCGCCGCCAGTCCTTGTGCGTCGGGCAAACCGAGATCGAGCAAGATGATGTCGACCGAATGCTCCGCAAGATGCGTCTCGGCCTGGCTCATGGACTCGACGTGCGCCAGCTCGGTGCCGTGCGCGCCCCGCTCGTTGAACATCTCGCGGAGTAGACGAGCGTCTCCGGGGTTGTCCTCGACCAGGAGAAGGATCTTGATGGCCTTTTCGGTCATCCGCTTTGCGTCTGCTGTGGTAACTTGACCCTGGTCAGCCAGAAATCATTGATGCTCCTTACGAGACTCGCGAACTCGTCAAACTGCACCGGTTTGCTGAGGTAGCAGTTCGCCTGGAGCTGATAGCTTTTGACAATATCCGCTTCCGCATCGGACGTGGTCAGGATGATAGTCGGGATCGTTTTCAGACTGTCATTCGACTTGATGCGGGCCAGAACCTCGCGGCCATCCATTTTGGGGAGGTTCAGATCCAGCAAAATAAGATCCGGACGAGCGGCATGGACGTGGGGTCCTTCGCGCCTCAGAAAGGCCATGGCCTCCACGCCGTCGGAAGCCACCTGCAGATGGATGGCCCGGTTGGCATCGCGGAAGGCTTCCTGCGTCAGCCGGACGTCACCAGGACTGTCTTCGACCAAGAGAACCTCAATGGGCATGTCGGCTCCTCCGATTGCTTCCTTGTGGGATCGATTTCTTGGTCATTGCGTCTGCTGCGGCAACTGGACCTTGGTCAGCCAGAAATCGTTGATGCTCTTCACGAGGCTTTCGAACGCGTCAAACTGTACGGGCTTGGTTAGGTAGCAGTTCGCCTGGAGTTCATAACTTTTCTTGATATCCGCTTCCGCCGCGGACGTGGTCAGGATGGCGGTCGGAATCGTTTTCAGGCTGTCATCCTCCTTGATCTGGGCCAAAACTTCGCGGCCATCCATTTTGGGGAGATTGAGATCCAGCAGGATCAGGTCCGGGCGAAGGGAATGGACGTGGTCCCCCTTGTGCCTCAGAAACGCCATGGCCTCCACGCCGTCGGAAGCCACCTGCAATTTGATGGTTCGGTTGGCCTCGCGGAAGGCTTCCAGGGTCAGCCGGACATCACCGGGACTGTCTTCGACCAAGAGAACCTCAATGGGCACACCGTCCCTTCCGATGGCGTTCATGATTTCCCCTCGCTTCCTTCCAGGGCAAAGCGAAAGGTGGATCCTTGCCCGGGCTGTGACTCGACAGAAATGCTGCTGCCGTGCCGCTCGATAATCTTCTTGCAGATGGCCAGTCCGATGCCGGTGCCGGCGAACTCTTCCCGTTTGTGCAGCCGCTGGAACATTCCGAAAATCTTTTCGAAATACTGTGGGTCAATTCCCAGTCCGTTGTCCTGCACCGAGAACGTCCATTTCTTCCCACCATTCTTGGCGGCAATGTGAACCTTGGGGACCCCGGGGCTTTGGTACTTGATGGCGTTGCCAACAAGGTTCTGAAACAACTGGATCAGTTGCTCCCCGTCCGCCAGGACAGTGGGTAGGGGATCGTGCGTCACCAGCGCACCGCTTTCTTTGATGGCGCCCCGCAGATTGATAAGCGCTTGTTCCAGTGCTTCTTCGCTGGAGGTATCAAGCAGATCGTTTCCTTTCGTCCCGGCGCGCGAATAGGCCAGCAGATCCTGGATCAAACGCTGCATGCGGCTCGCCCCGTCCACCGCGAAGGCAATGAACTCATCGGCATCGGAGTCGAGTTTTCCCTTGTACCGTCGGGCTAGGAGCTGCGTGTAGCTGGCCACCATCCGCAGCGGCTCCTGCAAATCGTGAGAAGCGATGTAGGCAAATTGCCCCAATTCCTCATTCGAGCGGTTTAGTTCCTCCACCTTTTGGAGAAGATGCGCTTCGGCCTTATTGCGCGCGGTGATATCGCGAATCGCCGCCGTCACCAGAATTCCCCCGGCGCTTCCAAGCGGGCTCAGCATGAGCTCGATCGGAAACTCGCTGCCATCCTTCCGCCGCCCAAGGAGCTCGATCCCCGTACCGATCTGCTGGGCCAGCGCGTCTTCCGCGGAGCGAAGACCGTCAGCGATCAGCCGTTCCGCGAAACCCTCCGGAATGATGTTCTTGACCTTCTGGCCGAGGAGTTCATTGCGGCGGAATCCGAACTGTTTCTCTGCCTGAAGATTCAGAAGAACGATTTCTCCGCCCTGGTTCACCACCACCATCGCATCCGGAGCCGCCTCCAGCAGCCCGCGGTACCTGCCCTCCATCTGCGCCAGATGCTTTTCCGCATTCTTGCGCACACTGATGTCGCGGATCGCCGCCGTCACCAGAATTCCTTCGGCGCTTTCGAGCGGGCTCAGCATCAGCTCGATCGGAAAATCGCTGCCATCTTTCCGCAGAGCAGTGAGCTCGATCCCCGTACCGATCTGCTGCGCCAGCGCGTCTTCCGCGGAGCGAAGATCGTCGGCGATCAGCCGTTCCGCGAAGCCCTCCGGAATGATGTTCTTGACCTGCTGCCCGACGAGTTCGTCACGGTGGTATCCGAACTGCTTCTCAGCCTGCAGGTTCAACAGGACGATCTCCCCGCCCTGGTTCACCACCACCATCGCATCCGGAGCCGCCTCC
>CAYTTC010000019.1:0-52480 GCA_964440525.1 uncultured Propylenella sp. | reverse complement strand
CAACCGCCGAGCTCGAGGCGCTGATGCGCCGCTGGCGCGACGAGAAGCGGCCGAGTCCGAGGGGCGCGGGGTTCGATTGAACCTCAGCGCGATATCGGACCGAGCGGAACCGGCGGTTTTGAGTCTGCAAGCACAAAGAAATCCGGCTGCAGCGCTACGCTCGGATCGACGCGGTAGCGGTCGAGGTCGGTGATACCCTCGGCCACCAGAAAAGTGTCGTCGATCAGGAAATTCCCCGAAAATTCGCGGCTCGGCTTCAAGAAAATCCGGTGGGCGGCGTCGGCGAGAATCTCCGGCGTGCGTGAAGCGCGCATGATCGCGTCGCCGCCCAGCAGGTTCTTGATCGCCGCGGTCGCGATGGTGGTGCGCGGCCAGAGCGCATTGACGGCGATGCCGCGCGAGCGGAATTCGCCGGCAAAGCCCAGCACGCAGAGGCTCATCCCGTATTTGGCGAGCGAATAGGCGAGATGCGGCGCAAACCAGCGCTCGCTCATGTCGAGCGGCGGAGAAAGCATCAGGACATGCGGGTTCGCCGCCTGCTCGAGGAACGGAAGCGCGTATTTCGTCACAATAAAAGTGCCGCGCGTGTTGATCTGATGCATCAGATCGAAGTGCTTCATCTCGGTCTCGGGCGTTTTGGTCAGGCTGATAGCCGAGGCGTTGTTCACCACGATATCGATGCCGCCAAAAGTTTCGGCCGTGCGGGCGATCGCCTCCTTCACCGCCGCCTCGTCGCGGATGTCGACCGCGAGCGGCAGCGCTTTTCCGCCCGCGCTCTCGATCGCCTCGGCGGCGGTGAAGATGGTTCCTTCGAGTTTTGGGTGCGGTTCGGTCGTTTTCGCGGCGATCGCGACATTGGCGCCGTCACGGGCGGCGCGGAGCGCGATCGCGAGCCCGATGCCGCGCGACGCGCCGGTGACGAAGAGGGTTTTTCCGGCGAGGCTCATGCGAAGGCAGAAAGCGTCGCCGCGTCGACGCCGAGGACTGAGTCGGCGCCCTCGACGACGACCGTGCGCAGTGCGGCAGCCTCCGGCAGAAGCTGCTCGGCGAAGAAGCGGGCGGTGGCGATGCGAAGAGCGGACTGCGGACTCGTCTCGGCGATCGAGGCGAGCGCCGCCTTGGCGAGATAGGCGCCGCCTGCGGCAAGGCCGAAGAGGCGGAGATAGGGCGTGGCGCCGGCGAGCGCCTCCGCCGTCTTGCCGGCGCCGACGAGGCCGAGGAGATGCTCGCTCGCCGCCTGAAGATCGCCGAGAGCGGCTTCGAGGCGGGCTCCCATGCGGCCGAAATCCGGGCGGTTCTCGGCTCGCGCCCGTTCTGCTATCGCCTTCAGGTCATTGATGTATTCGCCAACGACCGCGCCGTCGCCAAGCGGCAGCTTGCGGGTTACGAGGTCGATCGCCTGGATGCCGTTGGTGCCTTCGTAGATCGCCGAGATGCGAGAATCGCGAAGAATCTGGGCGGCGCCGGTTTCTTCGATGTAGCCCATGCCGCCATGCACCTGCACGCCGAGCGAGGCCACCTCGACGGCGATGTCGGTGGAGAAAGCCTTTGCGATGGGTGTGAGAAGCTCGGCGCACGCCCGGTGCCGCGCTTGGGCCGAGCCATTCACCAGGCCGAGGTCAGCCGCAAGCGCGCAGGAATAGCAGATGGCGCGGCTCGCTTCCGTCAACGCCCGCATCGTCATCAGTATGCGGCGGATGTCAGGATGCTCGATGATTGGGCTCATGCCCTCCCCGCTCGCGCCCGGCGCCCTGCCCTGCCGCCGCTCGAGCGCATAGGCGGTCGCCTGTTGGAGAGCGCGCTCAGCCTGGCCGACGCCCTGCACGCCGACCATGAGGCGCGCGTTGTTCATCATGGTGAACATGCACTGGAGCCCGCGATGCTCCTCGCCGATGAGCCACGCGACCGCGCCGGGCTCGTTGCCGAAGCGGCCGTCGCCATAGATCATGGTGCAGGTCGGCGAGCCGTGGATGCCGAGCTTGTGCTCGAGACCGGAACAGAACACGTCGTTGCGCGCGCCGGGGCCACCTGCGGCATCGACCAGAAATTTCGGTACGAGAAAGAGCGAGATGCCGCGCGACCCGGCGGGCGCATCGGGTAGCCGCGCGAGCACGAGATGCACGATGTTTTCGGCCAGATCGTGCTCGCCATAGGTGATGAAGATTTTTTGCCCGAAGATACGGTAGGTGCCGTCGTCCCGCCGCTCCGCGCGGGTCGTAAGCGCGCCGAGATCGGAGCCGGCCTGCGGCTCCGTCAGGTTCATCGTCGCCGTCCATTTTCCGGAGACGAGGCGGGCGAGATAGAGCGCCTTCAGCGCATCGCTGCCGTGGCGGTCGAGCGCCTCGACGGCGCCCATGGTGAGCATCGGGCAGAGCGCAAAGGCCATGCAGGCGCCGTTCCACATCTCCTGGGTGGCGGCGGAGAGGATGAGCGGCAGGCCCTGTCCGCCGGCGGATTCCGGCGCGGCGATGCCGCTCCAGCCGCCGGCGCACCAATCCTCGTAGACTTTTCGCCAGCCCGGCGCGGTCTCGACCGCGGCGCCATCGCGCAGCCGCGCACCTTCGCGGTCGCCGATCCGGTTCAGGGGTGCCATCTCGTCGGAAGCGAAGCGGCCCGCCTCTTCGAGCACCGCGTCGACCAGGTCTTCCGTCAGGCCGGGGAAGGCGCCCGAGGCGAGCGCCTCGCCCAGACCGGCGACGTGCTTAAGCGTGAAGGCGATCTCGGATACCGGCGCGCGATACATGAGCGATTCCTCCGCGCCTGCTATACACCAACGCTTGACGACTCGTCGCCCGCGGGCGAAAGGCGCGCGTGCGCCATCTCATTCTGACCGACGCCAATTTTTCCGCGGCGATAGCCGAAGCCGTCGAGAGCCTCAGGCGCGGCGAGCTCGTCGCGCTCCCCACGGAGACTGTCTACGGCCTCGCCGCGGACGCCGCGAACGGCGAAGCGGTGGCGAGGATTTTCGCCGCCAAGGGGCGGCCACGCTTCAACCCGCTCATCTGCCACATCACCGATATCGCCATGGCGCGGCGCTACGGCGTGATCGACGCGCGCGCCAAGCGGCTAGCGGAAAAGTTCTGGCCGGGGCCGCTCTCGATCGTTGTCCCGCTCGTGGCGGACACGCCTGTGCACCCGCTCGTAACGGCGGGCCTCTCGACGATAGCGCTTCGCGCACCACGCGGCCCGGCGCATGCCGTGATCGTGGCCTTCGGTGGCGCGCTCGCAGCTCCAAGCGCTAACCGTTCAGGCCGGCTAAGCCCTACCCGCGCCGAGCATGTGATCGAGCAGCTCGGTGAAAAGGTCGCGCTCGTGCTTGACAACGGGCCATGCGCGGTCGGGCTCGAATCGAGCATCGTCTCGCTCACGGGCGACGCACCGCGCCTTCTCAGAACGGGCGGCGTTCCGGCCGAGGCGATCGAGGCCGTGCTCGGGGCGAGGCTGGAACGCGCTGCTGCCGGCGATCTCATCTCGGCGCCGGGCATGCTCGCCAGCCACTACGCGCCGCGCTTGCCGCTTCGCCTGAACGCATCGTCCGTCGAGCCGAGCGAGGCATTCCTCGCCTTCGGGCCCGCGCACATCCTCGGCGCGGACCGTGCCGCGGCGACGCGCAACCTGAGCCCTTCGGGCGACATTGTCGAAGCCGCCGCGAAACTCTTCGCCTTCCTCGCCGAACTCGACCGGAGCGGCGCTTCGGCCATCGCCGTGGCGCCAGTGCCGGCGGAGGGAATTGGCGAAGCGATTAACGACAGGCTGAGGCGGGCGGCGGCGCCGCGGGATTAAGCGTCGGGGCGTGCGTGGACCCGCGTGCGCGGCACAAAGCCTTTCGCGGGCCTTGGGTTTGGCCGCCAGGTGGCGCCTTCGGCCGCCACATAGTTCCAAAGCGCCGCGGCAAAAGCGCCGGTCACGCCGGCAATGAGCCAATACACGCCGGCCCGCGCCAGTCCGGACCCCACCAGCTCGCTCAGCACGGCGCCACCAGCGCATGAGGCAGCGAACTTAGCTAAGCCGAGCCACAGCGCCCTGCCGCTCAGCCGCCGGTCTCTGAAGGTCAGAGCATTGTTGAGAAAGAAGTTCGAGGTCATCGCCGCGAACGTCGCCAGGGCCTGGGCGCCCCAGAAGGGCATCTCGGCGGAAGCGGTCAACAGCGCCAGCGCCGCCAGATGAACCGCGACGCCCGTCGATCCGACCGCAACGAAGAGGCAGAAGCGCGCCGGAACGAAGCCCTTCGTGCGTTTCTCCACGAGCAGGGCCGCAAGCTCCAGAATGACGCGGGAGTCGAGCTTCGAGACGCCGGCGCGGCGGGGCCGGAGGGCGGTGCTGACCTCGACGAGCTTGGGGGGGCAGCGCCCCGACGCCATTATGTCCACCAGGATCTTGAAGCCGACGCCCGACAGGTTCGGCCGCGCCTCCTTGAACCAGTCGCGCGTGACCATGAAGAAACCGCTCAATGGATCGGTCGAACGGACGCCAAGCATGACCTGGGTAAGAAGCGTCCCCATGCGGCTGACGAGATGCCGGCGGCCTTTCAGTCCGCTCGGTCCTTCGCCGGCATAGCGGCTCGCCACCAGCATGTCCGCAGAGGTGCCGTTCAAGCGGTCGAGCATCAGCGGCAACAGATGCGGATCGTGCTGGCCGTCGCCGTCCATGATTGCGAGCACGTCGCCTCTGGCTACGTCCCAGCCGTCAATGGCGGCGGAAGCGAGACCGTTTTCGCCCTTGCGTCGGAGCAGCCGCACGCGCTCATTGGTGGCCGCGTGAGTAAGGACGACGGTCGCCGTCCGTTCGTCGACCGAATCGTCGACCACCACCACCTCGTGGGCGATGCCGGCCAGCGCCTCGCGCAACTCATCGAGCACCGGGCCGATCGATTGCGCTTCGTCGAGCGTGCAGACAACGACCGAGAGAAGCGGCCGCTCGAAGCTTCGTTCGATAGCGCCGGCCTGCCATAGCGGTTCCGCCTCCTGGACTTCGCTCATAGCGGCACCTGCAGCTCCGCCGGCTTCCGGGCGAAGCGCGCGAGAAGGTGCGCGACCGGCCGTGACGGGAGCGGAGCCTCGCTGAAGGCCCGACGCATGATCAGCCAGAAGACCGCAATGAGAACCGTCGGGGCCAGCGGAACGCCGAAATGATGCGCGACGAGGCGCGACACCAGCGGCAGCACGAAGGCGGCGAGGAGAACGATCTTCTCCCACGGGAGGAAGCCGGTCCTCCGCCCCTCGCCGAAGAGCCAAGCCAGCGGGATCGCCAAAAGGGTCAGGTCGTAGTCGAGCAGGAAAGGGGTGGCGATGAGGGCGCCCGAAATGAGCGCAATGCCCTGCGCCTCCGGCTTCGTCCGCGCTCTCGTCAGAACGACGAGAAACGCGCACGCGGCGACGGCTGCGAGCGCCTGCAGGCAATAGGCGGCGGATACGGACCCGTGCAGCAGGCGTACCGCCGCGAACACCGATTGCATCTTGTCGGAGCCGACGAGCTCATGCTCGAGCGCCTGGCGGGCAAGCGGCGAGACCGCGAAGAACCCCTTCCAGGTCTCGACTCCGAAGAGGGCGAGGGAAACGGCGATCAGGCCGAGCGCAGTGGCGGCGGCGGCGAAAAATGCCTTCCAGGCGCCGCGCGCCGCCAGCGCGACTGGCACGAGGATCGCGAGGTGCGGTTTGAACACGAGGCAGCCGAACAGCACGCCGGCGACAACGGGACGCGTCCTGGTCGCAAGAACGCCGCCGCCGAAGAGCGCGGCGGAAAGAAAGCCGTTCTGCCCGTGGCCGATATTGATGAGGACTGCCGGAAAGGCGAGGAGCGCAAGCGAGAGGATGGCTGACCGCTCGTGCAGGAATGCTCGGCACACGCGCCAATAGGCGTAGAAGGTCGCGGCAAGCCAGACGCAGAGCGACACCAAATAGGGCAGCGCCGCGAGCGGAAGGCAGATGAGCAGGAAGACCGGTGGGTAGAAGAAGGCGGCGTATTCGAGCGGCGAGTCCGCGAAGACCGCCTGCTGCGCCTCAAAATGCGCTGCGATCCGATAGACCTCCGCGGGCGTGCCGGCGAGCGCGAGCTTGGAGGCCGCCCAAAAGCTCAGAAAATCGGTTCCGAGCGGCTTGCCCGTCGGGTCCATGCCGCCCCGCGACAATGCCAACCCGCCAAGCGCGAAGGCGAGCGAGATCACGGCCAGAAGGATGCAGCAGGCGCGCGCCCGCTCTTGCGTGAGCCACGACGCTCCGCGAAGCGGCTCGACCAGACCGGCGAACGACAGGCTCATCGCGACCTCAAGTCGCCAACCTGCTGTAAAGGGGTGGAGAAAGTCTGAATTCGGCGGAACCTGCGACATCGGCGAGCGCGCGGGCGAAAACCACGGTTAACGCGGCGCTCCCGCCATCGACGGGCCGCTGCGGGACCATGCGCTACATCTGCGCCTTCCTGACGGAACTCGACGGTCTCGACGAGGCGATCAACGACCGCCTCGCCCGCGCCGCGGCGCCGCGCGAGCGGGATTGACGGAGCGCGGCGCGAGCGGCCAGATGCCTTCACAAATTTGGCGGACCTTTCGTTGACCACTCTTCTTCTGCACCACGCGGCATTCCTCGAGCATTTGACGCCGGTCGGCCATCCGGAGCGGCCGGATCGTCTGCGCGCGCTGCATGCCGCGCTCGACACCGAGGAATTTGCCGCACTGAAGCGGGTCGAGGCGCCGCTCGCCGACCCTGAGGCCGCGCTCCTCTGTCATTCCGAGCGCTACGTAGAGGCGATCCGCCGCGCGATTCCCGCGGAGGGTTTTACGCGGGTCGACATGGATACGACCGCCTCACCCGGATCCTGGGAGGCGGCGATGCGGGCGATCGGAGCGGCGCTCTACGCCGTCGACGCGGTCGCCAAGGGCGAAGCCAAAAACGCCTTCTGCGCGGTCCGCCCGCCCGGCCACCACGCGGAAGTGGCGAAGGCCATGGGTTTTTGCCTGTTCGACACGGTCGCGATCGCCGCGCGTCACGCACAGAAGGCGCACGGCATGGAGCGGATCGCCATCGTCGACTGGGACGTGCACCACGGCAACGGCACACAGGCGATCTTCTGGTCCGACCCGTCGGTCCTCTATGCCTCCACGCACCAGATGCCGCTCTTCCCCGGTACCGGCGCGCCGTCGGAAACAGGAGCCGGCAACATCTTCAATGCGCCGCTCTCGCCCGGCGACGGTACGGAAGATTTCAAGCAAGCTTTTCGCGAGCGCATCCTCCCCGCAATCCACAGCTTCAAGCCCGATCTCATCCTCATTTCCGCCGGCTTCGATGCCCACCATCGCGATCCGCTCGCCGAGATCAACTTGGAAGCGGAGGATTTCGCCTGGGCGACGGCTGAGCTGATGGAGATCGCCGACCAGACGGCGGGGGGGAAAGTCGTGGCGCTTCTGGAAGGCGGCTACGATCTGAAAGGTCTTGCGGCTTCCGCGGCCGCCCATATCCGTCAGCTGATGGCGGCTTGAGGAGACGATGGTGGAGGAGAACACGCTCCCCGACGTGGGGACCCTGTCTTTTGAAGTGGCGCTGAAGCAGCTCGAGGAGATCGTGACGAAGCTCGAGCGCGGCGACGTGCCGCTCGAAGAATCGATCGCCATTTACGAACGCGGCGAGGCTCTGAAGAAGCGCTGCGAGGCGCTTTTGGCGCAGGCCGAGGAGCGGGTCGAAAAGATCCGCGTGCAGGAGGGAAAGGCGGTCGGCGTCGAGCCTTTCGACCCGACCTGAGGAGCACTGATGTCTGCCCCGAAACGTGACGCATCCCGCTCGCCGACGCACCCGGGGGCCTTCTTTCGCGAAATCGTGCTGCCAACGCTCGGGGTTTCGAAGTCGGAGATCGCGCGCGCTCGGCGTTTCCCGGCACACGCTCTATCAGCTCCTCGACGAGCGGACCCGGGTGACACCGGAGATGGCGCTCAGGCTCGGAAAGCTCTGCGGCAACGGACCGGAGGTCTGGCTCGCGATGCAGACAAAGCGAGATCTCTGGGACGCGAAGCGCAGCTTCGATACATCACGAATTCCGACGCTCTCGACCGACTAGGCCGCCGAAAGGAATCCGAACGCCATGGAAAAGACATTCGAACGCATCCTCTTCGGCATGCGGTGGTTGCTCGCACCGCTTTATTTCGGCCTCGGGCTGCTGCTTGCCGTGTTCTGCGTCCAGTTCTTCCGCGAGCTCCTGCACATCGTCCAGCAGGCGCCGACGCTGCTCGAGGTCGACCTCATCCTGATGTCCCTGACCTTGATCGATCTGACGCTCGTCGCCAGCCTCATCGTGATGGTGATGCTCTCCGGCTACGAGAACTTCGTGTCAAAGCTCGATCTCGAAGGCGCGGAGAAATCCATCGCCTGGCTCGGCAAGCTCGACGCCGGCTCGCTGAAAATCAAGGTGGCGGCCTCGATCGTGGCGATCTCCTCGATCCATCTCCTGAAGGCATTCATGAACAGCGAAACCGTTACGACCGAGAGGATGATCATCCTGATCGCTACGCATCTCACCTTCGTCGTCTCGGCGCTGCTTCTCGCCCTCATGGACCGCATCATCCCGGAGCACCGCTGATCCGTCGACGCGAGGCGGCGCTGTATTCTGCGGCAAAGCCGGCTAAAACGGGTCGATGGAAGCGATCAGCCTAAATTCCCGAGCAAGCAGCTTCGTCGTCGCCTGCGCGGGCGGCGAGAGTACAGCGCTCGAGCGGAGGCCGATGCCTGAGCCGGGCCCCGGCGAGGTGCTGCTTCGCCTCAACGTCGTCGGATTTTGCGGCACCGATCTTTTCAAGCTCAAAACCGGAACCGCCGCGTCCGGCTCCGTGCTCGGGCACGAGCTCGTCGGCACGGTGATAGGCCTCGGCTCCGGCGTCACCCAATTCACCAAAGACGACCGTATCGTGGTGCCGCATCACGTCCCCTGTGGAGAATGCGTGTTCTGCCTGCGTGGCAACGAGACGATGTGCCCGGTCTTCAAAGAAAACCTGATGGAGCCGGGCGGCTTCGCCGACGCCATTTTGATCCGCCCGCGCGCCACGGCGCTCGCGGCGCGCAAGCTGCCGGACTGGATGTCCGACGAGAAGGCCGTCTTCGTCGAGCCCGCCGCCTGCGTGCTCCGCGGCATCGAGCGCTCAGGCATCGAGGACGCCGGCACGGCCGTCGTTCTCGGCGCGGGGAGCATGGGACTTCTGCATCTTCTCGTGCTCCGCGCTGTCTTTCCCGGCATCAAGGTCCTCATGGTCGACCTCGACAACGAGCGGCTAAAGCTCGGCGAGACTCTCGGCGCAGCGCGCGTCGCCAAACCAGGAGCGGAGGCGGCCGAGGCGGTCGCTTCGGTCACTGATGGAATCGGCGCCGACGCCGTCTTCGACACGGTCGGCGGCGATGCCACGCTCCGGGCCGGGATCGATCTCACGCGACCTGGCGGCTCGGTCGTGCTCTTTGCGCACGCGCCGGAGGGCGCTAGCGCCGGTTTCGACCTCAACACACTCTTCAAGACCGAGCGGCGGATCGTCGCCACCTATTCGGGCGCGCTAAAAGAGCAGGCGGCGATCTTCGATCTCCTCGTTTCCGGTGCGCTCGACCCCGCGCCGCTCGTCACCCACACCATGCCGCTCGACGATTTCGACAAGGGGGTCGCGCTGGTGGTCGAACGGAAAGCGCTGAAGGTGCTCTTCACGCCCTCACGCGGATCGAACCTGGCATGAGCGCTCTTCCGACGACCATGCAGGGCGCGATGCTCCTCGGCCCGGAGCAAATCGAGATCCGCGATGTCCCCGTCCCACACCCCGGCGAGGGCGAGGTTCTTCTGAAGGTCGAGGCGGCGACGACCTGCGGCACCGACGTCAAGGTTTATCGGCGCGGCGGCCATCCGCGCATGCTGAGGGCCCCGACCCTGTTCGGCCACGAGATGGCAGGGCGCGTCGCAGCCCTCGGTCCCGGCGTTCGCGACTATGTGATCGGCGACGCGATCGTGGTCGCCAATTCGGCGCCTTGCCTCCAGTGCGAGCCGTGCCGGAGAGGCCGCGAGAATCTTTGCGAAGACTTGCACTATCTGAACGGCGCCTTCGCGGAATATCTGCTGGTGCCTCAGCGCTTCGTGGAACGGAACGTCCACCGCATCCCCGAAGGACTTTCTTTCGAGCGGGCCGCGCTCGCCGAGCCGCTCGCCTGCGTGCTGCACGGTATCGATGCCTGCGAGCTGTCGAAATACGGCGCAGATGGCCCGGTCGAGATCCTCATCTTCGGCGGTGGGCCGATCGGGCTCCTCTTCGCCGCTGCGCTCGCCAATATGGAACACGCGGCCGTCCTCGCCGATCCCAATCCGAGCCGCCTTGAGGTCGCTCGCGCCATCGGCGCGGCGCGGACGATCGAAATCGCGCGCGGCGGCGGCCAGGCGGATGTGGTTCGCGCTGAGAGCGCCGGCGGAAAAGGGTTCTGGATCGCGATCGACTGCACCGGCCAGCCGGGTGTCTGGTCGGACGCGATCCAATCGGTGCGGCCCGGCGGCCTCGTCAATCTCTTCGGCGGCTGCGCCCCCGGCACTTCGATTTCGCTCGATACGCATCTCGTCCACTACAGCGAGCTCACGCTGAAGGGCGTCTACCACCACCGCCCGGAGACGTTCCGCCGGGCGATCGCGCTGCTGGCGGATCCGACCTTCAAGGCCGACCTCCTCATCTCAGGCGTCCGACCGATCGGGGGCGTCGTGGAAGCGCTGCAAAGCATGATCCGCAAGGAAGCGCTGAAGGTCGTGATCCGCAATGGCGGTCCGTCCGCCGCATGACCCAGACAGCGCGGCAGCAAGGCGCAGGGCGCGCGGCGATATGCGCCATGCGTGGCGCCGCGGAACCGCGCGATATCTCGGCGCATGAAGATGCGGATATTGCTGCCGGCCGTCCTGGCGCTGGCACTGACGGCGGGCGCGCTCGTCTCCTTCGCGCAGAGGGCGGATGTCGCGCCCGTCAGTCTCGTGGTGATCGAGGCTTGGGCGCGTGCGACTCCGCCCGGTGCGACGACTGGCGCCCTCTATGTCACCATCGAGAATCGCGGCAACGCTGCCGACCGGCTCGTGAGCGTAACAAGCCCGGCTGGCGGGTCCGCCATGCTGCATCTGACGATCGAGGAAAGCGGCGTCTCTATGATGCGCGAGGGCGAGGGAAGCGTCGCGCCGGGTAGCAAGCTCGAAATGAAGCCCGGCGGCACACATGTCATGCTGATGGGGCTTGGTGCGCCGCTGAAGGAGGGCGAGACGGTGCAGCTGACGCTGGTTTTCGAAAATGCCGGACCGATCGATGTCGTGGCCAGGATCGCTTCGATCGGCGCCGGTAGCCCGATGGAATAGCGTCGCCGCGGCCCCATCTATGGGAATCGGAGCGGAGCGAGATGCAGAAGATTCGCATCGCCTTGTGGATTGCTGTCGCCGTCGCGCTTTTCGCGCTTGGCGCGCTCGTGGTCGGGGGATTTCCCTTCCTCGGCATGGGATCGGTAGCCGAAAACGGTTCTGGCCTGAAACCAGGCGCTCCGCTTGGAGGCGCATTCCGCCTCGTCGACCAGCAGGGCGCGCCGGTCACCGAGACGATTTTTCGCGAAAAGCCCTCCGTCACCCTCTTCGGCTTCACGCATTGCCCGGATGTCTGCCCGACCGGCCTGAGCGAGATGGGCCGATGGGCGGAGGAGCTCGGACCCGACGCCGAAAAACTCCGCTTCGTCTTCGTTACCGTCGACCCGGAGCGCGACACGCCCAAGGCGCTGCGCGATTATGTCGGCGCCTTCTCCGACCGCATCGTCGGCGTCACCGGGGCGCCGGACGCCGTGCATGCCATGGTGAAGGACTACAAGATCTACAGCCGCAAGGTGCCGCTCGATGGCAGCGACTATGCGATGGACCATACCGCCTCGATGATCCTGCAGGACGCTGACGGGAATTTCATCGGCACCATCGACTCGAGCGAGTCGCATGAGGCAGGATTGGCAAAGCTCAGGCGGCTTGTGGCAGGATAGGGCATGCAAGCCCAGCCGCTCGACCGCATCACCAAGACAGCGCTCCTCACGACCGGGGTTCTGTTCGTTCTCGCCGGGGCCGGCTGGGCCTATTTTGGCACGGATATTTTCCTCAACGCCATCATGGCTGGCCTCGCCTACTGTTTCTGAGCACCTCGAAGCAATGAGCGAAGGAACACGCGTCCGCCTCGACGAGGCGCTCGTCCAGCGCGGGCTTGCGCCGAGCCGCAGCCGCGCGCGCGACATGGTTCTCCGCGCGACCGTGAAGATCGACGGCAAGGTGGAGTCGCGCCCCTCCCGACGGGTCTCCGCCGGCCAGGAGATCGCCGTCAGCGATCCGGCGGCACGCTACGTGTCGCGCTCCGCCTTGAAGCTCATCGCCGGCCTCGACGCCTTTGGCTTCGATCCGACCGGGCTGACCGTGCTCGATCTCGGCGCCTCGACCGGCGGCTTTACGCAGGTGCTTTTGGAGCGAGGCGCGGCGCATGTCGTTGCAGTCGACGTGGGGCATGACGAAATGGACGCGACGCTTTTCGCCGATCCGCGTGTCACGCTGCACGAAAACCTCAACGCGCGTGAGCTTGAGCGCGCGCATCTCGGCGGGCAGACGATCGGCGCGGTGGTCGCCGATCTCAGCTTCATCTCGCTGAAGCTTGCGCTGCCGCCGGCGCTCGGGCTTGCGGAGCCGGGCGCCTGGGGCGTGTTCCTGGTAAAACCGCAATTCGAGGTCGGCCCGAAGCTCATCGGCAAGGGCGGCGTGGTGCGCAATCCTGCCGTCGCGCAGAAGTCGGCCGAGGATATCGCCACGTGGCTAGAGACGGAGCAGCGCTGGCGCTTGGTCGGCCTTCTCACCTCGCCCATCGCCGGCGGCTCGGGCAACCGCGAATTCCTGCTCGGCGCCCAAAACGACAATGGCTGAGACAGTCACGATCGAGACGCTCGGCCATCGCGGCGATGGCATCGTGCGCGGTGCGGCGGGGCCGCTCTACGTGCCCTTCACGCTTCCCGGCGAGCGCGTCCTGATCGAGCGCAACGGCGAGCGCGCACGGATCGTCGAGATGCTTACGTCGAGCCCTGACCGCGTGGCGCCGGTCTGCCGGCATTTCGGACACTGCGGCGGCTGCGCGCTGCAGATGCTGTCGCTCGAGGGGACGCGAAAACTGAAGCGCGACTTCGTCATCGCCGCGCTCGCCCAGCAAGGGCTGATTCCGGAGGTGGCGAAAACGATCGGCGTGAGCCCGGCCAGCCGCCGGCGCGCCGTGCTGACGGCGCTTCGCGTCGGACAGCGCCTGGTGCTCGGCTATCACGAGCGGCTGTCGCACCAACTCGTCGACATCGAGGAATGCCCTGTTCTGGCACCGGCGATCTTTGGGCGGCTCGCTGCCTTGCGCGATCTGCTGTTCTCGCTCTTGCCGCAGCGGAAACCGGTGAGATTGACAGCGCTTGCGACCTCGGGCGGGCTTGATGTCTCGCTCGACGGCACCGCCGCTTCCGACCCGTCTTTTTCGGTTCGGCTCGCCGAAGCGGCGAAGGCGGCGGGCGTCGCGCGGCTGTCGATCGGCGGCGAGCCGATCCTGACGCTTGCCGAGCCGGCGCTCGAAATCTCCGGCGTAAAGCTCGTGCCGCCACCCGGCGCTTTCGTTCAGGCCTCGGCGGAGGCGGAGGCGGCAATGGCCGGGCTGGTGGTCGAGCATCTTCGCGGCGCGAAGCGCGTCGCGGATCTCTTCGCCGGCATTGGCACATTCACGCTCGCACTCGCGCGACACGCCGCCGTACAAGCTGTTGAGAACAACGCGGCGGCGCTCGACGCGCTTTCCCTCGCAGTCCGCCGCGCCGCGAATCTAAAGCCGGTCACCACCGAGCGGCGCGACCTCGATGCGCATCCTTCGTCGCCGCAAGAGCTCGAAAAATATGACGGAATCGTCTTCGATCCGCCGCGCAACGGCGCAAAAGCGCAGGCCAATGCCCTCGCCGCGTCGAAGGTGCCGCTCGTCGCAGCGGTTTCCTGCAACCCCGCCACGTTCGCGCGCGACGCGCGCATCCTCACCGACGGCGGCTACAAAATCGAACGCATCGTCCCGGTCGATCAGTTCGTCTATTCGGCAGAGACCGAGGTGGTGGGGCTTTTCAGAAGCGCTGGCGAATAGCCTTAGCCTGGAGTTGTCCCCGCTACCCATTTGCTCACGCTCTTTTCGCGCAGGGTAGCGCTGATGTCCGCAGCCGATGTACACTACCCAGCATACCCAAACCCGCCCATCCAGCGGCGTCCCAATACCACTAGGTAGTTCGCAAAGCCATGCGCTTCTCGCTCTCGACGCACTTCCGCTCCTCAGCGTTTGACTGCTTCTTTCGTGGATACAGCACTATCTTCATTCCGCCCAACGAACGTGAGTCTCTCGACGGTTTCCGCACGTGCTTGTCATATAATGACACAATCAAATACAAGCATGAGCATAGCGCCTTCGGCCCCTTTAGAGAGTTCGTATTGATATTACGAGAGGGCAAGTCAGAGCTGCCAGCCGCCGGGGCCAATTTTGTCTGCTATCCAATGATATCTGATGGCATCCTAAGTATACACTCAAACTATGCGTATGTTTTGCCTGCCTTTCGTCGACGTGGCTATTTAAGATCTATGTATATGCAGATGGCCCGTATCGCACTCTCCTACGCCTCAGAATTCAACTACAGGGGGACTAAACCTCGTGTCGTTATTTTCGGTGAGCAGACCGATCCCTTCCGAATGACTCTTAAACAGTTTAACTTCGATGCGGCGATTGCAAATATTGATTCATTCTCACGATTCTTAGTTTGGTCGCGCCTCGGCGCCAGGATTTTGGATTTTCCCTATATTCAGCCTCCTTTATCGTACGAACTAAGCTCTGATCATACTCTATTCTTGCGTGTAATCTTCATAGATGATGGCCTGGCCCCCAACACTTCAGGACGCCGACGGCAACTCTCGCCTCAGCTTGTCAAGGAGCATCTTAGACGCTTTTTTGCCGTTTCTGTCCTGAAGCGCGGATCTACCCTTGATGGTCACCCCGAGATTCTTCTTCAGTTCAGTAAACTTGATTCAGTAATTCGTCAGCGTGAGAAATTGTCGCTATATGATATGCCTTCCTCTAAAATAGTTTCCGATTGGAAACTTCTATTGGAGAAGAGCACTTCATCAGGACATATCAATAGTGATATTGTTATAGGGACTATTTTCAATGCACCATCTATACTAGAATTAATTAGGGTAAAGCGCTAGAATTATATTTGCTACGGACAATGCACTCGCGCATCAACTTCTGAAGGTCTTCAGAATAATTCTTGATTCCAACTTGCTTAAACCATTTGTTGTTGTCAAGATATCTACAATGAAACCCTAATTGGGAAATTATGGTATACTCCCATTTTGCCTTATCCCTTCCACCTTGTTCTAATAACTCCTCGCAAGCTCGCAAAAGGATACCCAAGAACCACTCGTACTGACTAAACTCCTCTCCCTTGGCCTCATCAATTCCATATTCGTCTGGCTCCGCGAGCCTAGGGTGCTGGAATGCCAGCTCCAGATAGCGCCGATATAGGTGGACCGCATTTGAGAAGCGCTGAGCATCCCGATCAGATCTATATTTCAGATATGCGATTGTGGCCGCAACCATCGCGGTGATCGCGGCTATCAGGCCCGCGACGGCGGCAGCGTTACCAACTACCTCAAATAAGGTCTTCAGACTGCTAGCCATGCTTGCCTACGAGCAACTTCGGCAACCAGTATTTGTATCCAAGCCGACTTAGTTTCTCAAGGCCGCAATTTCCTACTTCGTCCCGTACATGCGATCGCCCGCATCCCCGAGCCCAGGCACGATATACCCCAGCTCGTTCAAATGGCTGTCGATCGCCGCGGTAAAAATCGGCACATCGGGGTGGACTTCGCGAAAATGCCTGATCCCCTCCGGCGCCGCGAGCAGGCAGACGAAGCGGATGTCCTTGGCGCCGCGGCTCTTCAGCCTGTCGATCGCGGCGACCGAGGAATTGGCGGTGGCGAGCATCGGATCGACGCAGATGACGGTGCGCTCCGACAGGTCCTCCGGCGCCTTAAAGTAGTACTCGACCGGTTGCAGCGTCTTGTGGTCGCGGTAGATGCCGATATGGGCGACGCGCGCGGAGGGCACGAGATCGAGCATCCCCTCCAAAAGCCCGTTCCCGGCGCGCAGGATCGAGGCGAAGACCAGCTTCTTGCCGGCGATCTTTTTCGCCTCCATCGGCGCGAGCGGCGTCTCGATCTGCACGGTCTCGAGCGGCAGATCGCGCGTCGCCTCGTAGCAGATCAACGCCGCCGTCTCGCGCAGAAGCTGGCGAAAACCGCGCGTAGAGGTCTCTTTGTCGCGCATGATGGTGAGCTTGTGCTGCACCAGCGGGTGGCTGATCACCGTCACGCCTTCGAATGTCTCAGCCATATGCGCCGCGCCTCCGCTGTCGGAGGCGTTCATACACGGCCCGGCGGGGATCGCAAACGGCGCTAATCGACCGTCTTGATGCCGAGAAAACTCGGGCGATCGCCACGGCTCGCGGCAAATTTCGCTGCCGTCGCTCGGCGTCCAGGTCGCTGCCCTCGTAGGCTTCGCCGGCATGACGGTAATGGCCGAATAACCATTCGAGCCCTCAATAGGGCTTCGTTTGTAACAGTGATTCGCCGGCAAGAGTGCGCCCTTGGCAAAAGTGATTCCGTTTCGACCCAAGGCTCCGAAGCCGGACCCCAATCCCGAGATCGACCTCCTCACGGCGGTCGACGTTGCAATCCGCGACCTCCGCGAGATCTCGCTGCGATGGGGAGAGGAATGCGCCCGCCGGCAAGCCGATGAATGCCGCCTGATGCTGGAAGGGGCATTCTACGCAGCGATCGGAGATGATTGAGCGGCGCCAAGGGGGCAGCCTCACATGAAGCGCTCGCCGACCGACTTTGCAGGTCCGGTCGTTGCCGTGGTGGCGGTCAGTCCGACGAGGTCGCCGCGACGAAACTCGATTTCATCGCAATGCAACGTGCTTGAAACAGTGAAGAGCTAGAGCGCACCCCATCAAAGCGGCAAAGCCGTCGAGCTCGTAGGGCAAAACCTGCGGGCTATCGGGGATACGATCAAAGAGTCGCCGGGCGGCAGAAGCGCCGAAATTCGGGTTGGGCAAGGGGCGCATTGGAAGCACCGCTGCATCCGCGAGGTGACACATGAGCACGAAGGTAGACTACGGATTCGACCGCTTTGCCGCGTCCCTACGCGGGATCGGCTTTATCAGTCGCCGCGTCGATGCGGCTGCATTGATCGCGCGTCTCGCCCACGCCGCGCGCTTGCGGCGGGACATGCGGCGACTGTCAACATTCGACGATCACATACTGCGGGATATCGGCATATCGCGCTCGGAGGTCGAGCCCGCCGTTCGCTTTGGGCGGCGCTGAGCCTCAACCACGGGCCCGCTTGGTGCCAAACAAGAAAAAATGAATGAGACACCAGGTCGACCGAGCTGAGCTACGTTCACGGAACCTCAAGAACACCGCTAACCGCCGACACGATCGGAACCGCCTTCGATAAGACTGTGTCGCGCTTTGCCGAGCGGGATGCACTCGTCGTCCGGTACCAGAACGTGCACTGGTCCTACGGAGATCTGCAACGCCGCGTCGACAATCTGGCAGCCAGTTTTCTGCGGCTGGGACTGAAGTCAGGCGACCGCATCGGCATCTGGTCGCAGAACTGTGCCGAGTGGGTGGTGACACAGTTTGCCACGGCCAAAGTCGGCCTGATTTTGGTCAACATAAATCCCGCCTACCGCCGGCCGGAGCTGGAATACGTCCTCAACAAGGTCGGCTGCGTCGCGTTGATCCTGTCGCCGCGGTTCAAGACCAGCGACTATTTGGGCATTTTGCAGAGCGTAGCCCCGGAGATTCAGAATTGCGCTCCAGCGATGCTCGAGTCTATCGCTCTGCCTGATCTCAAGCTGGTCATTCGCCTCGGCGACGAACACACGCCGGGCATGCTCAATTTCAACGATCTGCTCGTCGATGCGAGCGCAGCCGAGCTGGCACAGCTTGCCTTGCTCGGCAGCCAGCTGCAGTGCGACGAGCCCATAAACATCCAGTTCACATCCGGCACCACGGGTTCGCCCAAGGGCGCAACACTGACGCACCACAATCTTCTCAACAACGGCTTTTTCATCGGTGAGGCGATGCGGCTCACCGAAAATGACCGGCTTTGCATTCCCGTGCCGCTCTACCATTGCTTCGGCATGGTGCTCGGGAACCTTGCGTGCGTGACGCATGGCGCGGCGATGATCTTTCCGGGCGAGGGCTTTGACCCAAAAGCGGTGCTGGAGGCGATCCAGCTAGAGCGTTGCACGGCGTTGCACGGCGTGCCGACAATGTTCATCGCGTTGCTCGACTATCCCGAATTCAGCAAATACGACCTTTCCACGCTGCGCACCGGCATCATGGCCGGCTCCCCGTGTCCGATCGAGGTCATGAAGCGCGTTGTCGAGCGTCTGAACATGCGCGAGGTCACCATCGCCTATGGAATGACCGAAACCTCTCCGGTAAGTTTCCAGAGCTCGATCGACGACACGGTCGATCGGCGCGTATCCACCGTCGGCCGCGTGCAGCCCCACCTCGAAGCGAAAGTGGTTGATGAAAATGGGCGCGTCGTACCTCGTGGCCAGACGGGCGAGCTCCTGACGCGCGGCTATTCAGTCATGCTCGGCTACTGGGGGGACGAGGAAAGGAGCCGTGAGGCCATCGACGCGGCCGGTTGGATGCATACAGGCGATCTGGCAACCATCGACGAAGAGGGTTTTTGCAATATCGTCGGACGCTCCAAGGACATGGTGATCCGCGGCGGCGAGAACATCTACCCTCGTGAGATCGAAGAATTCCTCTACCGCCATCCCAATCCTCGATGTGCAGTGCGTCGGTGTGCCGGATTCCAAATACGGAGAGGAGGTTTGCGCCTACATCATCTTGAAGCCGGGCATGCGAGCCGACGTGGAGGAGATTCGCGAGTTTTGCCGCGGGCAAATCGCCCACTACAAGGTCCCGCGCTACGTCAAGTTTGTCGACGCATTTCCGATGACCGTTACCGGCAAGGTCCAGAAATTCCTCTTGCGCCAGCAAGCCGCCGACGAGCTCGAGTTGAAGGCCGCAAAGACGGCGTGACCCGTTTTCGCCTCACATGAAGCTCGCGCCCACTCTAAGCGGCGGCAGCGCGAGATGCGCAGCTATCGTCTGCGCCACGTCCGCGTAAGTGCGGAGATGCCCGGCATCGCGGCCCTCGAGCTTCGGCCCGAAGGCCATGACGGGAATGTTCTCGCGCGTGTGGTCGCTGCCTTTGTAAGTCGGGTCGTTGCCGTGGTCGGCGGTCAATATGACAAGGTCGCCGGGCTTCAGCACGCCGATCAGCTCGGGCAGGCGGCGGTCGAATTTTTCCAGGCAGTCGGCATAGCCCGCCACGTCGCGGCGATGCCCGAAAATCTGGTCGAAATCGATGAAATTGGTGAAGACGAGATCGCCGTCCTTCGCCTGGCTGATCGCCTCGAGCGTGCGGTTGAACTGGCTCTCGTTCTCAGACGCCTTCAAGACCTTGGTCACGCCGCGGCCGGTAAAAATGTCGGAAATCTTTCCAACGCCGAAGACGTCGCGCCCCATCGAAACGGCAAGGTCGAGCAGCGTCTCGCCCGGCGGTGGCACAGCGATATCCTTGCGGTTTCCCGTGCGCTGGAACTCTCCGCGCTTCTCGCCCAAAAAGGGGCGTGCGATGACGCGTCCGATCTTCAGCGGATCGCAGAGTTTTCGGCAGATCTTGCAGACCTCGTAGAGCCGCTCCAGCCCGAAATGCTCTTCGTGCGCGCAGATCTGAAAAACGGAATCGGCCGAGGTGTAGCAGATCGGCTTTTTCGTCCTGATGTGCTCCTCGCCAAATTCGTCGATCACATCGGTGCCGGAGGCGTGCCTGTTGCCCAAAATGCCCGGAAGCTTCGCCTCGGCGATCAGGCGGTCGGTCAGATTCTTGGGAAAGGCCGGAACGGTTTTGGGGAAATAGCCCCATTCGAACGGAACCGGCAGGCCTGCGAGCTCCCAATGGCCGGACTGCGTGTCCTTGCCCTTCGAGACTTCGCTCGCATAGGCCCAGATCGCCTGCGGTTTTTCGATCCGCTCGATCCCCGCCGGATGCGTGCCGGTCGAGGCTTCGGCCGCGCGGGCGATGCCGAGACCGTTCATCACCGGAATCTTCAGCGAGCCAGAGCGGAGCCCGGCTTGGTCGGCCGCGCCCGACGCGCAGGCGGCGGCGATATGGCCGAGCGTGTCGGCACCCTCGTCACCGAACTTTTCGGCGTCCTTGGCCCCGCCGATGCCGACGGAATCCATGACCAGAAGCATCGCGCGCGCCATTCACGCCTTCTCCGCGCCGATCCGTTCGTAAATGAGGCGGCGGGCGGTTGGCGGGCCCCCAAGCTTGTAAGCGCCGCGGATCGTCGCCGCGGCGGCCGCAGCGGAATCTTCATCGCGCGCATGCACGAGCGCGAGCGGCCGGCTCGCACCCACGTCGTCACCGATCCCGGCAAGCTCCGTCATCCCGACCGAATGATCGATCTTATCCTCGGCCCGCGTCCGGCCGCCGCCGAGCGCGACGACGGCGAGCCCGAGCGCGCGGGTATCGATAGCGGCGACAGTTCCCTCCTCTTGCGGGAGAACCGGCTTCACCACCTTCGCCTTCGGCAGGTGCCTTGTCGGTTCCTCGACGAAATCCGACGGGCCGCCGAGCGCGCTCACCATTTTCTGAAATATTTCCGCGGCGCGGCCGCTCTTCAGCGCCTCGTGCGCCATCGCATCGCCCTCGGCGGTGCCGTCCGCGAGCCCGCCGAGCACCAGCATTTCGGCCGCGAGCGCGATCACCACCGCATCGAGCCGCGGTTCGCTTCGCGCTCCGACGAGATAGGCGACGGCGTTCAGCACCTCCACGGCGTTGCCGGCGGCGGAAGCGAGCGGCTCGTTCATGTCGGTGATGAGCGCGCTGGTCTTCAAGCCCGCGCCATTTGCGACCTCGACCAGGCTCTTGGTGAGCTCGCGCGCGGAGGTCATATCCGCCATGAAGGCGCCGGAACCGGTCTTCACGTCGAGAACCAGGCCTTGGAGCCCAGCCGCGAGCTTCTTCGACAGGATCGAGGCGGTTATGAGCGGCACGGATTCGACCGTCGCCGTGACGTCGCGGATCGCATAGAGGCGCTTGTCGGCGGGCGCGAGATCGCCTGTCTGGCCGATGATGGCGCAGCCCGCCGCGCCGATCGCATGCCTGAGCAGCGCCTCGTCCGGCTGCGTGCGGTAGCCGGGGATAGAATCGAGCTTGTCCAGCGTGCCGCCGGTATGGCCGAGGCCGCGGCCGGAGATCATCGGCACGATGCCGCCGCAGGCCGCCACGATCGGCGCCAGCATCAGCGAGACATTGTCGCCGACGCCGCCGGTCGAATGTTTGTCGAGCACCGGGCCCTTGGCGCCGGCCCAGTCGAGCACGTCGCCGGAATCGCGCATGGCGAGCGTCAGGCCGACACGCTCCTCCATCTCCATTCCGCGGAAGAAGACGGCCATAGCGAACGCCGCAACCTGCCCCTCGCTTACGCTCCCGTCGGTCAAACCCTTGACAAGAAAGGATATTTCTTCGCGGGAGAGTGCGCCTCCGTCGCGCTTCTTGCGGATGATTTCCTGCGGGAGAAAGTGCACGATTAGCCGCTCGCGCCGGTGCGCACGACGTCTCGCTTGGGCCAGGCGGCCAGCACACGGTGCAGCACGCGCGCCAGCTTCTCTCCGCCGCGCGGCGCCACCTCCTTCGTCTCCGCATGCGAAAGCTCGCCGCCCGTCATGCCCGCCCCGTAATTGGTGACGACGGAGAAAGCGAGCACCCTCAGCCCGAGAAAGCGCGCCAAGATTACCTCCGGGACGGTCGACATGCCGACCGCATCGGCGCCGAGTGCGCGGGCGGCGCGAATCTCCGCCGGCGTCTCGAAGCTCGGGCCGGAAAACCACATATAGACGCCCTGATGCAGGTCCACGCCCTCCGCGTCGGCGGCCTCGACCGCCGAACGCCGCAGCTTGGCATCGTAAGCCTCACTCAGGCCGATGAAGCGAGCGTCGCTCGGCTCGCCGACCAGCGGATTGTGATTAGCGAAATTGATGTGGTCGGTGATGAGCATGACGGAGCCGGGCGGGAAGTCTTCGCGGAGGCTGCCGGCAGCGTTGGTGAGAATGACGTCGCCGACCCCCAGCGCCTTCAGCGTTTCGAGCGCCGCGCGCATCGCATCGGATCGCCCATGCTCGTAATAGTGGCCGCGACCCGCCATGACCGCGGTGGGTATGCCGCCAATCCGGCCGACGACGAGCGACCCGGCGTGCCCCGAAACGCCGGGCACCGGAAAGCCCTCCAGCTCGCCATAAGGGACTGCGACGGCGCCTTCGACCGTCTTCGCAAATTCGCCGAGGCCGGAACCGAGCACGATGCCGACGGCCGGCGTGAGGGGCGTCCGCGCGCGGATGAGGGCCGCGTTCCGTTCAGCGACATCCGTCATATCAGTCGAGCTCAAACGCCTTCGGCAGCAGATCGCCGAGCGTCACCGTCTCGACGATGCCCGTCGCATCGCAGAGATGGATTAGGGTTTCTGCCGAGCCGAATTCCTTCAGCCGCTGGCGACAGCCGCCGCATGGCGTGTTCAGCGCCTTCTTCTCCGCCACAACCGCGATCTCGGCGATCCTCTTCCCGCCGCCCGCAATCATCTGCGCGATGGCCGAAGTCTCCGCGCACCAGCCCTCCGGGAAGCTCGCATTCTCCACGTTGCAGCCAGAAAAGACGGCGCCCGTATCGGTGCGTATCGCCGCGCCAACCGGGAAGCTCGAATAGGGCGCATAGGCATTCCGCATGGCGGCGCGAGCCGCATCGAAGAGATCGGCGGATCGCGTCACTTTGCCTTGTCCTTCCGCGTATCCCAATCCGGAATTTCGATCTTCATGGCCTCATATAATGGACCGAGATCACGTGCGACCGTAGCTTCGATGACAGCGGGATCGATCGCGAGATAGACATGTGCGAGGCGAACTCGCATTCCGCTCATTCTCTTCCAATCGATATCGGCGTGCCGCTCCTTTATCGTATCTGGAAGCTTATCCGAAGCCGCCTCGGCAATCGTCTCCAATAGCCGAAGGATCGCGTCTGATGCCATGTCGGCATCAGCTCTTCCGGCCTCGACTCGCGCACGGTATTCCCAGATGCGCTCTATCCCCTCCAAAATATGCTCGGCGAAAACCCGCCAGTCCTTGGTCATATCGGCTGGGCTTCGGAGAGAACCCGGTCGCGGATCGTTCGATGCAGAGAGCCTTCGTCGACTACATCGACTGGCGCCTTGAGCAGATCCTCGAGTTCCTCCTTCATCCGCCCGAGGTCTGCAAGGCTCGCGCGCGGCCCTAACCTTACCAAGAAATCGATATCACTGTCGGCGTTTCGCTCGCCCCGAAGCGATGATCCGAAGATTCTCGGATTGAACGCCTTGTTGCGTTTGGCGATCTCTAGGATTTCGCTGCGCCTTGCGCGAACGAGCTTGAGAATCGTGTCCGGCTGATCTTGTGTTCTGACAAAACGCCGGGCCTTGGACGTCAACCACAGGATCGCGCAGCAGTACGGAGCGGTGCCCAGAGCTTGCAGCAACCTCGCCGCACCGAACAAAGATAGATAAGTGATGGCAGGATTCAGCCGACGCGCATTCCAGCCATAGCGCTCCGCGAGTTCCTTCGGCTCCAGTTGTACGTCGATCTTTCCATCGTTCACCAGATCAGCGGCCAACACCAGCGCGTCATCCGCGGGGTTCCAGGGCATGAAGAACCCGTCATAGAGCGCGAAGAGATCCTCCTGCGGGTAGAGCGCAGAGAAACCGAGGGACCGTGGACGGATCTCCCGAGAATCCTCGACCACACCCCGTTCAACTAGCTCATCGACACCTTCGCGGATGGCGTCGTCCGAAAGGGTTGTGCCCTGTTTGACATCACTGGGACTGAACTCGGGATCGAATTTCAAGCCGTACTTTGATTTCCGGACGATCAGTCCGACGATCTCGGAAGCTGCCGGAGAGAGGCCCATTTCCGAGGCTTGAACCCTGTCCTCCGATGTCCGGGGCAGCAAGTTTGGCCGACGATCTATTTCGCGAATATCTTCGACCAGCTTCATGATGTCATTGTCTACATCCTGTATTTGCGGGCTCAGGAGGCCGCGCAACAGGGGCGGCAGCTTGTCAGGCGGTAAGTCATGGCGAAGCGGTATGAAGCGGCACTCGCCCTCCACTTTCTTTACAAACGCGGCGTCCATCTCGGCGCGGACCCAAGACTTTTCCACGCTATGAGGGGTTAACAGCACGACGAAGTGTGTGCATCTACCTAAGCCCGCGTCGATCTTCTCGCGAATGCTGTCGCCGGCCTGGATTTCCCACTCATCGAAAAAGACCTCCATCCCATTCTCGAAAAGGCGTGCGGCGATCTGCCGGGCAAGCGCCTTGTCCTCTGAGGCGTAGGACAGAAAGACCACAGGAGGTCTTGTAGCGTGAGCCACGCGAGTGTGATTCATCGATGCATTCCTGGTGACCGAAGCAGGCGACCGGCCCCAACCGGGGCAAGCGCCGAAAGCATATAGCGGTCATCGCTCCTTGACGTAAGGCACGCCGCCGGCCTTCGGCGGCACCGATTTGCCGATGAAGCCGGCGAGCAGGATGACGGTGAGGACATAGGGGAGCGCCTGGATGAACTGCACGGGCACCTGGCCGATGCCGGGAAGGATCACACCCTGCATGCGGATCGCGATGGCGCTCAGGAGCCCGAAGAGGAAGGTCGCGCCGAGCACGCGCCAGGGCCGCCAATTGGCGAAGATCAGCGCGGCGAGCGCGATGTAGCCCTGCCCGGCCGTCATGTCGCGGCCGAAGCCGGCGGATTGCGCGATCGAGAGATAAGCCCCTGCAAATCCACAGAAAATCCCGGTGATGATCACCGCCCGGTAGCGGAGCCAGGTGACGGAGATCCCCGCCGTGTCGACCGCCGCCGGGTTCTCGCCGACGGCGCGGAGGCGGAGCCCGAAGCGCGTCCGATAGACGACCCAGGCCGTGAGCGGCACGGCGAGGAACGCGGCGTAGACGATGATGCTGTGGCCGGAGAGGACGTCGGCATAGATCGGCCCGAGGATCGGGACGTCGCGGACCTCCGCGGCGGCGGGAAAATCGATCGAGGTGAAGCGCGCACTGTTTGGAAGCTGCGGCGTGCGCCCGCCCTCGCCGAACCAAGCCTGGCCAAGGAACGCGGTCAGCCCGGAGGCGAGAAAGTTGATGGCGACGCCGGAGACGATCTGGTTGCCGCGCTGGGTGATCGAGGCAAAGCCGTGCACGAGCGCGAACATGATCGAAACGAGGATCGCTGCGCCGAGTCCGAGCCAGGCGGAGCCGGTCAGCGCCGCGACGGTGCCGGCGGCGAACGCGCCAACCAGCATCTTCCCTTCCAGCCCGATGTCGAAAATGCCGGAGCGCTCGGAATAGAGCCCGGCCAGCGCCGCGATCAGCAGCGGCACGGACAGCCGGACTGCTGAATCGAGAACGAGCAGGATCGCCTGGAAATCCATCAGGCGCCTTCCTGCATGTCCGTCATGCGCTCTCGCCGAGGCGTTGACATGAGTGCGAAGGCCCGCGTGAGGCTCGGGCGGAACATATGCTCGAGCGCGCCGGCGAAGAGGATGACCAGGCCCTGAATGACGACGATCATGTCGCGTGAGATCGCCGGCATGTCGAAAGCGAGCTCCGCGCCACCCTGATAAAGCATGCCGAAGAGGAGGGCGGCGAGCACGATGCCGACCGGATGCGCGCGCCCCATCAGCGCCACCGCGATCCCGACAAAACCCGCGCCCTGCACGAACTCGATCTGCAGCCGCTGCTGGTCGCCCATGATCGGGTTCAGCGCCATCAGTCCGGCAAGTGCGCCGGAAATCAGCATCGTGACGATGGTGATGCGATAGACCGATATGCCGGCATAGACGGCCGCGGTTGGATTGTGGCCAACGGTGCGGATCTCATAACCTAGCTTGGTGCGCCAGATGAGGACATAGACCGCGGCGGCGGCCGCAAGTGCGAGGAAGAGGCTGATATTGAGGGGCGCACCGCCGAGCTTGGCGCCAAACAGCGCGAAAAGCCCGTCAAGCCGCGGCAATGTTCCACCCGGACCGAAGGTGCGGGTTTCCGGCGCCATTGACCCGGTCTCGCGAAAATAGTTTGCGAGCAGGAACACCATCAGCGACGCGGCGATGAAATTGAACATGATGGTGGTGATGACGATATGGCTGCCGAAGCGCGCCTGCAGCCAGGCGGGCAGCAATGCCCAGGCCGCTCCGGTAATCGCCGCCGCGAGGATGGCGAGCGGAAAGACCAGCCACCACGGCAGCACGTTGTCGAGCGCCAGCGCGACCAGCGCGACCCCAAGTCCGCCCAGATAGGCCTGTCCCTCGCCGCCGATGTTGAAAAGCCCAGCGTGGAAGGCCACCGCGACGGCGAGCCCCGTCAGGATGAAGTTGGTGGCGTAAAAGAGCGTGAAGCCGATGCCTTCGCCGTAGCCGATCGCGCCGAAGACAAGAAGCTTTGCGGCGCGGAACGGATTTTCGCCGATGAAGAGCACGACGAGGCCGGAGACGAGGAAGGCGGCGGCGACGTTCAGGAGCGGCACGAGCCCATAGTCGGCCCAGGCGGGAAGCTTGGCAGACGCTCGCGATGCAGGTGCGGGCGATGCGCTCATACCCCTGCCTCGGCAGCCGCCGCAACGCGTGCGAGACCTCTCCCCGCGGGAGAGGGTTTCCGCCCGTCGCGGCCAGGCCCTCGCACGCTCATGCAGCTTCCTTTTCGACGCCGGCCATCAGCAGGCCGATCTCGCGCTCGTCGGATTCCGGCGTGCGCTCGCCTATGATGCGGCCGCCGCACATGACGAGGATGCGGTCCGACAGGGAGCGCACTTCGTCGAGCTCGACGGAGACGAGCAGGATCGCCTTGCCGGCCTCGCGCATGGCGAGGAGCTGGCGATGGATGAACTCGATCGCGCCGATGTCGACGCCGCGCGTCGGCTGGCCGACGAGGAGCACCGAGGGATCGCGCTCCATCTCGCGGGAAAGCACGATCTTTTGCTGATTGCCTCCGGAAAAATTCGCCGTCTTCAGCCGGCAGTTCGGCGGGCGGATGTCATATTGCTCGATCTTCTTCCGCGCATCGTCGCGGATGGCGGGAATGTCGAGAAGCGGCCCGTTCAGGAACGCCGGGTCGCCGTGATACCCGAGCGCCGAATTCTCCCACTCCTCGAAAGCGACGACGAGCCCCGTCCGGTGGCGGTCTTCGGGAACATGCGCAAGGCCTCGCGCGCGCAGCATCCCCGGGTCGATCCGCTTGGTGAGGGGAACCGGCTCGCCATGGAGGATGACCTCGCCATCCGTCGCGTGACGGATCCCGGCGAGCACTTCCAAGAGCTCCGATTGGCCGTTCCCCGCTACGCCCGCTATGCCGACGATCTCGCCAGCCCGCACCTCGAATGAAATGTCTGAAAAGCGGCGCACGCCCTTCTCGTCGACATAACCGAGGTTCTTGACCTGCAGGAGTGGCGCGCCGGGGGTGACCGGCTTCTTCTCGACGCGGAGGAGCACGCGGCGGCCAACCATCAGCTCCGCGAGCTCTTCCGGCGTGGTCTTCGCGGTCTCGCGCGTCGCCACCATCTCGCCCCGGCGCATCACCGAGACCTCGTCGGTGACGGCCATGATCTCACGCAGCTTGTGGGTGATGAGGATGACCGTCTTCCCTTGGCTCTTCAGCTGGCGAAGGATGCGGAAGAGATGGTCAGCCTCGTCGGGCGTCAGCACGCCTGTCGGCTCGTCGAGGATGAGCGTGTCGGCGCCGCGATAGAGCGCCTTCAGAATTTCCACCCGCTGCTGCAGGCCGACGGGGAGCTCGCCGGCGATGGCGTCAGGATCGACCTCCAGGGCATATTCCCGCTCGAGCCTTTGCAGCTCGCCCCGCGTATGGGCGATTCCGGCCTTCAGCAATGTGCCGCCCTCGACGCCGAGCATGACGTTTTCCAGGACGGTGAAAGGCTCAACCAGCATGAAATGCTGGTGCACCATGCCGATCCCCGCGGCGATCGCGGCGTCGGACGAATGGATCGCGGTTTCTTTTCCGTTGATCCGGATTGTGCCGGCATCGGGATGGTAGAAACCGTAGAGGATCGACATCAAAGTCGATTTGCCGGCGCCGTTCTCGCCGACAATTCCGTGGATGGTGCCCTTGGCGACGGAGAGGTTGATGTTGCGGTTGGCATGAACCGGGCCGAACCGCTTGTCGATGCCGATCAGCTCGATGGCGGGAGGCGGCGTGGGAGGCGCGACGCTCACCGCACAAGCTCCAGGCCGAACGGGCCGGCCGCGACTCGGTCCGGCCGTGGTGTCGCCAGGATCAGCGCCCAATAATTGCGGTGCTTTGATCCCGCCGGCGTGGCGACAGCTGCCACGCCGATCTCCGTCGCATGGGGGTTCAAGAGGTTCTGCCGATGCCCGCCGGAGGCCTTCCAACCGGCCATGGCGTCGTCGAGCGAGGAATAACCGGCGGCGAGATTCTCCGCCACCGCGCCCCAATTATAGCCGGCGGTGGCGACGCGCTTCGGCAGCGAGCCGCCGATCTTGTGATCGATCCGGTCGCGCTCGCCCATCGTTCGCGCATGGTCTGCAGCCGCCGACATCAGCCGTGAATCCACTCCGACCGGGCCGAGTCCGTTCGCGGCGCGATACGCCGAAATGAGGCCTGCCGCCCGACCGGCATCGACGCGGATCGGCGTTACGGGCTGCATGGAGCTTGTGGAACAGGCAGCGAGGCCGAGCCCAAGGGCCAGGGCGGCGATCACGGCTTGGCCAGAGCGCGCACTACGTCCCTCCCGCCGCACGATCTCCCCCCTCCTCCCGTCGCCGCGACGGCCGGGACGGACGCGCTGTCTCACCCCTCGACGGGGCGTCCCCCGGGCGAGCCGGAGGACATTGGAGAGTGCAGCCTTCAACAGCGTCGAGCAGCGACGGCCGTCAGCTTACCGGGCAAGCGCTGTCCGACATGTAGTCGTGCACGACGATCTCCCCGGAAACGATCTTCGCCTTCGCGTCCTCGACCGCCGTCTGCATTTCCGGCGTGATCAGCGGTTTGTTGTTCTCGTCAAGCGCCCAGCCGACGCCATCCTGAGCGAGGCCCAGAACTTCGAAGCCGGTGGTCCACTGGTCGGTCTTCAGATCGTTGAAGGAATCGTAGACCGCGTTGTCGACGCGCTTCAGCATCGACGTCAGCACGGAGCCCGGATGCAGGTAGTTCTGGTTGGAGTCGACGCCGATGCCAAGCTTGCCGGCGTCGGCTGCGGCCTGCAGCACGCCCATGCCGGTGCCGCCGGCGGCGTGATAGACGACATCCGCACCCTGTTCGATCTGTGCCTTGGCTAGCTCGCCACCCTTCACCGGATCGTTCCAGGCGGCGCCGGTGTCTCCGGTCATGTTCTGGAACACCTGGATGTCCGGATTGACCGCCTTCACGCCCTGCACGTAGCCGCAGGCGAACTTGTGGATGAGCGGGATGTCCATGCCGCCGACGAACCCGACTTTTCCGGTCTTCGACGCCATTGCCGCGAGCATGCCGACGAGATACGAGCCTTCCTCTTCCTTGAATACGATCGAGCGGACATTCGGCAGATCTACGACCATGTCGACGATGCCGAACTGCGTGTCGGGGAACTCCGCCGCGACTACCTTCAGCGCCGCCTCCATGCTGAATCCGATCGCCAGGATCGGATTGTGCCCTTGCTGGGCGAAGCGACGGAGCGCCTGTTCGCGCTGCGAGTCGTTCTGGATCTCGAAATCGCGAAATTCGATTCCGGTATCCTTGGTGAAGCGCTCGGCCCCTTCAAAGGCCGCCTGATTGAAGCTCTTGTCGAACTTTCCGCCAAGGTCGTAGATGACGGCGGGTTTGACGTCGGCCGCGTGGGCCTGGCCGACAATTGCAACCGCCGCCACCGCGGCGAGCCACCTGAAACGCATGATTCCACTCCCTATCCAGCAAGTAAAAAGCCGGGCCGATCCGGCCGATCAGCGCGGAAGATTGCCACGCCGTTTGGCGCAATGCACCTTCTTTCTGGACCCGACACTGGGGCTATGAAGCGTCGGCCGGCCGCGTTATTTCGATTGTGACAGTGAGGATCGCAGGCGCGGCATGGTCACAATCGCCACCCCCGACCCGATGCCGTTCCCGGTGCTGATCGGGGATATCGGCGGCACCAACGCCCGCTTTGCGCTCGTTCCTGACCGCGATGCGCCGCTTCAGGTCTTCCAGCCGGTCGCGACCGCGGACTTCCCGGATATCGAAGCCGCGATCGAGGCCTCGGTGCTGGCGCGGACCAAGCTTCGACCGCGCTCGGCTGTGATCGACGTGGCCGGGCCGATCACCGGTGACGCGGTGGATCTTACCAATGCGCATTGGGTCATCCGGCCGCGTCAGACGATCGCGCGGATCGGCGTCGAAGACGTGATCCTCCTGAACGACTTCGAGGCGCTGGCGCTGGCGCTGACGGCGCTCCGACCCTGCGATGTCGTGCAGACCGGTGGCGACGCCGCGGCCGCGACCGGCGCCAAGGTCGTGCTTGGGCCGGGAACCGGGCTTGGTGTCGGCGCCCTGGTCGAGGCCGGCGGGTTATGGGTGCCGGTGCCGGGCGAAGGCGGCCACGTCGCGCTCGGGCCGGACGAGGCGGACGAGTTCCCGCTCTGGGCGAACATCGAACCGGAGGACGGGCGCATCTCCGCCGAGACGCTGCTTTCCGGTCGGGGCCTAGTGCGGCTCTACCGCGCGGTTGCGGAAACCGCCGGCCGCGGCCCGACGCTCGAGAAGCCCGCAGAGATCACATCGGCTGCGCTAGACGGGTCCGATCCGGATGCGGTCCGAACCGTCACCCTCTATGCGCGCCTCCTCGGCCGCCTCGCCGGCGATATGGCGCTCGTCTTCATGGCGCGGGGCGGAGCCTATATTGCCGGCGGCATTCCACCGCGCATCCTGCCCTTTATGCAGAGCGGTGAATTTCGCCGCGCCTTCGAGGCAAAGGCTCCGCACCGGGCCGTCATGGCAAAAATTCCGAGCTTCGTCATCGTCAGCGAGAACCCGGCGCTGCAGGGCCTCGCGGCCTTCGCCCGCACCCCGCAGGGTTTCGGCGTAAACCTCACCGGCAGACGCTGGTCGCGCTAGGCGTTAGATAACACTTCAATCCAACCTTGGGGGTGAGCGCTCGTGAGCAAGCCGATCGAAGACTACGGCTTTATCGGGAACATGCTGTCGTGCGCGCTCGTCTCGCGCGACGGCTCGATCGACTGGCTGTGCCTGCCGCGCTTCGATTCCGACGCTTGCTTCGCCGCGCTCCTCGGCACCGAGGAGAACGGCTATTGGCGCATCGCTCCGGCCGACGCACCGGTTAGGACGACCCGCCGCTATCGCGACAACTCGACCATTCTGGAGACGACGTTCGAGACTGAAGACGGCGCCGCAACGCTGATCGATTTCATGCCGCTCTCAGGCGATGACGAGCATGTCGACGTGTTTCGGATCGTGCGAGGGGACCGAGGCCGTGCCCGCATGCGGATGGAGTTCGTGCTGCGCTTCGGATACGGGCAGACGATTCCCTGGGTGCGCCGCACCGATTTCGGCCTCCGCGCGGTCGCCGGGCCGGACGCGCTCGAGCTCCACACGCGGACCGCGCTGAAGGGCAAGAACTACCGCACCATCTCCGAGTTCAGCGTCGGCGAGGGAGGCACGGTGCCGTTCGCGCTGTGCTGGCATCCTTCGCATCGTAGTCGCGAGCGCGACATCGATCCGGAGAAGCGGCTGAAGGAAACAGAGCGCTGGTGGCGCGACTGGTCGAAGCGCGGCAGTCGCGAAAACGAGAGCGACAATCCGTGGAGCGAGGCGGTGACGCGCTCGCTCGTCACGCTGAAAGGGCTGACCTATCGCCCGACGGGCGGGATTGTCGCGGCTGCGACCACGTCGCTGCCGGAGAGAATCGGCGGCGAGCGCAACTGGGATTACCGCTTCTGCTGGATTCGCGACGCCACGTTTACGCTCTATGCGCTCCTCACCTCCGGATACCGCACCGAGGCGAACGACTGGCGGGAGTGGATGCTGCGGGCCGGGGCGGGCCATCCCTCGCAGTTGCAGATCATGTACGGCCTCGCGGGCGAGCGGCGTATGCCGGAGCTCGAACTCCCCTGGCTTTGCGGCTACGAAAACTCACGGCCCGTGCGGATCGGCAACGACGCCGCCGATCAGCTGCAGCTCGACGTCTATGGCGAGTTGATGGACTCGCTGCACGTCGCGCGAAAATTCCAGCTGGAGACGTCGCAGGAAAGCTGGAATTTTCAAAAATCCCTGCTCCGCACGCTGAAGAAGAAATGGCAAAACCCCGACAAGGGCATCTGGGAGATACGAAGCGAATCGCGATTCTTCACCCATTCCAAGCTGATGGCGTGGGTCGCCTACGATCGGGGCGTGAAGGCCGTCGAGAGCTTCGGGCTGTCCGGGCCGGTGGAGGAATGGAGGACGATCCGCGACACCATCGGCGCGGAAATTCTGCGGCACGGCTGGAGCGACAAGCGAAAAAGCTTCGTGCAGAGCTACGACGGCGACGCGCTTGATGCCTCGCTTCTCCTCCTGCCGTTGGTCGGCTTCCTGCCGCCCGACGATCCGCGCGTGATCTCCACCGTCGACGCCATCCAGCGCGAGCTGACCGAAGACGGGCTCGTGCTCCGCTATCGCCATACCGAAGCGGATGACGGCCTCGCCGGCCGCGAAGGCACGTTCCTCGTCTGCAGTTTTTGGCTGGCGGACGCGCTCTGCATGATCGGGCGCCTGGACGAGGCCGCGGACCTTTTCGAGCGACTTCTCGCGCTTCGTAACGATCTCGGACTCTTGGCCGAAGAATACGATCCGCGTAGCGGCCGCCAGCTCGGCAATTTTCCGCAGGCTTTTTCGCATGTCGGCATCGTCAACACAGCCAACAATCTCTTCTCGGCCCGAGGTCCGGCAGCGCTGCGGGCCGATCAGGTGGAGCCGCAGCAGCAGGAGCCGGCGCCGGTCTGAGAGGGTCTCTTGCGGCGAATAGCGGTCTTATTCGCCGCATATCATGCGGAGAATAGGATCGCTTTTGCGGCAAAAGCCGCTCGCCGCTACGCTCACCGCGACGACTGCAATTCGATCACCTCGCCGCCCGCCGCCTCAGCGTCGGCTGGATCGTGTGTCACCAGAAGCACGGGGAGGCCGTATTTTCGCGCTTCCGCAAAAACCAGCTCACGCACCTGGTCGCGAAGCGCCGCGTCGAGCCGCGAAAACGGCTCGTCGAGAATGAGCGCCTGGGGGCGGGAAAGGAGCGTGCGCATCAGCGCCACGCGCGCCGCCTGGCCGCCCGACAACGTGGCCGGGTCCCGCTCGGCAAATCCCTCAAGCCCGACTTCGGCGAGCGCATCTTCGACCGCGCGCCAGCGCGCCGCGCGTCCCTCGACCGACGGATCGAGGCCGATCAGCAGATTGCCGGCGACGGAGAGATGCGGCAGGAGCAGCGCGTCCTGGAATAGGAGCCCGAGGCCGCGCCGCTCGGGCGGCAGCGCGGTCACGTCGCGGCCGTTCAGAACGATGCGGCCGGAGGCGCGAAAATCGCGACCGAGAAAACCGCCGATGAAGGCGAGCAGCGTCGATTTCCCGACGCCCGAGGGCCCCATCAGCGTCAGCACTTCTCCGGGGCGAACGCTGACATCGATACTTACCAGTTCTTCGCCGTCGAGGCGGATCGTCACGGCTTCGAGCGCGAGCCCTGTCGTTGCGCCGTTCGCACTCATGCCGAAGCCCGCATGAGACGGCGGTTGCGGAAAAGCATTGCGGGCAGGATCGCCGCCACGGCGAAGCCGAGAAACGGCAATGCCGCCTGCACCAGCGCGGTCGCGCCGATCAGCCGTGGATCGCCGCCAGAGGCGAGCGCCACCGCCTCCGTCGTGATCGTCGGCCAGCGCCCGGCGCCGATCAGCAGAGTCGGCAAATAGAGCGCGACGGAGACGGCGAACCCGAGCGCCGTTGCGATCAGAACCGGCCGCGCGAGCATCGGCAGGCGGAGACGCCAGAACACCGCGTCGGGTCCGCGGCCGAGCGCGCGGATCGCATGCCCATAGCGCGGGTCCCAGGCTCGCCAAGGATCGGAGAGCGAGAGAAGCACATAAGGGAAGACGAAGACGAGGTGGACGATCGCCACCGCCAAAAAGCTGCCATCGAGTCCCGCATAGGAGAACAGGATTTCGAGGCCGAAGAGAAACGCGATCTGCGGCACGATGAGCGGCACGTAAAGCGCTTGAAGCGCTCTCCCCGGCACGGCTCTGCCATACCGCGCCGCGCATTCGAGCGAGCCGAGCGCAAGCACGATCGCGACAAGGCTCGAGACGACGGCGAGTGCCAGCGTATCGCGAATGGCCATGGCGAGGCTCGCCATCGAACGCATCCAGGTGGCAAGCATGAGGCTTTGCGGAAACACATCGGGAAAGCGCCAGGGCCCGGCGATCGACCAGAGCGCCAGGAGGCAAAGTCCGGCGCACACTGCGCCCGCTGACAGCGCCATCGCGGCGGCAGCAACGCGTCGAAGCCAGCTATCGGCGCGGGCGCGCCAGCCTGAATTTGCCAGCCAGCGGCACAGAAGTGCGCCGACGCGCTCCGCCAGCAGCCAAATGACAAGCGCAAACGCGGTCACGCCGACCTGCAACACAGCGCCGGCGGCGGCGACGAAATGCTGATCGAGTTCGGCATCGTGCTGCCAGTCGAGGATGCGCACGGCAAGCGGCGCGGGAGTGGTGGGACCGAGGATCAACGCGACCTCGACCACGGATGTCGAGAAGGCGAGCACGGCGAGGACGGCGAGCCGGATCTGACGGTAGAGCGACGGCATCACCGCGTGGAGAAAACCCATGATCCGGCCATAGCCGAGCGATGCGATCATCCGCTCCATCTCGGCGGCGCGCGCCTGCGGCAGCGCGGCGAGCATCATCAAAAAGAGAAACGGTATCTCCTTCACAACGAGGCCGAAAATCATCGCCAGGCCGAGTCGATCCTGCACGATGAGAAGATCCGGCGGGCGATCCCACCCACCCCAGGGCGACAGCAGACGGAAGAGAAAGCCGGAGGGCGCGATCAGGAAGGCGAGGCCGAAAGCGGCGGCGGCGTGGGGAACGCTGAGGAGCGGCGAAACGAGCTTTTCGAGCGCCGCGAAGGCACGCGTGCCCCGCCAGCCGGCGACAAAGAGTATCGCAATGGAAAACGCGACCGAGGTCGCGGCGAGGCCCGTTCCAAGACTCAGCATGACGGAACGGCCGAGCCCCGGCATCGCGCCGAGCTGGCGAAACGGCTCAAGCGAGAATTCCGTCCCTCCGAGAACGGGAAGATAGCCGAAGGCCGGGAGGAAGATTCCCAACAGCCCCGCCGCGACCGGCGCAACGAGAACGAGGAGCGCGGCCAAGGGGAAAAGCCGCAGCACGCGAGCGCCTTACTGGTTCACGCCGTAGCGGCGCGCCCATTCATGCTCGATCCGGTCCACCCAGGAGGGATGCGGCTCCGGCAAGGTTTTTCCAAGTTTTTCCGGCGGGAGGGTCGCCACGCCGAGATCGAGTGCTGCGAAACGGGCGCGGTCCGCCTCCGGCAGCTTGTCGACTGCAAGCACCGTCGGGTCGCCCCAGATCGCCGGGTCCTCTTTTCTCGCCTGCGCCTCCGGCGACATCAAAAAGTTCGCGAAGACCATCGCGCCGGCCGCCGCGTTGGCGTTGAACGGGATCGCCAAAAAATGCGTGTTACCGAGCGTGCCGCCTTCAAAAACGAAACTGCGGACGGTGTCCGGCAGCTCGCCATTGGCAATCGCGCTCGACGCATCGGAAGGATTGAAGGCGAAGGCAATGTCGACCTCGCCGTCGGCGAGCAGCCGGCGCAGGCTGCCATAGTCCCGTGGGTAGGCGCGGCCGCCGCGCCAGAGGTTCGGCTCCGCGGCGTCAAGCCACGCGAAGAGCGGCGCAGTCGCGTCCGCGAAGGTTGCGTCCGTCGCGCGCTCCGCAAGCGCCCCGGGGTCGGGCGCAAGCTCGGTCAGGAGCTGCTTCAGAAAAGTCGTGCCGGAAAAGTCGGGAGGCTGCGGATAGGTGAAGCGGCCGGGATTGTTGGCGATCCAATCGCCAAGCACGGCAGCTGACGTCGGCCGAGCGGAGAGCCGCGCGGCGTCATAGAAGAAGACGAGCTTCGCCATGCCCCAGGGCGCTTCGAGGCCGTCCACGGGAATGGTGAAATCGCTGAGCACGCTCGGCTTGTTCTCGACATCGACGAGAAGGTAGTTCGGGAGCTTGGTCGACCAGGCGGCGGGAAGGAGCAGCCCCTCGCGCTTCATGGCCTTGAAGTTTTCGCCGTTCACCCACACGAGATCGACGGCGCCGCCCGTCGTGCGGCCTGCCGCCTTCTCGGTCAGGACGCGCGAAACGACTTCGGCGGTGTCGCTCACTTTGACATGCACGACGCGGACCCCGAAGCGCTCGGCGACGATTTTGCCGGTCCAGGCGATGTAGTCGTTGATGCGCGGCTCGCCGCCCCAGGCGTGGAAATAGACGGCCTCGCCCTTCGCTTCAGCGAGTACCGCATCCCAGTTTTCGGGATCCGGCATTTCGGCGCGGGCGGCGGAAAGCCAGGCGAGCGCGGCGAAGGTGGCGGCGAGAATGCGGAGGGGAGACATCGTCCTACCGAAATGAGGCGGCGGATCGATCAAAGGCAATCAACACTTCGGTGATTGGAGAGGGAGCGTCGACCCCCACCTGTCGTCATTGCCGGCCCTGACCCGGCAATCCATTCCGCACCCGTGAAACCCGGCGCTAGCGTTACCGCATGGATGCCCGGATCAAGTCCGGGCATGACGACACTGGAAGGGCGATCGCGCGTTTGATCTCAAGTCATCGTCAGCGAGCCGAGATTCTCCACAGCGCGGCGGGCCATGACCGCAACGAGATTGGCGCGGTATTCGGCCGAGCCGTGGATGTCGCCCATCATGCCCGACTTGTCGACGGTCAGCCCCTTCAAGGCCTCGGCAGCAAAATTCTTCGCCAGCGCGTCCTCCGCCGCCTTCCAGCGAAAAACGCCGCCATTGCCGGCGCCGGTCACCGCCACGCGCACCGATCCGTCCTTGTGCTTCGCGACGAACACGCCCGCCATCGGATAGTGCGACGCCGGATTGCGGAATTTTGCGTAGCCGGATTGCGCCGGAACCTTGAAGGCGATCTTGGTGACGATCTCGCCCTCGGCGAGGGCCGTCGAGTAGAGCCCGGTGAAATACTGATCGGCGGCGATCTGCCGCTTGTCCGTGTGCACCGTGCCGGCGAGCGCCAGCACGGCGACGGGGAAGTCGGCGGCCGGATCGTTGTTGGCGACCGAGCCGCCGATCGTGCCGAGATGACGGACGTGCGGATCGCCGATCGAGCCGGCGAGCGCCGCGAGCGTCGAAATCGCTTTCTTCACGTCCGCCGACTTCGCTATCTCCCCGTACGTCGTCGCGGCGCCGATGGTGACGCTGTCGCCGGAGACCTGCATGCCCTTCAGTTCCGGCACATGGCGAAGGTCGATCAGGTGGCCGGGGGAGGCAAGGCGCGCCTTCATGGTCGGCAGCAGCGTGTGGCCGCCGGAGATATAGGCGGCGTCACCGGAGCTGGAGAACAGGCTCGCCGCCTCTGCCAGGCTTTTCGGCCGGTGGTAGGTGGTCTCGTACATTTTGCGTCTCCCTATTCCGCCGCCTGGCGCATCGTCGCTTTCTGAGCGAGACGCCAGACTTTTTCGGCCGTTGCCGGCATGGTCAAAGTGTTGTCGCCGAGCGCGTCGGTGATGGCGTTGATCACCGCCGGCGGCGATCCGATGGCACCCGCCTCGCCGCAGCCTTTCATGCCGAGCGGATTGCCGGGACAGATCGTCTCGGTCGTCGAGACCTTGAAAGAGGGAAGATCGTCGGCGCGCGGCATGGCGTAGTCGTTGTAACTCGCCGTGATGAGCTGGCCCGTCTCCGGATCGTAGTGGCAGGCTTCGAGCAGCGCCTGGCCGACGCCCTGGGCGATGCCGCCATGCACCTGGCCTTCCACCACCATCGGATTGATCAGGCGGCCGAAATCGTCCGCTGCGACGAACTGCATGATCTCGGTGTGACCGGTCGACGGATCGATCTCGACCTCGCAGATGTAGCAGCCAGCCGGGAAGGTGAAGTTCGTCGGGTCGTAGAAGGCGCCTTCCTTCAGTCCCGGCTCCATCCCCTGCGGCAGATTGTGCCCGGTATAGGCGCTAAGACAGACCTGCGCCCAGGGAAGTTTCTTGTCGGTGCCCGCGACGCGGACTTCGCCATCGGCAATCTCGATGTCCTCTTCGGACGCTTCCATCAGGTGCGCGGCGATCTTCTTCGCTTTCGCCTCCACCTTGTCGAGCGCCTTGAAGATCGCCGACATGCCGACCGCGCCGGAGCGCGAGCCATACGTGCCCATGCCGAACTGCACCTTGTCGGTGTCGCCGTGGATGATCGAGATGTTCTCGATCGGCAGGCCAAGCCGTTGCGAGACGAGCTGAGCGAAGGTCGTCTCGTGACCCTGCCCGTGACTGTGAGAGCCGGTCAGCACCTCGACCGTGCCGACCGGGTTGACGCGCACTTCCGCCGATTCCCACAAACCCACGCCGGCGCCGAGTGAGCCAACCGCGGCGGACGGCGCGATGCCGCACGCTTCAATGTAGCAGCTCATGCCGATGCCGCGCAGCTTGCCGCGCTTCTCCGCCTCCAGCTTGCGCTTGCCGAAGCCGGCATAGTCGGACGCCTGCATGGCAGCGTCGAGCGAGGCCCCGTAGTCGCCGGCGTCGTAGGTCATGATGACCGGCGTCTGGTAGGGGAAGCTGGTGACAAAATTCTTCCGCCGCAGCTCGGCCGGCGACACGCCGAGTTCGCGCGCCGCCGTCTCCACGATGCGCTCGACCACGAAGCACGCTTCCGGCCGGCCCGCGCCGCGATAGGCGTCGACCGGCGACGTGTTCGTGTAGACGGCACGCACATTGGCGTGGATCGCCGGGATCGCGTATTGGCCGGAGAGCAGCGTCGCGTAGAGATAGGTCGGGACAGACGACGAGAAGAGCGACATGTAGGCGCCGAAATTGGCGATCGTGTCGACCTTGAACCCGATCATCTTGTTGTCGGCATCGAACGCCATCTCGGCATGCGTGACGTGGTCGCGGCCATGCGCATCCGAGAGGAACGATTCGGTGCGGTCGGCCACCCACTTTACCGGCACGCCGGACTTCTTCGATGCCCACAGGCAGACGATTTCTTCCGGATAGATGAAGATCTTCGAGCCGAAGCCGCCGCCGACGTCCGGCGCTATGACCCGGAGCTTGTTCTCCGGAGCGACGTTGTAGAACGCCGAGAGCACCAGCCGCGCGACATGCGGATTCTGGCTCGTTGTCCACAACGTATAGTGCTCCTCGGCGGGATCGTAGACGCCAAGCGCCGCCCGGGGCTCCATGGCGTTCGGGACGAGTCTGTTGTTGACGATATCGAGCTTGGTGATGTGCTTGGCTTTTGCGATCGCCGCATCGGCTGCGGCGCGGTCGCCGATCTCCCAGTCGTAGATGAGGTTTCCGGGAGCTTCGGGGTGGAGCTGCGGGGCGCCGGCCGCGAGCGCCTTCACCGCATCGACGACGGCGGGAAGCTCCTGCCAGTCGACCGAGACGGCGTCGGCGGCGTCGCGCGCCTCTTCGCGCGTCCTCGCCACCACGATGGCGGTCGGCTGGCCGACGAAGCGGACCGTGTCCTTGGCGAGCGCCGGAAAGGCGCCCATCTTCATCGGGGTGCCGTCCTTGGATTTGATCATCCAGCCGCAGATCAAATTGCCGATGCCGTCGGCGGCGAGCTCGGCGCCGGTCAGCACCTTGATGACGCCCGGCATCGCGCTCGCCTTTGACGAGTCGATCTTGCCGACCTTCGCATGCGCATGCGGCGAGCGGACGAAGGCCGCGTAGCACATGCCTGGCACGCTCATGTCGTCGGTGTAGCGGCCGCGGCCGGTGATGAAGCGCTTGTCCTCCTTGCGGGCAACCCGTGCCCCGATTCCTTCAACGCCCATCGTCTTCCTCCCTAAATTTTGTTTTTGCGGCGCGCGAGCTACGCAGCAGCCTTCTTGCCCTGCATGCCTTGCGCCGCCGCCAGCACCGCCTTCACGATGTTGTGGTAGCCAGTGCAGCGGCAAAGATTGCCCTCCAACTCGTGGCGGACGGTTTTCTCGTCGAGCTTACCGTCGTAGCGGCGGATCATGTCGACGGCGCTCATGATCATGCCGGGAGTGCAGAAGCCGCACTGCAATCCGTGGTGCTCGCGGAACGCCGCCTGGACGGGATGCAGCTCGTCGCCCTTGGCGAGGCCCTCGATGGTGAGGACCTGCGTGCCGTTCGCGGCCGCAGCGAGCACCGTGCAGGATTTCACCGCGATGCCATCCATGTGGACCACGCAGGCGCCGCATTGCGACGTGTCGCAGCCGACATGCGTTCCGGTCAGGCCGACATGGTCGCGAAGGAAATGCACCAGAAGCGTGCGGTCCTCGACCTCGCGCGATTCCGCCCGACCATTCACGGTGATCGTGACTTTCGTCATCTACGTCCTCCCCTTCCAAGCGTTCTTGGCGGCAAGCGCCGCGTCACATTGCCAATACATAGACGAAGAGCAGCGCCAGGATGACCAGCAGGGCCCAGACGATAGGCCCGCCGAGGAAACCCATGGCGGCCTTTGCCTCTACTTCCTCCTCGACCTCGCGCGCGACGTCCTCGACGTCGTGCACGATGTCACCGATCGTTTGGCCCGGCGCCTCTCCAAGAGCCTCTGCGCTCGCCTTCGAAGCGAAGCACCCGAAGAACTGATCCGCCAGCTTCTTGGCGGTCGAATCGATCAGGCGCGAGCCAAGCTGGGCGAGCTTGCCGCCGACCTGGGCGTTGACGGCATAGGTCAGCAGCGTCCCCGCGCCGTCCTCCGCGAGGTGCACATCCGCGCCGCCCTTGGCGAAGCCCGCGACGCCGCCCTTCCCTTCGCCGGAAATCGTGTAGCTTTCGGGCGGCTTGACGTTGGACAGCTTCACCTGGCCGTTGAAGGTCGCCTTCACCGGGCCGACCTTGGTCGTCACCCGCGCCGCGAAGCCTTCCGCCGCGCTTCCGTCGAGGGATTCGCAGCCTGGAATGCATTCGCGGAGGACGGCCGGGTCGTTCAGCATGGCCCAGACCCGCTCGCGCGGCGCCGGAATCCGATACTCGCCCTTCAACTCCATGAACTCGCCTCCCGAACGCGATTGTGCACGGGGGCTTATCCGCGGACAACTGAATTTCCAAGCCGGCGTCGTTTCGCGCGGGCGTTAGCGTTGGCGCGACGGACGCGACGGGCTAAAAGCACGCATGCTCATCGAGCCAGGCGCCGACCCCCGTCTCTCCCAATTGATCGACGCCGCACTCGCGGGGGCGCGGATCGTCATGGCGGTCTACGGGACCGATTTTTCGGTGGCGCACAAAGCCGACGATTCGCCCGTGAGCGAAGCCGATCTGGGCTCGGAGCGGGCAATCGCCACAGTTCTCGCAGCCGCGATGCCGGACGTTCCGATCGTGGCCGAGGAGGCAGCCTCGGCAGAGCGGCGACCGGAAATCGGGCGGTCCTTTCTGCTTGTCGATCCCCTCGACGGCACCAAGGAGTTCATCAGCCGGAACGGCGAATTTACGGTCAACATCGCGCTTATCGAGGATGGCGTTCCCGTCACCGGCGTGGTTCTCGCGCCGGCGCTCAGCGTTGCCTATGCCGGCAGCGCAGCCGGCGCCTGGAAGGGAACAATCGCGGCGGACCTCGGCACAGTCGAGGACTGGGCGGCGATCAGGTCGCGGCCGACTGGTCCGCATCCGGTTGCGGTCGCCAGCCGCTCGCACATGAACCCGGCGACGTCGGAGGCGCTGTCGCAGGCGGCGTGCGGCGAGCACCGCTCGATCGGATCGTCGCTGAAATTCGGGCTGCTTGCCGAAGGGACGGCGGATTTCTACCCGCGGCTCGGCCCAACCATGGAATGGGACACAGCGGCGGGCGACGCGGTGCTCAGGGCGGCGGGGGGCGCAGTCGTCGCCCTCGACGGCGCAGCACTGCGCTACGGCAAAACCGGCGCGGCGGGGATGCGCGAGTTCGAGAACCCGCATTTCCTCGCCGCCGGCGATCCCGCGCTGCTTCAGCGCCTCGACCTCGCCGCGCTTCGATCGACTACGGCAGCATGAGCGCCACACCACTCGTCCTGACGACCAAGGGGCTCGACGATTATGCGCTGATCGATTCCGGTCACGGTCGAAAACTCGAACGCTTCGGGGCGCTGACGCTCGACCGTCCCGAGGAACCGGCGATCTGGACGCCGCGACTTCCGCCGGCCGAATGGGAGCGAGCCGACGCTATCTTCACCGGCGATGTCGACGAGGAAGGCGCCGGGCGTTGGAAGCGGCGCGCCGGTCTGGAGGAATCCTGGCTATGCCGGCACGGAGCCATTCGCTTTTCCTGCCGCTTCACCTCCTTTCGCCACGTCGGCGCCTTTCCCGAGCAGGAGGCGCATTTTTCATTCATGCGCGAGCGGCTGACCGCGGCGGGAAGCAGGCCGTCGCTCCTCAACCTCTTCGGCTATACCGGCCTTGCCTCGCTGGTCGCGGCGGAGCTCGGCGCCGAGGTCACACACGTCGACGCCTCGAAGAAGGCGATCGCCTGGGCGCGCGAGAATCAGGCGCTATCGAAGCTCGAGGACAAGCCGATCCGATGGATCGTCGACGACGCGCTGAAATTCGCGGCACGCGAAGCCCGGCGCGGACGCCGCTACGACGGCATCCTGCTCGATCCGCCGAAATTCGGCCGCGGCCCGAAGGGCGAGGTCTGGGATCTTTTTCGCAACCTTCCGGAAATGTTGCGGCTTTGCCGCGATCTTCTGAAGCCGAACGGTTTTCTGATCCTCACCGCCTACGCGATCCGCGCCTCCTTCCTCTCGCTGCACCGGCTGTCGGAGGAGGTGCTCGGGCCCGGAGTGGAATCGGGCGAACTCGCGCTTAAGGATCAGGCCGGCGGATTGCTCGCGACCTCACTCTTCTCCCGCTGGAGCGCGCAATGACCGGCGGCCCGACGACCGAAGGCGTACCGAAGACCGGGAGTTTCAAAAGGATCACGAGCCTCGCCAATCCACTCGTGAAAGAGATCCGAGCGCTGCAGCAAAAGAAGCATCGCGACGAGAGCGGGCTGTTCATCGCCGAAGGCCAGAAACTGGTGCGCGACGCCGTCGACGGTGGCTGGCCGGTCGAGATGCTCGCCTATGCCGCGGCGAGCGCCAAAGAGCCGGCGATCGGTGCGCTCGCCGCCTCGACCAAGGCGTCGGGCGGCACCGTTCTCGAAGTCTCGGGCCAGGTGCTCGAAAAGATCACGCGGCGGGAAAACCCGCAGACCGTTGTCGCAGTCTTCCGGCAGCGTTTTGCGCCGGAGACGGCGATCGGACGTGACGGCGTCTGGGTCGCCCTCGACCGGGTGCGCGATCCCGGCAATCTCGGCACCATCATCCGCACCGCCGACGCGGCGGGCCTTCAGGGCGTGGCGCTCGTCGGGGCGTCCTGCGATCCGTTCGGGCTGGAAGCTGTGCGCGCCACCATGGGCTCGATCTTTCACGTGCCGCTCGCGCGAACCGGCGAGGACCAGTTGATCGCGCAGGCGAAGCGCCACGGGGCGCGCATTGTCGGCACGCATCTCAACGCCGCCGCCATCGACTACCGCGAGGCGGACTATCGACAGCCCCTCATCCTCCTCATGGGAAACGAGCAGCAGGGGTTGACAGAAAGGCTCGCCGCCGCATGCGAAACGCTCGTCCGCATCCCCATGCGCGGCAAGGCGGATTCGCTCAACCTCGCGGTCTCGACGGGTCTCATGATCTACGAGGCGCTGCGCCCGACTCTCCGCTGAAGCGCCCTATACAGCCCGCGACGCACGCACTAAATGAGCCGCATGCAGGGTACGACATCCTCCGCCAAGCTCGTCACCGTCTTCGGCGGCTCGGGATTCGTCGGCCGCTATGTCGTGCAGGCGCTCGCCAAGCGCGGTCACCGCATCCGCGTCGCGGTCCGGCGGCCGGACCTCGCCGGCCATTTGCAGCCGCTCGGCATGGTCGGGCAGATCAAGCCGATCCAGGCCAATCTCCGCTACCGCTGGTCGGTCGACCGCGCCGTGGCAGGAGCCGACGCCGTCGTCAACCTCGTCGGCATCCTGGCCGAGAGCGGGCGGCAGACTTTCGACGCTGTGCAGGCCTTCGGGCCGCGCGCCATCGGTGAGGCCGCACGGGCGGCGGGCATCTCAGACATCGTCCATGTCTCGGCGATCGGCGCCGACCAGCCGTCCACCATCGGCTACCTGCGCTCCAAGGCGGAAGGCGAGGCGGGCATCCTCGAAGCGATGCCTGACGCGGTCGTCATGCGCCCCTCCATCGTCTTCGGGCCGGAGGACCACTTCTTCAACCGCTTTGCGGCGATGGCGCGGATCTCGCCCGTGCTGCCGCTGATCGGCGGAGGCAAGACGCGGTTTCAGCCAGTCTTTGCCGGCGATGTCGGCGAGGCGATCGCGCGCGCCATCGACGGCGCGGCGCGGCATGGCGCGACATACGAGCTCGGCGGACCTGAGGTGCTGACGTTCCGCCAGTGCATGGAGCGGATGCTGGAGGTTACCAAGCGGAAGCGCCTGCTCCTCCCCATCCCCTGGTTCGCCGCGCGGATCATGGGCCGCGTTGGCCAGCACCTGCCGGGCGCGCCGATCACGCTCGACCAGGTGCGGATGCTCCGCTTCGACACCGTCGTCTCCCTCGACGCGGAGCGCGACAATCGGACGCTCGAAGGGCTCGGCATCGCGCCGACCGCGCTCGAAATCGTGCTCCCGACCTATCTCACACGCTTCCGCGAGCACGGCGAGTTCACCCAGGTCCGCGCCGCTCCCTGACCTGCCGGCGTTCAGCCGAAGAGCCAGATCCCGGCGAGGCCAGCTGTTCCGACGGCGATCCGCCACCAGGCGAAAGGCGCAAAGCCGTGACGCGCAACGAAGTCCACGAATGCCCGCACGACGAAGAGCGCCGCCACGAATGAGACAACGAAGCCGATCAGGATGATCCCAAGATCGCCGTCGGAAAGGATGCTTCGATTTTCATAGAAATCGAGAACGAAGGCGCCGAGCATCGTTGGGATCGCGAGGAAGAAGGAAAATTCCGCCGCCGAGCGTTTTTCGCATTTCATCAGCAGCGCTCCGGCGATCGTGGCGCCCGAGCGCGACACGCCGGGAACGATGGAAAAGCATTGGGCGACGCCGATAGCCAGCGCCACCCACAAAGGAAAACGCATCGCATCGTTGTGGACGGGGTTGACGTCGAAGCGGTCGAGAGCCGCGAGCGCCACGCCACCGACGATGAGCACGATGCAGATCAGCACGGGGGAATTGAAAAGCACGGCCTTGATGAAATCGTGCGCCAAAAGCCCGACGATCGCGGAGGGCAGGAAGGCAACGACGATCGAAACCACGAAGCGGCGCGCCTCGGGGTCGCTCGGAAGCGCGAGAAGCACGCCCCACAGCCGGCGGAAATAGACGACCACGACCGCCAGGATGGCGCCGAGCTGGATCAAGACGTTGAAGGTATCCCAAAAAGCCTTCTCGCGGCTGCCGCCGAGGCCCAGAAGCTCGGTGGAAAGCAGGAGATGCGCGGTCGAGGAGACCGGCACGAACTCGGTCACGCCCTCGACGACCCCGAGAACGACGGCATCGAATATGGACTGTAGGCTCATACCGCGCTACCTCGGCCGAATCGGTGGTCGTCGTGCCGACTTACCATCTTCGCTCGCCGCATCCGCACGGCGCCATCCGACAAACGTACGGTTCACGCATGATCAGGCTGTTCCACCACTCCCTTTCAGTCCAATCGCGGTTCGTGCGGCTCGTTCTCGGCGAATGTGAGGTCACGCCGGAGCTGATCGAGGAGCGCATTTGGGAGCGGCGTCAGGAATTCCTGCTGCTCAACCCGGCCGGAACGCTCCCGGTTTTCATCGAGCACGACGGTCCGCCGATCTCTGGCGTCTGGGCGATTTCCGAGTATCTCGACGAGACGCGCGGCTTTGCTCTGAACGAGCGGCGTCTGCTGCCGGCGAATGCCGATCAGCGCGCCGAAGTCAGGCGGCTGACGGAATGGTTCCTATTCAAATTCGACGAGGAGGTCACCGCCTACCTGGTCGAGGAAAAGGTCATCAAGCGGGAAAGGGCGAAGGCCGGCGGCAATAGCGGCGCTCCGGATTCCTCGCTGCTTAGGGCTGCGCGGGCCAACATCCGCACCCATCTCTTCTATATCGAGCATCTGATCTCCGCGAAGAACTGGCTAGCGGGAGACCGGATGAGCTATGCCGACCTGGCGGCCGCCGCCGCTTTTTCGGTGGCGGACTATTTGGGCGAGGTTCCATGGCAGGACGCCTCAGACGCGAAGGACTGGTACATGCGGATGAAGTCGCGTCCCGCATTCCGCCCGCTCAGGTCCGATCAGGTGCGCGGCCACGCCCCGCCGGAGCATTACGCCAATCTCGATTTTTGAGGCCCGAAAAACTTCGCGACCTGATCGAGGAGCTGGCGCGCGCCGAAGGCTTTGACGCGATCGGCGTGACAACGCCGGACGCGATCCCCGAAGCCGCGCGGCGGCTTGAGACAGCCATCGGTGACGGCCACCACGCGACCATGGCCTGGCTCGCCGACACAGCGGCGCGGCGGGGCAGCCCGACGGCGCTTTGGCCTGAGGTGCGCTCCGTAATCATGCTCGGCATGAACTACGGACCGGAGGGCGATCCGCTTTCAACGCTCGCCGACCGCGCCGCGGGCACGATCTCCGTCTATGCGCGGAACCGCGACTATCACGATCTCATCAAGGGCGCGCTGAAGCGGATCGCGTCGCAATTCGCGACGCGCGCCGGCGCCGACGTGAAGGTCTTCGTCGATACCGCGCCGGTCATGGAGAAGCCGCTCGCCGAAGCCGCGGGACTCGGCTGGCAGGGCAAGCACACCAATCTCGTCAGCCGCGATTTTGGCTCATGGCTTTTCCTCGGGGCGATCTTCACCACGGCGGAGCTCGCGCCCGACCATGCCGAAACGGATCATTGCGGCACTTGCCGTGCCTGCCTCGACATCTGCCCGACGAACGCTTTTCCGGCGCCCTACCGGCTCGATGCGCGACGCTGCATCTCCTATCTCACCATCGAGCACGACGGCCCCATTCCGCGCGAGCTGCGGCCGCTCATCGGCAACCGCATTTTTGGCTGCGACGATTGCCTGGCGGTCTGTCCCTGGAACAAGTTCGCCGCCAAGGGCCAGCAGGCGAAGCTTTCCGCACGCGACGATCTGAAAGCGCCGCGGCTCAAAGACCTAGCCCGGCTCGACGATGCGGCATTCCGAAAGCTTTTTTCGGGCTCGCCGATCAAACGCATCGGGCGTCGCCGGTTTGTCCGTAATGTATTGATTGCCATTGGTAATTCTGGCGAGCCGAGTCTGGCGGCGGAGGCCGAAAGACTGATCGATGATGGCGAGCCGGAGGTCAGGGGCGCCGCCATCTGGGCGCTGCAACGTCTTGCGCCGGGCCGCGTTTCCCTTCTCGCCGCCGTCAGTCGTACGCGCGAACATCACCCCGATGTGCGGGACGAGTGGAATGCGGCAATGAGCGAGGCACGATCATGACCAGGCATTTCGACTTCCACCGTCCGCATCTCAATCTTCCAGCGCTGCGCCATCGGGTCCACGACGCCATTGTCTCGCGCGGCTCGCTCGAGCTTGGCGCGGCGGGCGCGATCGCACTCGGAGCGTTCGCGATCGGCGCGATCGCCATAGGCGCGCTGGCGATCAACCGCCTCGGCGTGCACCGCGCCCGGATCGAGCGCCTCTCCGTCGGCACGCTCGAAGTCGGCCGATTGATTATTCGCGAGCGCGAGGACCCGGACGATGAGGTCTTCGATGAGCCGGAGGCAAAGGCCGAGGCGGCCTGAGACGGAATGAGTGAGCCGACCTTCTTCAAGACCGCCGCCGCGTGGCGAAAATGGCTGGAGGAGAACCACGACAAGGCGAGCGAAAAGATCGTGGGGTTTCACAAGGTCAGCTCAGGCAAGACCGGCGTCACCCACAAGCAGGCGCTCGACGAGGCGCTCTGTTTCGGCTGGATCGACGGCGTCGCACAAGGCGGCGATGCGACATGGCAGATCCGCTTCTCGCCGCGGAGGTCGAAGAGCATCTGGAGCCAGATCAATATCAGGCGCGTCGAAGAGCTGAAGGCTGAGGGCCGCATGCAGCAAGCGGGCATCGCCGCTTATGAGGCGCGCGATCCCGCCCGGCAAAATCGCTATTCGGGCGAGAACAGAACCGTGGCCCTTTCCGCCGCCCAGGAACGGGCGTTCCGCTCGAACAGACAAGCCTGGGAAAACTTCTCCGCCATGGCGCCGTCCTATCGCCGGCCGGCGACCTGGTGGGTGGTAGGCGCCAAGCGGGAGGACACGCGCGCACGGCGGCTCGCGACCCTGATCGCCGATTCCGCCGCCGGCAGAAAGCTCAAGCACCTGACGCCGCTTAGAAGGAAGAAATGACTGGCCTCTTCGTTTTCGGGCTCGGGTATTCGGCGCGCGCGGTCGTCGCGCGCATGCGGCCAAAGCTTGCGGCGATATCAGGGACGACGCGCGATGGTGGGAAGCTTCGTGAGATCGAGGCGCTGGGTGTTGCCCCATTCCTCTTCGACGGAGCGAAGCCGAGCTACCCCCCCCATAGCCCCTCCCCACAAGGGGGAGGGGAACAGCGCCTCCCCTCCCCCTTTTGGGGAGGGGATGGGGGCGGGGTCGGCAATCCAACGCTCGACGCCCTGCAGGAGGCGGACTTCGTCCTCGTCACGATCGCACCGGATGAGAATGGTGATCCGGTGCTTCGGCGCTTTCGGGCGGAACTCGCGCGCTCGAAGCCGAAGTCGATCGTCTATCTCTCGACCGTCGGCGTCTACGGCGACCACGGCGGCGCATGGGTTGACGAGACGAGCGAACGCCGCCCGGTCTCGCAGCGCTCGCGCCAGCGCGTCGAGGCCGAGCATTCCTGGCGGCGCTTTGATGAGACCGGCATCCCGATCGCCATCATTCGCCTTGCCGGCATCTACGGGCCGGGGCGCGGGCCGTTCGAAAAAATCCGGGGCGGAACGGCTCGCCGCATCGTCAAGCCCGGGCAGATCTTCAACCGCATCCACATCGATGACATTGCGCAAGTCGTCGAGGCAGCGTTCGAGCGGCGCGCAGCCGGCGTCTTCAACGGGACGGACGATGAGCCGGCGCCGCCGGAGGATGTGCTTGCCTACGCCGCAAAACTTCTCGGCATCCCCCCGCCGCCCGAAGTCCCCTTCGATCAGGCCGAGCTCACGCCGATGGCTCGCAGCTTCTACGGCGAGAGCAAGCGGGTCCGGAACGACAAGATCAAGCACGAGCTTGGCGTCAGGCTTGCGTATCCGACCTATCGCGAGGGACTGAGAGCGATGCTAGCGGTGGAGGGCGCGGGAACCCCTCTCCCGAGAGGAGAGGGTGTCGCCGAAGGCGACGGGTGAGGGTGTACGGCGCTGACCGTTTTCCCTCATCTTCGACGCCGCGGTGCGCGGCGCCTTGGGGAAGTCTGGCGTCGTCAGCTCCGCTGGGCACGGCTCCCGGCGGGCCTCGTTCAAGCTGTTTTTCTATCTCGAGATTCTCGCCGGTGGCTTTTTCCCGCTCTGTGCCGTCGCGTTCCTCGTCACCGTCGATGCCATTCCGAGCAGCGTTGCGCTGCTCTATGCCGGGATCTGGTACGGTGCCGAATTGCTCCTCGCGCGGGCGCTTGCCTGGCCGCTGTCGTATCGTTCGTTTGCGCTTCCGCTCGTCCGCGACGCCATGCTCCCATTTCTTTGGGTCGCCGCCATGTGCGGCGGCGGATTTGTCTGGCGCGGCAACGAAATGCACGTGCGCAGCGCGACTCTGTCATCGGGTGATCTTCAGCTCGCGGAAGAATGACCGACCAGAGCCGGCCCGCGCTCCGTCAGCCCAAAGACATTAGCGATCAGCTCATAGGAGCGGCGGCGAGCCGCGGGCTCATGTGTGATGGTCACGACCATCACCTCCTCCGCCCCATATTCCGCCGCAACCGCTTCGATCTCGCGCTTCACCTTTTCCGGCGAGCCGGCGATGCGACGCCGCGGACGGTTGTGCATCCGCTCCTCGCCCTTCTGCTCGGCGAGGAATTTCAGCGCTGTCTCGACCGGTGGGACGCAGATAAAGGTCCCTTGGAGGAAAAGCCGCATTGCCATGCGATGACTCGAAGAGAGGCGTTCTGCCTCGGCGTCTGTCTCCGCCGCAAGCGCCCAGACGGCGACGATGGTGCGCGGCTTCGCCCGACCTTCGGAGGGCGTGAACTCCGCCCGATAGCGCTCGGCGATGGCAGCGCCCTCCGGGTTGATGAAATCGGCGAAAACATAGGGCAGGCCGAGCTGCGCTGCCCAGGTACCGCTCTGCGGCGAGGAACCGAGGAGATAAGGCTCGGGGGCGTGCGGCAGGCCCGGCAGCTTCGCCAGCTCGCGAAACGGATGATCGGCAGGCAGCCGATCTTCCAGATAAGCGAGAAGCTCGACGAGCTGATCCGGAAAATCGTCGGGCGCCGCCTGGCGGCGGTCGCGCTGCAGCGCATAGGCGGTTTTCGGGTCGCTGCCTGGCGCCCGTCCGAGGCCAAGATCGATGCGGCCCGGAAAAAGCCCCGCGAACATGGAAAAGGTCTCGGCGACCTTGAGCGGAGAATAATGCGGCAGCATGACGCCGCCGCTGCCGACCTTGATGCGCTGCGTAGTCGCTGCGATCGGGCCGATCAGCGCCTCGGGGCTCGCGCAGGCGAGCATCGGCGTCCCGTGATGCTCGGCGACCCAGTAGCGCCGATAGCCGAGGGCATCGCAAAGCTGCGCGAGGTCGACGCTGTTTTTCAGCGCATCGGCGCCGGTTGCGCCTTCTGAGATCGGTGCCTGATCGAGCACGCCCAGCGCAAGCCGCGTCATCATTAGAATCCATCTTTTCTTCAGGCGGGAGATGGCGCGGCGAGGCAGTCCGATCAAGGATGCCGAACGACGGCCGGACCTGCGCGTCATCGAGGGCGCACGCTACCCGCATCTGACCGGCGCGCTGTCGTCCTGGCTCCGCTAGAGGCGGTTGCGGAAGAGAATCTTCGTTCCGAGCTTCAGGTTCGGGCGGATGGCGATGATGAAGACGCCGAGGAGCGCGAGCGCCGTGCCGAGCGCCATGCGCGCGTCGAAATGATCGCCGGTGATCCAGATGCCGAGCACAATGGTCATGAGCGGCGACATCAGCGTCAACGGCGCAATCAGATTCGCTTCGTAGCGCTGGATCAACCCGTAATAGGCGGTGTGGCCGAGGACCGAGACGACCAGGGAGGAATAGAGGACGGCGGCGACGAGCGGCCAGCCGGCGTGATGCGCGGCGGCGAATTGGTTTTCCTCAAAGCCGGCGGTGAGCACCGCAAGCAGCAGCATTGAGGAGAAGCCGACCCACGCCTGGAAGCGAAGCGGGCGAATGCCTTCCATCTGCTTCATCATGATCGTGCCGACCGCGCCGCCCAGCGCCGAGGCAACGACGAAGAGCAGGCCGACCGAGACGTCGAAGCCTGTCGGATCGAACATGACGAGGAGCACGCCGATCAACGTCAGGGCGATGCCGATCCCGCGCTTCCAGCGGATGCGTTCGCCGAGCACCAGCACCGACAGGAGCGTCGCCATCGGCACGCCGAGCTGGCTGACGATCGACGCCGCGGAGGGGCTCGCCGTCCGCAAGCCGACGAAGAAGAGCGCGAAGCCGCCACCCCCCATCAGTATGCCCACCACGACGATCCGCCAGCGCGGCCGCGGCATCGGCAGGAGCCAGGGGATGACAGCCAGCGCGATGACGGCCGAGCGCAACATCGCGAAGAAGAGCGGCGGCACCTGCATGTCCGTCACCACGATCTTCGCCGCGATCGTATTGAACGCCCAGACCAGGCAGATCAGCACGAAAAGACTGAAGTCGCGAAGGGACATGGCGGAGGGCTATAGGCCGGTTCGACGGGGTCTGAAATGCGGCATAGGGGTGGCGGCGCGACCCTCTCCCCCAGAGGGAGAGGGTGGGGTCCGGCCTTGGCCGGACCTCGGGAGAGGGGGAGAAGGCTGGTGCCCACCCCCTACCCACCCCAGTCGAGCACAACCTTGCCGGATTCGCCCTTCGCCATGATC
>CAYTTC010000018.1:0-53562 GCA_964440525.1 uncultured Propylenella sp. | reverse complement strand
GTCCGCAAGCTCTTCCTCGCAAGCTTTCTTGCACTCATTGCCGCATCGTCGGTTGCGGCCGCAGCGATGGGTTGGACCGAAAGGGACCTCAACCTCCGGACGGGACCAGGGACAAGCTACCCCAAATCCTCGCCATGCCTGCCGACGCCCGCGTTGAGGTCTTCTCGTGCGGCAATTGGTGCGAGATCTCTTATGCCGGTCACCCGTGCTGGGCGTCGGCGAAGTACATCAGCATGGGTGGTTACCGGCCCGCGCCGCCGATTGCCGTTAGGCCGCCAATGCCTCCGGCGATCTACTGGCACTTCGGCCGCCCTCGATGGGACGATCGCCACCACGCTTGGCACGATGGTCATCGGTGGTGGTACGACGGCCGCTGGCATGATCGTCCGCACGTCGGATTCTACTTCGAATTCGGCGGCTAACCGCGAGTGCCGAGTGGGAGCTGCGCGCCAGGCGCGGCTCTACGCTCCCACTTCGATCTCGTTGATCACGTCGTCGACGCCGAGAACGTACCAAGCATCCGCCTCGGCCGCCCGCTTGATCTCCGTCGATCGGACAATGCCAGTTAGGTGGACGGTGCTCTGACGCACGCCAGCCCGGATCTGCCACGCGTCGACGAACGGGTCCTTCTCCAGAGCATACCGAACGGCTTCCTCAATGAGGATCGGCGCGTCCTTCTCGGGCGGGTCCACTGCGATCCCGTTCACGACATCTCGCACGCCGGGAACCCACCAGGCGAGAACGCCTGCGAAGCGCTTGGCGGTGTGGCTCAGCAGAGTGCCATTCAGCGTCACGATGCCGTCAGCCACCTCAATATCGATATCGCCGATCGCCCCCTCTGGCGCGTTCCTGATGAGGATGAGAGTCTCGCCCCTTCGCTCGCTGATCCGTTCGCCGCGAAATGAAGGCTCCTCCGCGAACGCCCTGCGCAAATGATCCAAGATGCCGTCGACGCTCATGTGGACAGCAGGGCGGACATGTAACAGGTCGACAATCCCAGCGACGCCGCGGATCGCTGCGATTCTCCGCAACGCCAAGCGCTTCTGGCCGACACTCTCGACCTCGGCTTCGAGCGTGACGACGCCATCAGAATCGATGGCCAACTCCTTCGGCCGAAAATGCGGCCCGATCCTCGGCTCGCTTCGAACGGAGGTCAGCGCTTCTTCCAAAATGTCGCGGTTCATGGGGCGGCTCCACCGCACGCTCAGTCTGGCCACAGCCCGTGTAGCGACGCGGGGGTCGCGGCCTTGATCTCCTCGAGGTCGGCACCCGACAGACGCTCGGCGAGGAGTGCGAACACGGCGCGGGATACCGCTTCGGCGTCGATGCCGGGATCGCGATGGACGCCCTCACGAATGCGGGAGGAGAACGCCTCGCGGCTCATTTGTCCGGCCGACCGTCCGCGTGGATGCCAGCCCTCAAAGTAGAAGCCCCGCAAGAGCGGCGGCAATGCTGCTCCGAGACGAGCGACCTCGTCCGTCGGCAGGTGATCACGCAAGGCATGCAGTGTCGCAAGCAAGGCGAGATAGACGCGGTAGGAATGTTCCCATCCGAGCCGATGCTTCAGGTCATCCAGCCACTTGTCGCTCGCCCGCACGGCATCATCGAACTCTGGAATATTTGCCATCTGTGGAATTGACTCCCGCACCATCTGCCGCTGTCAAGCGTCGCGCTGCCACTCAACGCGCACGGAATAGTTTTCTTCGTCATAGTGGACGCGCAGGTCGCCATGGAAGGCACGATGCACTGCCTCGCCGATTCGGCGCGGCAAATGGATATCGGTCGTCGTGATGACAATGACGTCGTCTGCCGGCTCCTCGATCGCCATGATCCGATTCTGGCAATGCTCGCTCTTCTCCGCATCCTCGGCGTTTCGCGCCAGGCCGAGTAGCTCAGCCTTGTGGCTGGCCGCGACGGGGCCCCTCAGCGTGACGATCCCAGCGGGGTATTTGTCCCTGATGCGGTGGCAAGCGGTGCAAAACTCCTCGTGAGCTGGGGACGACAGCGGCTCGTGCGCCCATTGCCAACGTCCTTCGTGGTAGATCGCGCCGCACCTCGGACACCGCGTCGGATCCGAGAGTTTCTTGCGCAGTTTGTAGGTGTCGATGATGTGGTCATCCTGCGCGCGGCCGAATCTGCGCCGCTTGCTCGGCACGCCGGACGACGGCGGCAGGTCATGTTGCTTCATAGGACCTCCAGTATGCGCAAGAACTCAGCGAGGACGCTGCCCGGCTCGACCACGACGCTTTTCCATCTTGGGTTCCTTCACGGGCGGACGCGACACGAGGTCGTTGTCGAAAGAAGGCTCCAGAACTTCATGCGGGCCCTCGGCGGGATAGATCGAATGCTCGTCAACCACAGCGCGAACGAGATCCGACCGTTTCCAGGGCGGCATCCTCATGCCCTTCCCAGGAGCGAACCGCGACCGAACACCAAATGCCGCCTCGGCTACCTCGCGCGCCGACCCCTCGTCCAGCGCGCGCACGACAGCCGGCCCACGATGCGAGCTCGCCTCCCAACTGGGGTCGGCAAGATCGACTGGTAGCAAGCGCCACACCGGCATAGGTATCTCCTCTCCACGCCGTCATCATCAAGCGAAAGTGTTACCTCCCAAGCCTGGCCATTGACTGCAGTTGGCGGCTCGGCTGCCTTGCGACAGATCAAAGCGTCCGATCTTTCGACTCGTATGCGACACAACAGGCGCGACCATAAAGGCAGAGGAGGTTTCGCCTCCCTAGGGGCAATACCGAATCCACACCGCTGCCCGCGGCGGGTATGCGTCGATGCGTGGAGGATCATGTCATGCCAAAATGGACGGACGCCCAAGCCAGAGTCGAGGTGCTCCCACTCACCTCTTCCGAAGGACATCTGGCACTGCGCATCGCAGCCTTTTTCTTCCTGACCGCGCTGGCTGCGCTTCTGCTGGCACTGCCTTACGCAGAAATAGGCTGAGGCGGCACAACAGGCGGGAGCGTGCGACGCTGATAAGGCAAGCCAATCCGAATCCGGCTTGGCGCTGGAGCGCCGGTCCAAGGTCAGCTTTCGACAAACGTAAGAAGCTTGCTCGATTTCGGAGACTCACGAAGCCGTTGGAGCGCCTTCGCTTCGATCTGGCGGATGCGTTCGCGTGTCACGCCGAACACCTTCCCGATCTCCTCCAGAGTCTGTTCTCCCGAACCACCCATCCCGAAGCGCATCTGCATGACGCGCTGCTCGCGTGGCGTCAGGTCGGCGAGTGCCTCCGCGATGCTGTCCCGCAGCGCAGTGGCCTCCGCGGCGGCATGCGGATTGATGGCATCGATCGCCTCGATCATATCGGCGAGCGTTGCATCTCCATCTTCGCCGACCGGAGCATCGAGAGAGGCAGGCTCTTGCACAAGCGTCAGCGCGCGTTCGACCTGGGTGACCGGTATTCCGGATTGCGCTGCAATCTCATCGGCCCGCGGCTCGCGCCCGTGCTGACGGTAGAGCTTCTGCCGCTCCCGCTGGACCTGCCTGGCAGTCTCCGTCATGTGCACAGGGACCCTGATGGTCCGCCCTTGGTCGGCCATCGCGCGGGTGATCGCCTGGCGAATCCACCACACGGCGTAGGTCGAGACCTTCACGCCGCGCCGGTAGTTGTACTTCTCGACTGCGCGCATGAGGCCCAGATTGCCCTCCTGGATCAAGTCAAGGAAATCCAAGGAGCTGTGGACGCGGTATTTCTTCGCAATCGTCACGACAAGGCGAAGGTGCGCCCGCACCATCTCCTCGCGTAGCCGCTTCAATTCCCGTCTCGCCCGGTTCACCTCAGCTATTGCGCGACGGAACTCAGCGATGGGCATGCCGACGCGTTGCGCGATGGCATGGAATTCCTCGCGCAGCCCTGCAATCCGATCACCATGATTTCTCGCGAGCGCCTGCCAAGCGGGATCAAGTGGCGTATCCGATCCGGCCCCAAATGGTCCGAGTTCACTCCCGAGCAGCGTATCGATCAACTGCGCATCATATGCGATGCCGCAGCTCTCACAGAGCCGCAGCACCTCCCGCTCAAGCTGCTGCAGCTGTCGTTCTCCGGCCTCCAAATCTACCGCCAGTTCGGAGATGCGGTCAGGCTGCAAGTTCAACGCCGCGATCTCTACCGCCGCGCGCGACAGGCAACGGTCGAGCAACGCTCGCTCGCGGCTCGAAAGGTCCTTTCCGCGAGACAGCGCGGCAATGCGCCTTTGAGTGACGCCAGCGATCTCGTCGGCAAGCATGCGAATGCCTTCGAGCCGTTCCGTGACGTCGGGGAGAAGTCCGGGGGCACCGACAGAAAGAGGACCAAATCCGTCCTCCTCGGCGCCCGGGCTTTGCACGTTCGCTTGCTCGCCCACCACGATCCCTATGGGAGAAAACTCGCTCTCCGCCGAAGTCTCCCCGCCGTCAGCGAGGGGGTCGATCAAATGACCCAGGCGGACTCGGCCCTGTTCGAAGTCCCGCGCCCAGCCGCCAACGCGCTCAATGACCATGGAGATGCGGCACAAGCGCGCCAGCAAATTCCGTTGCGCCTCGTCAATGCGCTTGGCGAGCGCCAGCTCCGCCTCACGGGAGAGCAGCTCGCGACTTCCCATATTGCGGAAGTAGGCGTCGAGCGGATCGCGCGATACGGCAGCATCGCCTCCGCGGCTGGTTTCCTCGCCGGTAACCTGGATTGCGGCCATGGGACCGCCCTCGGACTGCCCGCTCGCCGCATCGAATCCGCGAGGCACGCCCGACGCATTCGTCTCGGCCAGCACGGCCGGACCCGACCGCCCCAAGTGAGACCCAGATCCGAGGTCGGACTCGACGACATCCGTCTCTGTCGTGTCGAAAACTTCGGCACGCATCTCGACTTCAGGGGCATCCTGCTCCTGTTGGGGCCGGTATCTCGTCAGCGAATCCATCTCGTGTGTTCCTCGGCTGCGCGGGTACACTGGCGTCGCATTGTGCAAGACATGTCGACGGAGCGCGTACGCGCTAGCTGCCGGAGGCCCAGCAAAGTGGTTAGCACCGCTCTGCCTAAAGGGGATCTTGTGCGCTCGCCGTCGGCACTCGCTCCGCACCGCCGAAACAGCCCAATGCCGGAAAGAAGTGGGGTTCATTAGCTACAAGATCAAGGCATTGCCGCACCGAGCCCTTGAGCTGGTTGCTCAGCAATCCAACGAAAACCAATGGACGAGGCCGGACAGCTCTCTGGTCGACTGAGGCAGGTCCGGTCCTCAGGCGCGGGAAGTGGATTTGTCGACCGCGGGCAACGACAAATGATCCCCGTCCCTCGCGAGCCGCGCCTCTATGCCGTGGTCCCGACCGAGCCGGCGAACCTTGGCCTCCACTTGCCGCGCGTCGCTCCGCACAATTCCCGATCCGCAGTGGGTGAAGATTGCGCGGCGGACACCGGCGATTTCGCACCATCGGAGCTGAGTCACGATAGGTGCATGGCCAATCAATACCGCTTTCCTCCGGCGCGCCATTGTACGCGTGACACTCGCTCCATCGCCGATATAGAGAGCCACTCCGCGAAGCGCAGCGGCCGGCATAGGGAGATCAGCCAGGTCCGGAAGGTAGATGAAGGAGCAGTTCTCGACCGACACACGGTATCCCACGGCGGGGGCGCGGATCGAATGGCGGACCGGGAATGCCTTAAATGTCACCCCGTCGACGATCGTGGACTTCCCCAGCTGTATTCTGTGCCGATTTGGAATAGGAAAACGGCGGAGCAAATCCAGTGTCTCCTCCGTTGCATAGACCGGGCATGAAGCGCCATCGGCTAGGCCATATGCATGATCCGGATGCGCATGTGTAAGGACGATGGCAGTCGGCGCGAGGGCGCTGAGCCTGCCCCGCCAATCCTCACCACAGTCCATCATGATGCGACAGGCACCGTGCTGGACGAGGAGCGAGCTATGTACCGATGCCTGCGAGAGCGGACTGCGATCCGCCCTCGCGTGCCAAGGAATGTCAGTTCCATGTCGCGCCTAATCGACCTCGGCGTCCGTGCAATGCTGCGGTTCTTGCCTCGAAGTCGCCGTTCTCCCGAGGATTCGAAAGGGCCGACCCGAGCAACCATAGGGAGGGGCGCTCGGGCCGAAGCCGCGCTTCAGGACCCGTCTCCGGCAGGCGTGTCACTGTCTTTCTGAGCTACTCTCCAGAAGCTCCTGAGGTCCTTCACCGCTGACCGCCAGAAGGGCAGACCCCCTCCCGCCAAACCGCAGCACGAAGCTTGGATGATAGGTAACGCGCACTGGAATGTCCTGGAACCGGAACCTTCGTCTTCGTGCCTGTTCGACAGGCACCGAAACATCGAACAGCTTGGCCGCCGACTTCCCCTTTGCGCCGATGACCCTTGGATGCACTTTTGCGATGTCGCCGAGCACATGGCACTCGAAGGTCCGCAGCTCATTGTCTGTCGGCCTCCGATTGCGACAGCGGCCTCGGGGCGACCGCTCGATCGGGCGGTAGGGAATTGCGTTGGCGAGCCGAGCGCGCGAGGCGTCTATCCCTGCCTCGCTCAGCGTGTCGTGCAATACCTCCCCTAAAGGGCCTACGAAGGGACGGCCGATCTCCGCCTCTTGGCGTCCGGGAGCCTCTCCTACCAGGTAAAGACATGCAACCGAACTGCCTTCTGGCATGACGATCCTACCGTCGAAGCGCCGCAGGTCGAGAGCAACGGGGGGAACTGGCTCAGTTCGTGCCTGCGTCATCCGCGGTCCGATCAGTCGAACAATCTCGGCTGTTTCGCCAGATGACGGGGCCATTGAAGCAGCTGGTTGCACCGAGGCGGTGAAGCTGCGCTTCTTTGGGCGACAACGACGATTCCCACCGCACGCCGGCAGATTCCCGCACCATTCTGTAAACCGTCAGCCACCCCTCGTCACAACCGAGTTGCGAGCCAAAAGATGGAAACCGGCTGGCTCGGGCATCGCATCGCGTTCACGAAGCAAGAGGTAGGATGCTCGCCACAGCTTCCACAGATCCCAAATCCCGCCGGACACCAGTTCGACATGTGCCAGGCTTCGAATGACGAAGAGATGCGCCCTGCCCGCGCCAGCGGCCGCCAAAGCGATGCTTTCCGAATAGGGAATCAGGGCGTCGTCTCGACCGTGGATGAGGATGAGCTTCGCCTTGAGATCGGCCATGTTCCTGGACCGGAGATCAAGCCGTCGGAGCTCGGCAAGCAGGAACGCTGGTAGTTCGGATATGAGCAGGGACGTTTTCTCCGGATCGTTGTTGAGGAGCAGCCTGTAGACTGCCCGTCCCTCCGGCCCGAGCTGCGAAGCAGCCTCCGCGATACCGGCTTCGGGATCAGCGAGCTTCGTCTCCGATATGGCTTTAAGAATTCTTCGGTCTTCCGGGCTCTTCAGCCAGGCGGCACTGCTATGAATGAAGACCCAGGTTGCATATGAACTCGGCTGCCGCTTCTGCCATTTTTGATCCGGGCCTTCGCGGAAATACCCCGTCGTCAGAAACGTGCCCACCGCCTCAATATCGTAGTAAGCACCTACGGCGTAGACGAACCGGACAAGGTCTCGCGTCTGCTCTTTCATTGCTGCCAGGATGGCGGGTCCGGCAGCATAGGAGAACGCGACAATCCCAATGCAGCGCTCTGTTCCCGCGGCCTCGTTCGACGCGATGTGCAACACGAGCTCGCTGAGCTCCTCAACATCCTGGGAACGGATCGACAGGTTACGAAGGCTCTGCAAATCCGGCACGAACACAAGAAACCTGGCTCTCGCCATGCTCTCTGCAAATGCGACGATGCGAGGATCATCCTTACCCAGCCGAACGACACCGGGGACGACAATGACTATCGCTCGGGCGTGCGCGCCGATACCAGGATGGTAAATATCCGCTCGCCGCGAATTGCCCGACACCTGATAACTTATCGCTTCGCGGACAGGGGCCGCACGCTGTCTCTTCAGTCGGCTAGGTCTAGAGCCCGCCGCCACATCCCCAATCAAAAGGAAAGCCTCGATCGCACGCGTGATCCCAAATGTGTGCATTGAGGCTATCGCGAACATCGGCAGCGCATCGATCCGTATCCACCGTTTGATTTGACGCCGGTCCGCAAAGGTGCACCGATCAGGCTGCCTTCGTCTTCAGGCGACGAGGGCTTTTCGCATCGAACTGACGTGACAGGGTGCGACGCAGCCACCTTCTAAATCGCAACTGTGCCCCTCCGTCCTCAACGGAGACGGTGATGTCGACAGGGCGATTTTCGGGCAGGAGAAACTCCTCTTCGAATGCCTCGACGGCGAGCTCCTCCTCCTGTTCCGTGTCTTCGTCGTTCACCCGATGCTCGCCAGCCTGGTCGTCCACTCTTACCCAGAGCGCCCAGCCGCCCGCGCCTCGTCTTGGCCGCGCCTCGAGAATGCCTCGGGTTACCGTCTCGGCGACATCGTCTTCGAGGGTCACGCGCGCGGCTTCGAGTTCGATGTCGCGTTTCTCGACAGTCTTCGATGCACTCGCCCATACTGTAGGCGAGCGCCTCGCTTGGTCTGCCTTGACCCAGAAAACCAGGTCGCGGGGCGAGATGTCGACGTCGAATTCTTCGGCCATCGCTTGTCTCCGCATGGAGCACAGAGAGGATCATGTCTAGTGTTGGAGCGAATTGACCCATCTCAAGGCACCCGGCGCCAAACGGCGGCACCAACAATAATCAATGGCAACCCATTGCTGGGGATGAATTACACTTGGAAACCGTCATGCTCAAAGAATCGCCGCCTCCTGTTGAGATCAACATCAGTCCCGAAAAGGTCTGCTATATCATCGTCAAAGCGCGCGAGTTCGACGTAAAAGTCGAGCCCGTCGAACCCGATCCGGCCTCCAATCCATCCGACGACGCTGATCGCGAAATTCTCGAAGACTATGCCGATGATCCGACCTTCCAGGAGCTGCAAGAGGCGGTCGTCGATCTGAACGATGACGAGGTCGTGGATCTCATTGCCATCGCCTGGGTCGGGCGGGGCGATTTCGATCGTACCGATTTTGAGAGCGCCCGCAGCCTCGCAATGGAACGTCACCGGCCCAACTCCGCGCCCTACCTCACGGGAATTCCCAATCTCGGCGATTGCCTCGAGGAAGGGTTGGCGGAGCTAGGCTATTCCTGCGATGAGACCGCATTGGCGCACTTGTAGCGGTGAAAACTGGCGGGTACGAGGGCCAGACGCGCGGAGCCCGACTTGAAATATCGGCCGGCAGGCTATCGTCGCGGACTTCCAGCACTGCTGGCAGTGAATGCGGGCGCATCGCTCGCGGGGAACGACTCGCGCCCGGCCTCGTCGACCAATTCCGACATCTTCCGATTCATATCCTGCCGCAGCTTTGGCGGCGGCCGACAGGTCATGCACGTGGACGTCATCGCCGCGGTTTCGCTTCAGAATGTCGACGGCTCGACTTTCATGCTGGACGTCACGCGTACGGACCCAGAGGAGGAGACCGCCGCGGATGAGCTGTTCTTCCAGGTGCTGCAGGTGTTTGCGTTCGATCAACCGGTCGAGCAGCGTGCCGAGCGATGCCCCGCCGGTGCCAGCAACAACGACGGCGGCCATGGCAGCCGCGACGGTGCCCCCGGATGCAATGATCGCTCGGCGGTCGCCACGGCGCCGATGTAGATCAGAGCCGCTGCAACGGCGCCTTCCGCTTCGCCGAGCGATTCCGTCGATACATAGGCTACGGTCGGGACAGCAGGCTCGTCCTCTAACTCTCGCACGGACCTGTAGGCGTGCCCGAGCTTTTCCTCCACAGCCCTTCGGCTGGCGACAAAGCTCAAATCCGCCCGGTCGAATCCGGAACTGAGCAGGTCGTCGATCGCTGACTGAAACGTCTGGGTTTCATGGAAGACTCCGACCGCTTCATGCGCCAAGGTGTTCTCAGCCACGACTGCCGCTCCAGAAACTCACAACGCTTCATTGCCGTGCCTGGCCGCTGGCCTGACGGCGGTCGCAAACGGCCCTTTTTCGCCGTCCCGCTCCGTGAACCGAACCTGGGTCCCTGGCATAAGAGCTTCCCATGCGCCGGCTGAAAGGCTGTCGCGGTCGAAGAAGAACTCGCGGCCATCCGGCGTTTCGATAAAACCGTAGCCCTCTTCGGTCATCATCCGAGCGACGGACCCATGTCCGACCGGTGGATGGGTCTTCGTGCGCTCTGGATCCATGCGCCGAACGAGGTCCTCCAGCTTGCGCTCGGCAGCATCGAAGCTGTCTCGGATCGCGACCAGGAGATCCTCATGCGCGTGGTTCAGCTCGTGAGCGTTGCTGACGGCCACCTCGCCGCCGGGAACGCGGACATCGACGCTTACGTGAAAAATCTTGCCATGGCGGCCGTGCCGGTGCGGCGCTTCAACCTTCACATGACAGGAAGTGATGCGGTCGTGGAACTGCTCCAGATGCTGGACGCGCTCGCGGATTTTCGCCTCGGCGCTCGTGGACGGGTCCATCGCGTGAAACGAAATCTGTGGTTCGATCTGCACGTTGCGATCCCTTCAGAAAGTCGACGCCTCGCCGGCGAGTGCCGAGTGATTGTGAATGCTTTTGCAGCGCATGAGGCGCGAGCGTTTCGATCGCGCCACTGTACAGATGTTAGTTGTCGCCCCACCAATTGTCTCCGAAGTCCTTCATTTCCTCAACGGTGCCGTTGCCCCGCCAAACATGCAATAGTGGCGAAGACGATGGGCCAGTAGCGGAGGCGCGCCTTGATGCAGGTCAACGCGATGGGCCGGCCATTCCCGCTGAACGATATCCCTATCGGTTGGCCTCCTCTTAGCCCTTGATGCAGATGAGCGGTTCAAGCCGCGCAACGCGCTTCGCCAAGCCGGCCTTTTCAGCCGCCAGGACGACGGCAGTCAGGTCTTTGTAGGCGCCTGGCGCCTCCTCGGCGATGCCGCGCGTCGACGGGCTCTTCACGATGATGCCTTTCGCGGCGAGGTCATCCTGGATTTGCCGGCCGCTCCATTGCTTCAGCGCTTGATGGCGGCTGAGCGCTCTGCCTGCTCCATGGCATGCAGAGCCGAGGGCCGCGACTTCCGAAGTCGGGAGGCCGGCGAGCACGTAGGAACCTGCAGCCATGCTTCCGCCGATCAGGACTGGCTGCCCGAATTTCCGGAGGGTCTCGGGAACCTCCGGATGACCCGGTCCAAGCGCGCGCGTCGCCCCCTTGCGATGCACGTGCAGCATCCGGTCCTCGCCTTCAATTTTGTGCACCTCGGGCTTGCACGTGTTGTGGGATACGTCAAAGAGCAGCCCCAGCTGCATGTCAGGAAAGAAGTCTGAGAAGGCCTGCCGCGTTAGATGCGTGATAATCTCCCGGTTCGCCAGGGCGCAGTTGACGGCGGCACGCATCGACCGCAGTCCAAGGCTGGCCTCTCAACTCCTTCAGAATCTTTGCCCGAATGGTCCGATCGCTGTGGCTTGCCTCGGCGGCCGCGCGCTTGGCAAGAAAGCCGCGCAGGAGATTGGAGCGGGTAACGATTCCCTTGAGCCTGCCGTCTTCCATGACGAGCATCCGCTTGACTCCATGCCTTTCCATGGCGTCAACAACATCGGCGAGACCCGTCTCGGGCGGGACGCTGTGGATGCCTTGGTGCATGAGGTCGCGCGCCGTTAGTCCGTGCATCTTCACATAAGCCTGTGCGAGCTCAGCCTTCGACATAGTAATCCACCATAGGCTGGGCTTCCGCGGGCCGATCTCCGCATGGTGCATCAGATCAGCCTCGCTGATCATGCCGATAAGGTGCCCATCGGTATCCTCGACCGGAACGGCGCTGATGCCCTTTTCCAGGAGGAGCTTGGCGACCTCGGCAACCGGCGTATCCGGCGTCACGGTAATCACGCGCTCGGTCATTACGTCACGCGCCTGCACGTTCGCCTCCTATAGCCCTGCGGAGGTTTCCTAGCGCGGCGAAACGCTCTGCGAATCGAGGTGCGTCAAAGGATGCTGCAGGCACAGAGTGCCGTCGGAAGACAAAGACACGGCGCCGCCGAAGCGGCTGCATTCCCTATTCATCGTGGACGAGATCCATTCGGCATCCGCCCGATCGACCCGGTTCAGACGAAAATTGCGTATGCGGAATGGCACCATATGGAACGCCGCGAGCTTCATTTCGGCCAGTGAGATCGTGACGAGGTACAGGAGGACGAGGTCGCTTCGGTATGTCTCGCACCCGCCAATTCCCTCGTAGTCGTCGACGAAGTCGCCGCAGCCGTAGAGGATCGGCTTTCCGCGGAAAATCTCTACCGCCTTGAAATGATGCGAAGAATGGCCGTGGATCACATCGACCTGCCCGCTATCGACAAGCCGGCCGGCGAAGGCACGCTCCGCAGCCGAGATGTTGTAGCCCCAGTTGCCACCCCAGTGGATCGAGAGCACGACGATGTCTCCCGGGTGCTTGTCGCGCGCGATGCGCGCGGCCAAGTCGTCGGCGGCGGCGTCTGAAACCTGCTCCATCTGGCTGACGCCGGGACGGTGCGGCCCGGCCGCCCATTCGAACGGCACGCCGCTCGAAGCGCACGCAACAGCGTAAACGAGGACGCGTCCCTTGCCCTTTAGTTCGAAGGCAGCGGGCGCCTCAGCTTCCGCGACATTGCGGCCCGCTCCTGCCGTTTTGATACGAACTTGACCCAGACCCTCCAAGGTCTCCGACAGTCCATCATTGCCCCAGTCCAGGACATGGTTGTTGGCGAGCACGCAGCAGTCGATGCCTGCCGCGTTGAGGCACGGCAGGTTCGCCGGGTTCATGCGATAGTTGATGCCCTTGGGCGTGGGTCGTTCGGAACGTGTGACCGCCGTTTCAAGATTTATGATCCGCAGGTCAGGCTTGCGGCGTTCGAGCTCGTCCAGCGCGCCACCCCACACGTACGAGAACGGGGCGCCGCGAGGAATAGAGCCGTTCGCGCGCTCGGCAAGAGCAACGTAATCGATCGCTGAGTGAACGTACTCCTCATAGAGCGCCGGTGTACTTGGATACGCCAAGATCTGGTCGATTCCCCTGCCGAGCATCACATCGCCGCAGAGCATCAACGTGACCTCGCCGGCGGCGCTCATGCGCTCGCCAGTTCTGTCACGGCTCGATCAGTCGAGCCTATGGCACGGCATTCCTCCTCTTGGCCCCGAACAACCCTCTTGCCGGCCGCAGGGCCGCGCGTCTCGGTCACGACGGTACATTGACCCTCTGGCGAAGAATCAGTGCGGTAGTAGATGACGACCCAATCCCTCGTCCGGCCGAGTTCGTGCGCAAGCCGCGTGTTGGAGTAAAGTGCCGTGAATTCCCATCGATCTCTCCGGGTGTGGAGGATCGGGAGCCAAGCCTCGCCCGTCGGATTGAACCTTTTCGGCGCGATCCTGCGCAGATTTCCTGCATTGGCCTTTTCGCGGTATTCGCGATCGACCTCGAGCAGCAGAATCGCGGGCGGACGCTCTTGTGACTGCCGAATGCGCCGCAGCCGTGGGCGGCCCAGGCGCTCCGCGAGTGCTGTGCGGACCATCTCTGCGCGCCTCGGTCCGAAGCCCTGAACATGTTCGAGACGGCCATCATGAGCGGCAATTTCGAGCGCTTCCAGCGTCTCGACGTCGAGTTGCTCGCAGATGTGGCTCGCAAGCTCCCGACCGACCCCCGGGATGATCTGGAAGAGCTTTTCCGGCTCGAACGCCCCGCGGACACGTTCGAGTTGCGACCAGTGCCCGGTTGTAACCATCTCGGCTAGGGCCGAAGCGATGCCTCGGCCAATAGCCGGCAAAGCCACAAGGCCTTCGCGCCCGCTCGTCCTCAGGATCTCACTTACCGGCTGAACGAGTCCCGACACGACATCGGCGGTACGCCGGTACGCCGAGACGCGGAATCCATCTGCATCCTGCTGAGCAAGAAGATCCGCATATTCGCGCAGGTTAGCCGCGAGAACGGTGTTTTCGGGAAGCTGCGAATCGGCGGCAAGCATTTGAATGATATCTTCGCCCTCGCGCCTGCGCGCTCCTTGATGCGGGTCAAATGAGGCGCCTTGCGAGCAAAGAGCGGGCTTGCGCTTGCTGCCTCAGATCTGACCCTGCGCCCCTTGATTCAGATCAAGGGGCGCCCGTCCTGCGTCCTTCATTATTGTCGAAGGAAATAGGAGAATGCCATGTCGATGCTGAAGGTGATCGAGGTGCTCGCGGAATCCGAAAAGAGCTGGGAGGACGCAACCCAGAATGCGATCTCTCAGGCGTCCAAGACCGTTCGCAACATCAAGTCCGTCTACGTCGAGAATTTCGAGGCGACAGTCGAGAATGGACACCTTGTGAAATATCGGATCAACGCCAAGATTTCTTTCCTCCTGGACTGAGCGGGGCGACTCTGCCGCTCAAATCCAGGCCCGCCTAACGGCGGGCCATTTGTCTGTCAGCTTGCCGTCGCGCTCTCTGCCAGAATATTCTTCAGCACCTTTCCCATGAGAGATTTTGGGAGATCTGATTGGAAGACGATCTCGCGCGGCACGGCGGTCGGAGATAAGTGCTCAGCCACGTGCCCTTGAAGGGCCTCTGCGGTGACCTCGGCTCCGGGACCACACACAATGAAAGCCTTTGGGACGTGACCTCGAGTCTCGTCGGGGACGCCAATGACGGCGGCCTCTGCCACCCCTGGGTGAGTGCGCAGCACTTCTTCCACGATCCGCGGATAGACCTTGTAGCCGTGCACGACGATCACCTCCTTCAGCCGGTCGACGAAGTAGAGGAAGCCGTCTTCGTCCAGCCGACCAACATCGCCCGTATGCAGGCGACCGTTCCTGAGGCAGGCCGCCGTCTCCTTCGGCCTTTGCCAGTAACCGGCCATGACCTGCGGCCCGGTTACGCAGATCTCGCCTACGCTGCCGGGCGGCAGGACTGTTATTTCGTCCTCGACCGACACGATCTCCACGACCGTGCCGGGTAAGGGCAGACCGCATGATCCCGGTCGCGCCAGTCCCTCAAGGGGATTGCCGCAGGCGACCACCGGGCTGCATTCAGAGAGTCCATAGCCTTCGGTAAGCGGACAGTTGGTCAACTGGTGGAAGCGCTGCTGCACTGCGACGGGCAAGGAGTCGCCGCCGGAAACGGCGATCTTCAGCGAGGAGAGATCGTAGCGGGACAGGTTTGGGTACTCGTTGATGGCGTGAAACAGGGTCGGCACACCCATGATCATGGTGACCCGCCGACTTTCGACAGTGCGGAGCAGCTCTCGCAGCTTGAAGCGCGGCAGCAGGATCATCTCGCCATCCAATGAGAGCGCGAGGTTCATGATTCCGGTCATGCCGAAGGAATGGGTGAGAGGCAGGATGGCCAGGATACGCTCCGCCCCTAGCTCCGCCTTGGTGAACCAAAGGCTGATCTGGCGGGCGTTGGCGTAGAGGTTAGGGTGGGAAAGCATCACCGCCTTGGGTGTGCCGGTGATCCCGCCGGTGTATTGCAGTACAGCGATGTCAGCTCGCTCCGTGGGCTCGAGCGGCTGGCCATCGCCAAGCGCAAGCAAATCCTGGAAACGCAGATGCTTCTCATCCGAGGGGACTGAGATCCGCGCGCGCCAATTGACGACCCGGAACAGACTCGCTTTCAGGAAGGGCATTTCATCCGCAAGCGAGGCGATCACCAGTCGCCGCACGCTTGTCTCCTTGAGGGCGCGAATCGCCTTTTCGTAGAGCAGCGCTATGTCGAGCGTGATGATTACCTCCGCGCCAGAATCCGCCATTTGCCTGACAAGTTCCGCTGCTCCCGTGAGGGGGTTGCAATTCACCACGGTTCCGCCGGCCTTGAGCACCGCGAAGAAGGCAAACACCAGTTGCGGCGAGTTCGGGAGGAGCAGGGCTACCCGCGTTCCACGGCGCACGCCAATTTGCCGTAGCCCGCGAGAAAGGCGGGTCACTGTTTGTGCAACTTCTGCGTAAGCGATTTGGCGACCAAGAAAGTCGATGCAGATGTGATTGGGGTAGCGGGCAGCCGCGGCGTCGAGCAGAGCGTCCACCGGCTCGGATCCCAACTTCACGTCCCATGCCAGGCCGGGAGGGTAGCTGCGTTCCCATGCGCACGGCCGACGTGCCGCGGCGGTTAGTTCACCCATTTGCGCCTTCACGTCTCGAACACCTCGGGTTCGCCGCATGCGGTCAGGACCGCAGCGCGTGTCGCATCACGGAGGCGGACGGCAGCGCTGAACTCTGTCCCCGTCGGCGCGATAGCCTCTCCAATCGTCACCGCTACAGCTTCGCGGCGCGGGAACCACTGGTCCCCACGCAAGATCGACCGAGTCCCGCTGATAGCAATCGGTACCACGGGCACTGAGGCTCGCGCGGCAATCGTGAAGGTGCCGAGATGAAACGGTAACAAGCCTGGCGCGCGCTCGAACGTGCCCTCGGGAAACATGACCACTCGCCGACCAGAGCGAACGGCCTCGAAGACAACCCGCTCGCCTTCGACACTTGCCGCAGGGTCGTTGCGCTCCACGAAGATCGTGCCGAGAGCCCTTAGGAATGGCCCCGCTATGCGTTGCGGGGCGAGCTCCTGCTTGGCCACAAACGCCAGGTCACCCGGCAGAGTCGCAGCGAGGACGAGGCCATCGAAATAGCTGGAGTGGTTCGAGGCGAGCACGGCCTGGGCCGGCCAGCGCCCCGATGCGCGGACCGAAACCGGGATGCCCAGCACGAAAAGCGCGGCACGCGAGAGCCGATGCATAGCCGCCCAGCGGACATGTCGACCAGGAAGTGCGAGGACGAGCGGCCAGGCGACAGCCCCGAAGAGTCCGACTGCCGTCCACCAATAGCCGGCATAGGCAATCTCCAGAGCCGTCCGCTTCGACTGGGCGAGCCGCGACACGGCTCCTGAGAGCGCCAACGAAATAATCTGCGCCCTGGCGCTCGTACGCTGCTTGCCGAATTCGTGTCGTTCGTAGAGCTGCCGCGCCGCCGCCCGCCGGATCTTGCCGCTCGAGGTCTTCGGGACGGCGTGCGGCGGCAGGAGAAGGATCTCTTCCGGGGGCGCTTGAAGAAGACGCGCGGCAGTTTCGCCGACCGTGGCCCGCAATTCTTGCAGTTTCTCGCTTGCCGTCTCGCGCGTTTCGGCCGCGACCACGAGACGTTCGGTACCCGTGCGCCGGTCGGGGGCTCCGAATACCGCGACGCATCCCTTGCGGACGCCCGCAATCTCGCCGACGGCGTCCTCGATCTCCTGCGGATATATGTGCTGCCCGGCGCGGATGATGATGTCCTTCGACCGGCCGGTGATGAAGACGTCACCCCCCGCGATGTAGGCGAGATCACCGCTGTTTAGCCACGGGCCTTCGGACAGCTCCCGGTTCTTCTCCGGATTCTCGAAATAGCCCGAAGTGGCAGACGGACCACGGAACTGCAGCCGCCCTTCCTGCCGTTCAGCCAGTTCCCCGGTTGGCCCGACGATGCGGATCTGGTGACCGGGAAGCGCCCTCCCACAGGCCACGAACTCCGTCGTTTTAGTCGCTTCCGGCCCCGCCGGGATCGCCCTTCCTTCACGGCTCAGGCTCTTGCGATCCACCCGATCGATTATGGGAGCCCGGCCCAGAGGCGGAAACGCCAGCCCGACGGCGGTCTCGGCCAAGCCGTAAACCGGCGCCATCGCCTCTGGCCGAAAGCCGTAACGGACAAAGCGCTCGGAAAAACGCCGGATCGTGTCAGGGCTGACCGGCTCGGCGCCATTCGCCACCATGCGCAGCGAGCTGAGATCCAGACCTTCGATGGCGGCGTCCTCGATCTTCCGGATACAGAGCTCGAAGGCGAAGTTCGGAGCGGCCGAGAGGGTGCCCCGGTGGCGATGAATGGCCCACAGCCACTGTTCCGGCCGCACGAGGAAGCGCAGCGGCGACATGACCACGAGCGGGACACCGTAGTGCAGGCTGCCGAGCCACGCTCCAATCAGCCCCATGTCGTGATAGAGCGGCAGCCAGCTTACGAACACATCGTTGCTGGTCGGCCTTATGACCGCTCCCATTGCGCGGATGTTTGCGAGCAAGTTAGCGTGGGTGAGCACGACGCCCTTCGGATCGCCCGTGCTGCCCGATGTGTATTGAAGCAGGGCGACGTCTGGACCAGCAGCCTTGGGAAGTGGCCCTCCGGTTATCGAGAGCGCCTTTACCGTCTCGACGCCGCGCACGGAGGGAACCTGCAGCCGCATCAGGCGTGCGAGCGGCCTTGCCACTTCATCGGCGATGAGCACGACCGCGCCGGCATTGCGAAGAATGCCCGCTTGCCTGCGCAAGTGCTCGCCGATCTGCGTCGGGCGGGCCGGAGGATAGATCGGCACCGGAACGGCACCAGCGTAGAGGGATCCAAAGAAAGCCAAAAAGAAATCACGGCCCGTCGGCAGCATGATCGCGACTCGATCGCCGGGGGACACGCTGCTTTCACGCAGGCCGCGTGCAACCTGCCGCGCGCCTCGGGCAAGCTCGCCATATGAGAGACGATCGCTCTTGTCATCGGCTTCGATGATGAGGTGTCCGTGATCGCCATGGCGCTCGACGTGCCAGTCGAGGATTCCGGTGAGCGTCTCCACGGTCTCCGGCGCGGGCTCGGCGCCTCCCGGCGCGGCGGCTGGAGATTGGGCACCGACGCGCACAGGACCGCGCTCCGCCTCCGGGAGCGCCTCGAGGAGATCGCGGAGCGTCCCCGCTTCGCCGAGGAGCCTTTCTGGCAGACTGACGTGGAAGCTGCGTTCGACCCGGAGAAGAAGCTCCGCCCGCGACAGACTATCGAAGCCCCAGTCGCGATCCAGCGAGGCATCGAGATCTATCCGCTTGGGTCGCTTCGTGGGGAAAAGTTCGCGCGACAGCTCCTGTGCGAGGGCAAGGAGAACTACGGAGGCGTCGTCAGCCGTGGCTCTGGGCTCGTCGCCATTAGGCTTCGACCTGAAAGCATGAGAAGCCGCGATTTCCATTGCTGCCCTTCATGCGGCTGCGCCAGCAGCCGCTATGCCCGTCGGCGCCCGACGGCCAAATTGAAGCTACGGCATGCGACACGCAGCTCATTGAGCGAAATCAAAGGCGCTTCAGGTTTGCGGGCCGACCTTCTGCGGTTCCGCAACCGGCAAAATCGCGAGCAGCCCGACCGCGAAGAAGACGAGGATCGAGGCCAGTCCGACCCGCTGGCTGCCGCTCGTCGTCGTGGCAAATGCGACGATGGCTGGTCCCAAGAAAGCCGTCGCCTTTCCCGACAGGGCAAACAGACCAAAATACGACGCCCGCTTCTCGCCGGGCGCGAGCCTCGCCATGAGCGAGCGGCTCGCCGCCTGTGCGGGCCCCACAAAGAGGCCGATGCCTATGCCGGCAACCCAGAGCCACAGGAAATTCGTTGCGGCCACCGCCACCATGGAAGCTACGATGAGTCCGATCAGGGCGACAACGATAGTGAGCTTCGAGCCGAGCCAGTCATCGATCCAGGCAAAGCTGAGCGCCCCCATTCCAGCCGCAACGTTAAGAACGATGCCGAACGTGACCACCTCGGCAAGGCTGAGACCGAACGCGCCGGCGGCATAGATCCCTCCGAAGGCGAAGAGGGTAACAAGCCCATCCGCGTAGATCATGTGCGCCAGCAAAAAGATCGCGACGGATCGGTTCTTGCGCAAATCAGCAAGTGTTCGTGCCGTCTCCGCAAGCCCGAGCCGAACCGACTGGAGAATTCCCACTCCCGAGGATGGGCGATCCGGCGTGAAGAGAAAGAGCGGGAGCGAGAAGATTGCGAGCCAGATCGCGACCAGTGGCCCCACAATCCGCACTTGCTCCGCAGAGCCCGGATCAAGGCCAAACGGCGGCTGCTCCGGCCAGATGAAGGCGACGAGCGCCACGGCGAGCGCGGCAAGGCCGCCGGCATAGCCCAAGCCCCACGCCCAGCCTGACAAGCGACCAAGACGGTCTTCCGGCACGATGTCCGGAAGCATTGCATTGTTGAACACAACACCGAACTCGAAGCCGATATTGGCGAGCACGACGCAGGCAAGGCCAAATGCAAGCCAAACCGGTGACGGCTCGACAAACCAAAGAAGCGCCGTGCCGAAGACGCATATCGCGGTGGACACAAAGATCCAGGGTTTGCGTCTGCCGCTTGCGTCGGCAATTGCTCCGAGAAAGGGAGCCAGCGTGGCGATGAAAAGCCCGCTGCCTGAAATCGCGTAACCCCAAAGTGATTGGCCCGCGACCGGGTCCTTCACGATGGCAGCCTGAAAATAGGCCGGGAAGACAAAGGTAATGATCAGGGTCGTGAAGGGCGAGTTCGCCCAATCGTAGATGGCCTATGACCAACGGCCGAGCGCCCCTAGCTGAGTCCGCCATATGTCACTGGTTTCGGTGGGAGTCATCGGAATCAACCTTGGCTGCGTATCGCCCGAGCCACGGGGATTCAACGGTCAGCGGCACGCAGGGAAGAGCCAAAAGACTGGTTCAGATGAAACACAACGGATCGCGAGGTCGTTGACCTTCGTCAACGCGGACAATATTAGAAGTCGAAAAGCAAGACAAGCAGCGCTTTTCACGGTCTGAGCGCCAGAGGGATTGTGATGGAGGAAGCTCCTGCCGTTCCACCGGCGTCACCGACTGCGCGGCTGACCGGCCCCGGGTCGCCGATCGAGGTCGCGCAGCGCGGTATAGTCAGGTGCAACGACGTCGAAAGCGTCGAGAACAATCATTCTCTGTTGCGAGTCCGTGTTGCCGATCTCCTCCTTGTCTTTGCCCTGAGCCTCGCGCCTGTGCCTCTCCTCGTTTTCGCTTTAACCGGGAAACCGTTCGGATTCAGGCTGACCGAGGCAGGCCACCTTGCCTTCATGCTTGCACACTATGGCGTGGCACTTGCCACGGTCTACTTCCTCATCGTTCGTGGGCGGGCTGTCAGTTGGGCAGAGCTTGGCTTTCGATCAACCTCTCGCTGGTGGTTCGTCTGGGCTGTCCTCATCGCAATTTGCAGCGTTCTGCTCGTCGCTATGGCCGCACACGCGATCCGCATGCCTGCGCAGGCGCCGAGCGACACGCCGCTGTCGGAATTGATCCCATCCGGCGTCGGAGCGCTGTGGTTCCTGCCTCTCTTGGGCGCGCTGGCACCCATCAGCGAGGAAATCCTCTTTCGCGGACTGCTTTTTGGGTGGATGCGCGACCGGCTCGGGATCGGACCCGGCGTTGTTCTGAGCGCCCTCGCTTTCTATCTGGCTCACTTTTGGAGCCTTCAGCCGCTACACCTCGTGCTGGGCGTAGTGCTGGCACTTCTTTATGAGAGGAGCGGCTCACTCTGGCCAGCAATCGTGTTGCACGGAACGTTCAACTTGGCAGCCGTATTTGCCGTGTACGTCGGCTCCCCCCCGACGTGGATACCGCACGGTTTCAGTGCCCTTCTGTAGACTGTTTGTGCGCTGGCCGGCACCGCCGGCCCCCACGCCGTATCGGAATTGCTGCTCGCTCCCGACTATTGATTTGCCGCAGTGTCGCTTCGGCTCTCGAAGGCTAGTGACCGCTCATGCGACCGCTCCTCCATCCCACGCTGGTCAACGGACGTTTCGGCGACCCAGCGCTCTATGTGGAGACACTGTTCGAAAAGCATGCGCTGCTGTTCGATCTCGGCGATATCGGCGCGCTCTCGCCACGCAAGATCCAGCGCATCGAGCATGTCTTCGTCTCGCACGCGCACATCGATCATTTCATCGGATTTGACCGTCTCTTGAGGCTCTTGGTGGGACGGGCAAAGACGGTCAAGCTCTATGGACCGGACGGGTTCATCGATCACGTGCGTCACAAGCTCCATGCGTATCGCTGGAACCTCGCTGATCGCTTCCTCAACGACCTCGTATTCGCCGTAACGGAAATCCTTCCTCCTCTCGAGGCGAAGACTGCGCGGTTCCGGCTGAAGAGAGCATTTGCTGAGGAGACGATCGGTCATGGCGAAATCATCGAGGGGCTAGTCTACAGTGAGCCGACCTTTCGGGTCTCAACCGCAATTCTCGAGCACCGGACCCCGTGTCTCGCCTTTGCCGTCGAAGAGACCGCCCATATCAACATCTGGACCAACCGGCTTGCGGAATTGGAGCTTCCGGTCGGGCCTTGGCTGCGCGACCTCAAGCGCGCCGTGATCGAGAACAGGCCGGACGACTATCCGATCCGGATCGGCTCTCCATCGATGCAGTCAGATCGGCAGGAGATGCCGCTCGCAGATCTGCGCAGCGTGTTGACGATCACGCCTGGTCAAAAGATTGCCTATGTGACCGACGCTGCCGACACGCCGGCAAACCGCAGGGCCATCATCGGTCTCGTGCGGAACGCCGATCTGTTGTTCATCGAGGCTACCTTTGCAGAAGCAGATGCCGCGCTGGCGGCCGAGCGCGCGCATTTGACGACCGCTTCCGCGGGACAGATCGCGCGCGAGGCCGGGGTCCGCCGGGTTGAGCCTTTTCACTTTTCTCCCCGCTACACGGGTGAACAGGAGCGGATGTTGAACGAGGTCATGGCGGCCTTTCGCGGTCGATCTTCCAAGGGAGCAGGCGTGTGAAGGACTGGAACGTCGTGATCAGCATCTACCAGGAGGGCTTCAGGCCAGCGCTTCGCGCTCTTCGGGAATTCGGGCCGGTCGAGCCCAGCCCATACCACAACGTGCTTGTGATGCAGGTCGAAGATCCGATCGCCGTGCTCGACGCCGTCGAGCGACGAATCGAGGAAGACCCGCCGTTGTACGACGCAATCTCGCGGATAGCCCCCGCCGTGCAGTCGTTCGAATTCCACTCGTCCGAGGAATTCCACGACAGTGCCAAAGGACGCAGTGATTGGATGGCTGCCCCGGTTGGCCGGACGCTCATTTCACGTGCGCTTGCATCGCCGCGGACAGAGGCATGATTTGAGAACGCCCGACGTCGAACGCCTGCTCGACGATGCCCTCCTCGACGCGCTGACGCAGGCGGGAACACCTGGCGCCATATCGTTCACCGATGCGGATGCGGTGATTGCGATCGACACCATCGACGATCGCGCCGGAATTGGTTTTTGGACACGTGAGGATTTGAAACAGCATCGCCTATTGCGCCCCGACTGATGACAAGCTCCTGCCGGGACTTCAGCGCACGCGACATTCGCATGCTCAGAAGGACATCCCGATGGCTTGAGCTGCTTCTCTCATTCACGACCTACTCGCTGTAGGCCGAGCTGCCGATGTTCGCGTCGATTGAAACCCCTGAAGGCCCTTGATCGAGAACAATGCGTCGACCCCAAGCGACAATGCTTCCGTAGGCGTCAGCAACCCGGAGCAGGAAAAATGCCCTACGCAACCAACGCCGACCTCCCTCCACCCGTCCAGCGGCATTTTCCCGAGCACGCACAGGACATCTATTGCGAGGCATTCAACCATGCCTTTGCGGCGCATTCGGGCGATCCGCGCCAAGAAGAGGCTTCGCATCGGATTGCCTGGGCCGCGGTCAAGCGCTCCTATGTCAAAGTGGGGGAGGAGTGGGTCCCGCGCGCCTGATGGCTAATGGCCGTCGCTCGGTTTCATGCAGCAGGCGGAGCTCCCTCGCAGCAGGTCTCCACGATCTGGCCGCATTTCGTGCAACCGAACTGTCCATGCTGCTCCTGAACGAGTCCGCCGCAGATGGGGAAAGTGTAGCATTGCGGGTTGGGCGGCGGTTGCTCAATCACTACCGGCGGGCGACGGCCTCGCCCCGGCCCGCCGGCTGGACTCTCCCTTTCGCGTGGGCTTGCCGTCTGCGTTCTCGCTTGCATGGCGATGCTTCGCCTCGCCCGCCATTCCAATGGCACCGAATTGCGAAGCTATACTGAGCCCTCTCGTCCGGATTTGATCCTCCTCAAGGCGGCCTTGCCCGTCTCCGCGTTGCATCAACTACCTAAGAGCGGTGGCTAGCATGCGCCTCACATCAAGCGTCTTCATTGATGGTCAGCGCATTCCGACGCGCTATACGTGCGACGGCAAGGACGAGTCGCCACCTCTCGAGTGGGAGGATGTTCCCGAGGGAACACGCAGCTTCGTCGTTCTCTGTGACGACCCCGATGCGCCGAAAGGCACTTGGCATCATTGGGCAGCATTCGACATTCCCGCCGCGCAGACCCAGTTGCCTGAGGGTGTCGGACCCGACCAACCTAGGATGAAGCAGGGGATCAACGATTTCGGGCAGCGGGGCTATGGCGGCCCCTGCCCGCCGCGCGGGCACGGGCCGCACCGTTACAGATTCCGGATCCTTGCCCTAGCGGTCGCCCAACTGCCGGTGCCGAAAGCACCATCCTTCAACGATGTCGAAAACGAGGCTCGCAAACACATCATCGACGAGTCGAGCTTGATTGGCGTCTATGAGAGGACCTAATCAAAGGTCGCAGGGTATGATTCACAGCCGCGAAGGCGACGATCGCCCATCTATCCAGTGGACGCTCTCAATGCACTTGGTGGCTCGACTGGGAAGCGCGCAAGGATATCGATAACTTCCTGGTCTGAAACCTGCCGGAAATCGGAATAGTACGCACCGATCGCGTAGAAGGGTTCGTGGTCTTCCAGGCAAACGATGTCGTCGGCGTCGCCTCGCAATTCCGCAAGCGTGCTCGTCGGCGCCACCGGAACCGCAAGGATCACTTGCTTCGGCTTTTGCGCCCGCACCGCCTTCAGTGCTGCGCGGGTCGTCGCGCCGGTGGCAACCCCGTCATCAACTACAATGGCGACACGCCCTGAAAGGTCGGGGTGAGAACGACTCCCAACATACCGCGCCCGCCGACGCTGGATTTCCTTGAGCTCATTGTCGCGGACCGCGGTAAAATCTGCTTCGGAGACCCCTGACAGCCGGATGACCTCCTCGTTTCGCACCACCAGCGGATTTGGCCCGTCGACCACCGCGCCCATGGCGAGTTCGGGCTGGTAAGGCACGCCAATCTTCCGCACCAGGACGAGGTCGAGAGGAGCATCGAGGGAGCGTGCAACTTCCGCCGCCACGGCCACGCCTCCGCGAGGCAGGGCGAGCACGATCGGGTGTTGCTCGCGATATGCGGCAAGGGCCTCGGCAAGTCGTTTTCCGGCATCGGCTCGATCGTGAAATGACATGAGCGGCTCCACCTAACTATTCTGTTCTCGAGTAGCCATCTCGCCGACCCGACCGTTGCTGAGATAGCGGGAGAACCAGTCGGTTGCGTGCCTGATGACTGCTCCCAGAGCACCCGGCTCGGCGAAAAGATGGCTTGCGGCAGGCACAATCATCAGGGCCTTCGGCCCCCTCAGTCTCGTCAGCGCGGCTTCGTTCAATTCGAGTACTGCGGGGTCATTGCCCCCGACGATCAACAGCGTCGGCGAGCGCACGAGATCGAGCGTGGTGCCTGCAAGGTCGGGGCGGCCACCGCGGGATACGACCGCGCCAACCCCCTCGCCGAGGTGAGCGGCTGCAACGAGCGCGGCTGCCGCTCCCGTGCTTGCGCCGAACAGCCCAAGCGACAATTTCGCGAGTGCCAAATCCTCGTTGATCCAACTGACCGCGTGGATCAGCCGATCCGCCAGCAGCGGAATATCGAACACGTTCCTTCGGTCAGCCTCCTCTGCCGATGTGAGGAGATCAAAGAGAAGTGTAGCAAAACCGGCGCGGTTCAAAGCCTCTGCCACCGTATTGTTGCGCGGGCTGAGGCGGCTCGAGCCGCTTCCGTAGGCAAATACGACGAGTCCCGCCGCTTCGCTGGGAAGGCGCAACGTTCCAGCCAGTCCAAGCGGCGCAATCTGAACCTCGCGACTACTCGTCCCTGCGGTTCGGGCGGTGTCCGGGTCATTGTGCAAAGCAGCCATTGAAGTGTCACTCCCGACCCAGCGCATACCCGTTGCACACGGTAGGAACCACGCGCCGCGTTCCCGGACCTTGATTTGGCTCAAGCCCTCGGGCAACGACGGCGGGGCCTTGGGCTGCGCCTGATCCGAGCTCCTCGCGGGAGTGCATTGAGAGCATCGGCGATCAGGCACTCTGTTGATATGGCTCAAGGCCGACCTCTCCGCCCCCGGTAGCTTTGGTCTAAGAGTCCGTCGGTTAACGGCCGGGGACGAAATCAGGGAGGGTGTGATGTGGACTTTGTGCTCAAGGCTGAGCAGGTGAAATCGGCTCCACGCGAGGTCAAGGAGTGGATTAGGGCAATTCTCTGGGACGAGCTGGCTATGGACTCGGGGCCGCCGCAACATCCGAACGGACGCGCCGGCGAAGCAACCCTGGAGCTATGCCGGATTTTGGGTGACGAGGTCGATCAGGCGGCGTTGTGAGCCGGCATCTCGATGACCTCGACGCCGTTCTGGAATTTGACGCCTCGCACGACTTTCGGCAACTGGTTTTCGCCCTTCAGGCGGCGCCATGTTTTCGCGGCCGCGAAGACGAGCTTGAACACCATGAGCCTGGCGGTCTTGGGCGACAGAGATCCTTTCGTCCGCACGGTTCGATGACGCACCGTGGTGCCATGCGTCGTAATCCGCCTGCCACTCCGCCGTCAGCCGCGTGATCACGGTCGGCGACAGGTTCGGCGCGTCCTTGCCCAGGAGGGCGGAGAGGGCCTCCTGGAAGTCGCCGGTCGACACCCCGCGCAGGTAAAGAACCGGCAACAGCGCGTCGAGGCTCTTCGTCCGCCGCGCCCATTTCGGCAGGATCGACGAGGTGAAGCGGATCTTCTCCGCCGCGCCTACCTTGCCGCGGTCGCGCACCTTGGCGCGCCGCACCGCGACAGGCCCGACCCCGGTCTGGATCGCGCGCTCCGGCCCATGGCCGTGACGCACGACGCGGTCACGCCCATCCGGCAACTTCACATCCTTCCAGATGGCGACAAAGGTGTCGGCTTCGGCGATCAGCGCCTGGGCAAGCATCCGATGGGCGCCTTCGCGGGCGAGTTCGCTCAGCGGATCGTCAATCGTGTCGGGCTGGCGAAATCGGATGACGGTGGTATCTCTCGACATGGCGTATCGCTCCTTCCTGGAGGTTCTGGCAGGCTCTCACCCGCCTCGATACGCCGCCTCTCTCAAACCGTCGTCACCCAGATTCACGCATAGCTCGCAACCCTGGCGGAATGCAGTCCAGAAGAGGCTGGACTCATTCTCGAACAGATCCGCGATGACTATCTCACTTCGCAGGTCTTTTTCGAGCTCAGCCGCGATGCCGCGCGCGCACCATCGGAGCCGTCAGAGCTGCATCGGATAGCGATTGCCGATATCCTCCGGCACACACGACTTGGCGATGCGGAGCACCTTGCCGCTTGCCTCGACCGGGTCAGCGCGGCGTTTCAGGCGGTTCGCGGCGATCCAGGGGCGATGCTCTTCGCCTTTGACCGGACGGGCGGCCTTTATATCCACGAAACCACCCGGCGAAGCATAAAGGCGCTGTGGAATGCGCTGGTGACCTCACGGCTACCAAACGCATCCGAACTGCCTGGCATGGCCGTGCCAGTAGGTCCGGCGGTGCCGGTTGAGGCTCGCCCAGGCGTCTAGTCCAGTACACATGCGTCTGTCGCCCTCCAACCGTGTCATCGAAGCCGAACAATCGCGTGCCGAGCACCGGCAAGCTAAGGTGCGAGTGCTGCATTCGCTATTTCTGCCGACCCGCAGAGGAATTACCTTGCGTGGCAGGCGAGTCCCCGCGCGGCTTCGCCTCCTCCTCTTTGAGCAGTTTCTCGATGACTCGCCGCTTGGCGATGTCGGTTGTTTCTTTCAGCACGCGGCGGAAGTGTTGAATGTTCAATCGAACAAGATCCACTTTCATGGGCCCTCCCTAGCTAGGTATCCCCAGCCAATCGCACCCTGTGCTCTTTCGAAACCTACGTCGACTAATATGTTCGGGATCCGTACAATCGCGACTGTTCTTGCCGATCGCCGGAAACCCGGTTGATCCAACGCAATGTCGTCGGCGCTCTCCATGTCTCAGTGCAACAGCAGCGCGCGGAAACGTTGCAAACATGGGAGAGCATCATGACAGACATTCAACTCCGCCAGAACATCCTGGACGAACTCGACTTCGAACCGAGCATCGACGCCGCCGGTATCGGTGTAGCCGTCGATGATGGAGTCGTCACCTTGACAGGCCACGTTCCGAGCTACGCTCAGAAGCTGGCGGCCGAGGCCGCCGTGCGGCGCGTTCGCGGCGTTCGCGCCATCGCCCAAGAAATCGAGGTACGTTATCCGTCTGACCCGAAGACCTCGGACGATGAGATCGCCAAGCGCGCGCTCAATGCGCTTCGATGGGACACGACCGTTCCGGGTGAGAAGATCAAGCTGACCGTGAACAAGGGTCTGGCAATCCTCACGGGTGAAGTTCCCTGGCACTATCAACGGAACGCCGCCGAGAGCGCCGTGCGAAGGCTGTTCGGTGTAACGGGGGTGCTCAACAACATCACCATCAAGCCGAGAGCGGAGGCGTCAGACGTCAAGAGGAAGATCGAAGACGCTCTGAAGCGGCATGCCGAAGTGGAAGCGCAAGCCATTCGGGTGAGTGTCCTCAATGACAAGGTTACCTTAGACGGAAAGGTCGACAATTGGGACGAACGCGACGCCGTCGAGAATGCGGCCTGGTCTGCGCCGGGCGTCCGTTTCGTCGAAGACCACCTTACAATCGGCAGGTGATGATTTGGTAGCCGCCCTGCCGGCAAGGTCAGACTTTCTAGGGCATCTCAGAGATTGGCGGGACGGTTCTCGTCCCGCTGATTAATTTCGCCGCAGCAGAATTCGTGTGTTGCTCAAGACTGAGAGGGAGATCATCGACCCCCAGCTGATCTCGCATCCGACGGACGGCCCTGAGGGCGCCCAGGGTGCGCCATGCATCCGACCTCGCTCTAAAGACAAAATCGAGGCTCTTGTCCTCCACGTTCAGCAGCGTCATGGCCGCCGACGCATTCCACCAAACATGGCAGAGTTCGAGCGCATAAAACAGATCCGCCTGACAGAAGTCGACCTTCTCCGCCGCGCCGCGAGGGACCTCGTCGCGTATGCCGCTCGCGCCGCTTCAGCTAGAGAGGCCCCGAACGTGGAGACCTTAGTGGTTGAGGGCGACCCCCGCGCGTGAAAATATCGAGACAGCCAAGGCAAGGAAGGCCAGCACAATTGTGATGGGGAGCCGCGGGTTGGCGATCTTCAGGGATTTCTGCTCGGCAGCGTGTCGCACAAAGGTCGCTCATTTGGCTCCGTGCATGTGCATCATTGTGCGATAGCGTGTTGGCGAAGCAACGCTGATAACTTGGCCACAGCATTGATTTACTCGCCTCCGTTCGGCGACGTGATCTCGAACGCCCGTTCGATTGTGATGATCGCGCGAAAGACAAGGTTGGAGGAGCTAATGTCCTATGCAGTGATGATGGTTCACGTGGGCGAAGAGGCGCACTCCGACTCTCGCCTTCGACTGGCGGCCCAGCTTGCAGATCGCTTCAATGCGAGGCTGATCGGTCTGGCCGCCGAAGAGCAGAGACCGCTTTTCGTTACCGATGGGTTTGTCGTTGATGGCGAGATCGCCGAGCGTGAATATCGGGAGATCGTCGAGCGACTCGCAGCAAGGGAGCAGTATTTCCGCGCCCAAGCGGGCGGAACAAAAAAAGAGGCGGAATGGCGAGCCGAGGTCGGGAACCCTGCCGCCGTCCTGGCAACTGAGGTGCGCGCTGCTGACCTCGCGATCCTCGGCCGAGAGCCGTCCAGCACGGACTTCTACCGCGCGCTGGATCCGGCGGCTACAGTACTCCGGCTCGGGCGCCCAGGTCTGATCGTGCCCAGCGGCGTCGGGAATTTGGAAGCGAAGCAGGTTGTAATCGGGTGGAAGGACACGCGGGAATGCCGCCGAGCGATCCAGGACGCGCTGCCGTTTTTGCACGAGGCGAGTTCGGTGATCGTCGTTGAAGTGTGCAGTGCCGGCGATTCAGACGAAGCTCGCACTCGCGTGGGGGACGTGGTTCGCTATCTTGCCCGCCACAGAATCGAGGCGCGAGGCGAGGCTGTGTCCCAGACCAAGTCGACCGTCGCGGAAGAGCTTATCCAAATCGCCCACAGACAGAGTGCGGACCTCATAGTGGCCGGCGCCTATGGGCACAGCAGGCTCGGAGAATGGATCTTTGGAGGCGTAACGCACGATCTTCTCTCGACCTCGCCGATCTGCTGCCTCCTGTCGCACTGACGAGCGGCGGGCCGAACCCGCAAGGGATACAACCCGATCAGCCGAAGGCGCGCGGCCAGTGGGCCCGAAGATACTCGACTACCTCGGAGGGGGTCTGGAGCTGTCGATAGTCCCCCTCCGGGATATCGAGGCCAGTCTGCTTATTAAGGCCGATCACGAAATTCAGGAAATCCATCGAGTCGATCTCGAATTGCTCGCGAAAAGTCTGATCGGGGTCGAGCGATTCGCCTTCCAGGTCCGGCGCCATGGAGAACAGCGTGCGCTTCACGAGATCCATCAGTTCAGCGTCGGTCATAGAGCCTCCGGCTTCTGCAGGCGTTGGTCCAGCCGAGACAGGAACTGGCTCGCACGCCGGCCGTCGCTGACGCGATGGTCGCCCGCGACCGTGACGGTGAGGAGCCGCCGAGCGACAACGGCGCCCTCGACGACCCAAGGCCGCATTGCCGCCGCCCCGCACCCGATGATCGCCACCTGCGGCGGATAGATGAGCGGCATGAGCAGGTCCGATGTGCTCTCCCCGAGATTGGAGAAGGTGGCAGTCCCGTCGGTCAGTTCGGAACTTCGGAGCCGTCCGGCACGGGCGCGCGGCACGAGGTCGGCGAGCGCCGCCATGAGGGCGTCGAGACCGAGCTTGTCGACGTCGTGCAAAGCGGGCGTGACCAGGCCGCCACCGCGCAGCGCCGTGCCTATCCCGAGATGGACCGCCTCGGCCGGCGTGAAGGCGTCGTCGGCATAGTGGCCGTTGAGCTCCGGCGTGTCTCTGAGCGCAAGTGCCACGGCCTTGATCAGCAGCGCCGCATAGAGGAGTCGCGAGGCGACGGGGCGCTTGGCGTTCTCCGCGTCGAGCCAAGCGAAGAGCGAGGTCACATCGATCGTCTGGCTGACCCAGTAGTGCGGGATCTCCCGGTGCGAGCGGGTCATCGCGGCCGCTATCGCTTTTCGCATCTCGCCGAGGTCGAGCCCCCGCCGCCGGGGAGCTGGCGCTGCCGCGCCCGCCGCTTCGATCTCGCGCAGGCCGATGACGCCGTCCGCGCCAGGCGCAATGTTCTTAAGGTCGAGGCCCGCCTCCGCAGCGCGCTTGCGCGCCGCCGGGGTCGCGCTCGGGCGGGTGAGCCCTGCCGCTGGTGGCGGAGCCACGGCGGGCTTTTTTGCCGGAGCGGATGGCGCGGGGGTTGGCTGCGCCGGCTCCCGTGCCTTCTCCAGTTCCCCGGCGCCGGCCGTCTTCGGCGGAACGGTCTCTCCGGGCTCGATGATCGTGGCCAGCACAGCGCCGACCGGGACCTTCTGGCCAGGGCTCACTTTGATCTCACCGAGGCTGCCGTCCTTGAACACCTCGATCTCGATTGCGCCCTTTTGCGTCTCCACGAGCGCAATGACATCGCCGCGCTTCAGGGGATCGCCCGGCCGCTTGTACCATTCCACGAGCGTGCCGGCGTCCATATCGGCGCCGAGCGACGGCATCTGAAAGTCGATCATTTCCGAAGCGCTTTGCGGACGGCCGCGGCGATCGTTTCGGCCTGCGGGATCGCAGCCTCTTCCAGATGCCGCGGATAGGGAATGGGAACCTCCGCGCTGCACACCCGCTCGACCGGCGCATCGAGCTCGTAGAAGACTTGCTCCTGAATCCGGCTCGAAATCTCGGCCGCGAGACTGACGGACCGCCAGCACTCGTCGACAATCACCGCGCGATGCGTCTTCGCGACCGAAGCCATGATCGTCGCATCATCCAGGGGGCGGAGCGAACGGAGATCGACAACGTCACACTCTATGCCTTCGCCAGATAGCTGATCGGCCGCCGCCAGAGCCTTTCTCACATTGGCGCTATAGGCGATGATCGTCGCCGCATCGCCCGTCCGCCGCAGCGCGGCGCGATCGATATCGACCGCGAAGTCGCCGCCGGCAGGCAGCTCACCCTCGTCGTTGTAGAGCGTCGCATGCTCCATGATCACGACCGGATCGGGGTCCTGCAGCGCGGTCCAGAGCATGCCGCGCGCATCGGCGACTGTGGCCGGAGAAACCACGCGGATGCCGGGGATATGGGCGAACCAGCATTCGAGGCTATGCGAATGCTGCGCCGCGAGCTGGCGGCCAGCGCCGGTCGCCATCCGGATCACCAGCTGGACGGAGAACTGGCCACCTGACATGTGCCGGATCGTCGCGGCGTTGTTGACGATCTGGTCGAGCGCCAGCAGGCTGAAGTTGATCGTCATGATCTCCACGATCGGCCGCATGCCGCCCAGAGCCGCGCCGATGCCCGCCCCCACAAAGCCGGATTCCGACAGCGGCGTGTTGCGGATGCGTTCCTCGCCGAACTCCTGGAGCAGGCCGAGCGAGCAGGCATAGGCGCCGCCATACGCTCCGACGTCCTCGCCCATCAGGAACACCCTCTCGTCGCGCGTAAGCGCCTCGCGCAGCGCCTCGCGCACGGCATCACGGTAGGTGATGCGTCGCATCTCGCTCATGCGGTGGCAGCCGGGGTGTAGACGTCGAGCGTGAGGTCGCCGACCGGCTCCCACGGCGCCGCCTCGGCGAATGCGACGGCGGCTTCGATTTCTTTCGCGATCCCTGCTTCGACCGTATCGACTTCATCGGCATGGACGAGATTGGCGGCCAGCACCCATTCCTTGAAATGGGGAATAGGGTCGCGCTTCCTCCACTCCTCCACCTCGGCCTTGTTCCGATACAGGTCGGGATCGAACATGGAGTGCGCGCGGAAGCGGTAGGTCTTCGCCTCCAGGAAGCGAGGCCCTTCTCCGCGCCTGATCGCGTGGGCAGCCCGGAGCGCCGCCGCTTCGACCGCGACGACATCCATGCCGTCCACCGCCTCCGAGGCCATTCCGAAGACGGCGGCATGCGCGCGGATGTCGGTATTCGATTCCGAGCGCGCGAGCGCCGTGCCCATCGCATAGAGATTGTTCTCACAGACGAAGAACACGGGAAGACGCCAGAGCGCGGCGAGGTTCAGGGATTCATGGAACTCGCCCTCCGCAGCGGCGCCCTCGCCGAAGAAGCAGCAGGTGACCCGGTTCCTCCCCTGCATCTTGTCGGCAAGCGCCAGGCCAACGGCGAGCGGAAGGCCGCCGGCGACGATGGCGTTGCCCCCATAGAAACGATGCGCCGCGGAGAAGATGTGCATGGACCCGCCGCGTCCGCGACTTGACCCGGCGCTCTTTCCATACATCTCCGCCATGATTTCCGGCATCGGCACGCCGCGGGCGAGCGCATGGCCATGCTCGCGATAGGTCGCCACGATCGCATCGTCGGGTGTCAGCGCCTGCATCACACCAACCGCATTGGCCTCTTCCCCGATGTAGAGGTGGAGAAAGCCGCGAATCTTGCCGGCGGAGTAGAGCTCCGCGCACTTCTCTTCGAAGCGCCGGATGCGCACCATCTCCTTCAGGAGATGCACCGCGTGCTCGCCCGTGAGATGAACGCGGTCTTCGGCGACGTCGTTCATTTGTCGCTCTCGAGCGTCGAGGTATCGCCCTCGGGCAGATGAAGCTCGCGGGCCTTGAGCAACCGCCGCATGATCTTGCCTGAGCGCGTCTTTGGAAGATTGTCGCGGAAGTCGATCTCGCGCGGCGCAACCGCGGGACCGAGCCGCTTGCGCGCATGCGCGAGAAGCTCCTTCCGGAGCTCCTCGCTCGGCTCATAGCCGCGATGGAGCGCAACGAAAGCCTTCACGACCTCGAGCGCCACCGGGTCGGGAATGCCGATCACGCCCGCCTCGGCGACCGCCGGATGCTCCAGAAGCACGCTCTCGACTTCGAACGGGCCGATGAGGTGTCCGGCGGACTTGATGACGTCATCGGCACGGCCCACGAACCAGTAGTAGCCGTCGGCATCCCGCTTCACGAGATCGCCGGTAAGATACCAGCCGCCTGCGAAGCACTTCCGATAGCGCTCCTCCTCGTGAAGGTAGCCGCGGAACATTGACGGCCAGCCGGGTTTCAGCGCCAGTTCCCCTTCCTCGTCCGGCGCCTCGACGAGCGTCACGCCGCCATTTTCGGTGCGGTGCACGACTCCTGCCTCGATTCCGGGCAGCGGCTTCCCCATCGACCCGGGCTTGATTGGCATCGAGAGATAGTTGGACACCATGATGCCGCCGGTCTCAGTCTGCCACCAATTGTCGTGAATCGGTCGGCCGAGCACGTCGCGACCCCAGATGACGGCCTGCGGGTTGAGCGGTTCGCCGACGCTGGCGATCAGGCGCAGGCGGCTCAGATCGTACTTCTTCGGAAGCTCCGGACCAGCCTTCATCAGCATCCGGATTGCCGTCGGAGCCGTGTACCAGACGGTGACCTTCTCCCGCTCCAGATTCTCGTACCAGCGCTCGGCGTCGAATTCCTCCTCGTCGGAAATCATGGTGCAGCCGATCAGGAGGGGCGCGATGATGCCGTAGGACGTGCCGGTCACCCAACCGGGATCGGCGGTGCACCAGAAGATGTCGTCGGGCCGTAGGTCGAGCGCGAATTCAGCTGTGGCACGATGCGCGACCGCCGCCTCATGCACGTGCATGGCGCCCTTTGGCCGGCCGGTGGTGCCGCTGGTGAAATGGATGATGGCGAGCTCATCTGCCTTGGTCGCGGCGACCTCGCAGGTGTCGGAGGCCTTGCCGAGAACGGCATCGAAATCAATGCCGCCCTCTCCTCCCCCAACGAGGATGATCGTTTTCAGGAAGGGAAGCTCGCCCAGCACCGGCCTGACTTTCCGTTCGAACAGTCGCGCGGTGGTCACGAGGGCCTTTGGCTCGGCGATCGCCATGCGCGCCTTGATCGGCTCCGGGCCAAAGGCGGAGAAGAGTGGACTGAAGACGGCGCCACGCTTCCAGATCCCCAGGGCGCTGACATAAAGCGCCGGAACGCGGTTGAGCAGCGTGAAGACGCGATCGCCAGGTCCGATTCCGAGGCTGGCGAGAGCGTTGCAGAGACGGGAGCTCTGTGACGAGAGCTCCGCGTAGCTCAGTTCGGTCGTGGCCTTGCCCCTGGCGATCCATCGAAGGGCTGTATGTGAGCCCCGCCCCTCCACTACATGGCGATCCACCGCCTCGTAGGCGATGTTCAGTCCTCGCCCGCCGGGGAGCCCTGCCAGGGCCTTCTCGGCCGCCTTCCACGAAAAGGTCGTTCGGGCGAGGTCATAGTCGCCGAGATTCGGCCCAGACAGCGGCCCACTTTCGACTGGCACTCCGCCGATTGACGCAGCCATTCTGGTTTCCTCCGCATCAACAGGATGTCCAAACGGAACGCCCGGGGCCTTGACCCGCATCAAATCGCCGGTTCGGCGGCTGGCCATTGATCCGAGTCAACGACGCCGGCGCTCTCGCCCGCGCAACTGTGCAAGATGACCGTTCACAATGCCGACATTGCGAGCGTGTTCAATCGCCTCGCCGACCTTTTGGAGATCGAGGGCGCCAATCCGTTCCGGGTGCGCGCCTATCGTCGGGCCGCCGCGACCATCGAGGACCTGCCCGAGAGTGCCGCGAGCATTGTTGCGAGCGGGCGCAAGCTTTCGGACCTGCCGGGAATCGGAGAGGACCTGGCGGGCAAGATTGAGGAAATCCTGGCGACCGGCCGCTGCAAAACCCTCGATGGGGTCGAGGCGCATACGCCCTCGACGCTCGCGGCCCTCACCTCAATTCCGGGGCTCGGACCGAAGCGGGTTCACACGCTGCACGAAGTGCTTGGGATCACCTCGCTCGAAGAGCTCGCCAAGGCTGCCAAAGCCGGCAAGCTCCGTGAGCTTTCCCGCTTCAGTGCCGCCATGGAGGCCAAGATCCTCGCCGAGCTGGAAAAGCATCGGCAAGCCGAGCAGCGGTTCAAGATTTCGACGGCGGAGGACTTTGCCGCTGGCATCTGCAGCTATCTGAAAAGTTTTAGAGGCGTAGGGCAGGTCATCGTCGCCGGGAGCTTTCGCCGGCGAAAGGACACCGTGGGCGACCTCGACATTCTCGTCACCGCCGAGGACGGCGCCGGAACCATCGAGCATTTCACGCAATACGACGAAGTCGCCCAGGTTCTTTCCAAGGGCACGACGCGCGGCACAGTCGTCCTGCACGCCGGCCTCCAGGTCGACGTCCGCGTGGTCCCGGAGGAGAGCTACGGGGCCGCGCTGCACTATTTCACCGGGTCCAAGGCTCACAACATCGCCGTGCGGGCGCTGGCCCAAGCCAAGAAGCTGAAGCTCAACGAGTACGGCATATTCCGTGGCAACAGACGCGTGGGTGGCCGCACCGAGGAGGAAGTGTTCGCCGCCGCCGGCCTGCCCTACATCGAGCCGGAGCTCCGCGAGGACCGTGGCGAACTCGATGCCGCGAAACAGGGCAAGCTGCCGAAGCTGCTCCAGCTCTCGGATATCCGCGGCGACCTCCACGTCCATACCAAGGCCTCCGACGGCAAGAGCACCCTCGTCGAAATGGCCGACGCAGCGAAGGCCTGCGGCTACGAGTATCTGGCGGTCTCCGACCATTCGAAGCACGCCACAGTGGCGCATGGGCTGGACGCCAAACGGCTCGCCGCCGAGCTGAACGAGATCGACCGGCTCAACGCCAAGCTCGACGGGATCAGGCTGCTGAAATCCTGCGAGGTCGATATCCTGGCCGACGGCAAGCTCGACCTCCCCGACAGCATTCTCAGGCGGCTCGATTTCATCGTCTGTTCGGTGCACTACCGCTTCGACCTCGATATCGACCGGCAGACCGAGCGCATCATCCGCGCCATGGACGATCGCTATTTCAACATTTTCGCTCATCCGACCGGCCGGCTTCTCGGCGAGCGGCCCGGCTACGCGGTGGACCTCGAGCGGGTGATGGCGGCGGCCAAGGAACGCGGCTGCTTCCTTGAGGTGAATGCACATCCGAGCCGGCTCGACCTAGACGACGTCCACTGCCGCGCCGCCAAGGAACTGGGGCTGAAGCTCGCCATCTCCACGGATGCCCACTCCACGATGGGCCTGAAGGCAATGCGCTACGGAGTCGACCAGGCGCGACGTGGCTGGCTCGAGGCCGAGGACGTGCTCAATACGCGTGCCTGGCCGAAGCTCGAGCCGCTTTTCCGCCGATGAACGCAGCCCGCTCGCCTAACTGGCTGGCAATGAATGACGCGGGCTAAGACGGCACTGCCGGCCGCGTGGGATTTTTCGCTCGGCATCCGCCACATGGCGTTTGACCGCCAAAAAGCTGTCCGGACTGACTGAAATGGAATCGATACCGCACTCGACCAGGAAGGCCGCGAACTCCGGATGGTCGCTCGGCGCCTGACCGCACAGTCCGATCTTCGCGCCAGCCTTGTTGGCCTCGCCGATGACGGTGCGGATCATCCATTTGACGGCGTCGTCGTCCTCGTCGAACAGCGCGGCAAGCTCTGCCGAGTCGCGATCGACCCCAAGCGTCAGCTGCGTGAGATCATTCGAGCCGATGGAGAAGCCGTCGAAGCGCCGGGCGAATTCCTTTGCAAGGATAACGTTGGAGGGAATCTCGCACATCACGTAGACCTCAAGGCCCCCTTCCCCGCGCTTGAGCCCGTTCTCCGCCATCACCTCGAGCACCCGGTCCGCTTCGCCCGGGGAGCGGCAGAAGGGGATCATCACGACGACGTTGCGAAAGCCCATCTCCTCCCGCAGGCGCCGGATGGCCTTGCACTCCAGCGCAAAGCCGTCGCGGTACTGCTCTGAATAGTAGCGTGAAGCGCCGCGGAACCCAATCATCGGGTTTTCTTCCTTCGGCTCGAACTGGGCGCCACCGAGGAGGTTGGCATATTCGTTCGTTTTGAAATCGCTCATCCTGACGATCACCGGGTGCGGATGAACGGCCGCCGCAATGCGCGAGAGCCCGCGCGCGAGCCGATCGACGAAGTATTCGCTCTTATCGGGATAGCCGCGGGTCAGCGCCTCGATGCTGTCTCTCGCTTGTTGGTCCTTCAAGCTGTCAAATCGCACCAAGGCCATCGGATGAACCTTGATGGCGTTCGAGATGACGAACTCCATCCGGGCGAGTCCCACGCCATCGGCTGGAAGGCGCCACCAGCGGAAGGCCGCCGCCGGGTTTGCGAGGTTCAGCATCACCTTCGTTCGCGTCGCCGGCACGTCCGAGTAGTCGAGCGTCTCGACCTTGAAGTCCGCGATCCCTTCGTAGACGCGGCCCTCCTCGCCCTCGGCGCAGGAGACGGTCACGTCCTGCCCGTCATGCAGGATCTCGGTTGCGTTGCCGGAGCCCACGATGGCCGGAAGACCCAGCTCCCGGCTGACGATCGCCGCATGCGACGTGCGCCCGCCGTGATCCGTCACGATGGCGGCCGCCCGCTTCATGATCGGCACCCAATCGGGATCGGTGGTCGAGGTCACGAGGATCGAGCCGTCGACGAAGCGCGCGATATCGCGAGCACTCTCGATCAGGCACACGCGACCGGTCGCAATCGCATCGCCTATGCTCAGTCCCTTTACGAGCTCCTTGCCCTTCGACCCGATCGTATAGGTCTTGAGCGCCGTGGCGCTCAGCCGCGCCTGCACCGTCTCCGGCCGCGCCTGCACGACGAAGACCTCGCCGGTCTCGCCGTCCTTGGCCCATTCCATGTCCATGGGCATGCCGTAGTGCGACTCGATCACTACCGCGTTCCGGGCGAGCGTCAGGATCTCCGCGTCCGACAGTACGAAGGCGGAGCGCTCGGCGCGCGAGGTCGGCACATTGCGTGTCGGAGACTCCGCACCCGCCGCATAAATGAGCTTCTTGGCCTTCCCGCCCTTCTTCTTCTCGATGATCGGAACGAGGCGCTCATCGGAGAGGAGCGGCTTGAAAACCTGATATTCGTCTGGGTCGACGTTGCCCTGAACTACGTTTTCGCCCAGTCCCCAGGCCGCGTCGATCAGCACGACCTTGTCGAATCCCGTCTCCGTATCGATCGAGAACATCACGCCGGCTCCGCCGATATCGGAGCGCACCATCTTCTGCACGCCGATCGAGAGAGCGACCTTCAGGTGGTCGAAACCCTTCACCTGCCGATAGCTGATGGCGCGATCGGTGAAGAGGGATGCGAAGCAACGACGGCATGCGTCGAGCAGTGCCGCCTCGCCTGAGATGTTGAGGAACGTCTCCTGCTGGCCGGCGAAGCTGGCGTCGGGCAGATCCTCGGCCGTTGCGCTGGACCGGACGGCCACGTCGGGATCGGCCCTTCCGACGCGCGAAGCAAGTTCTCGGTAGGCCGCGCGCAGAGCATCCGCGGTCTCAGGAGGCCACTCGCCACGAAGAAAAGCGTGCCGGATCGCCTCGCCGGCTTCCGCCAGTCGAACCTTTTTCGCGGCGAGGTCGCTGAGCTGCGCTGCGATCAGGTCGCGGAGCCCGTTCGCCTCGACGTATCGCCAATAGACCGCGGCCGTCGTCGCAAATCCCGTAGGGACCTTGATTCCCCGAGAGCCGAGGCTTCGCACCATCTCGCCAAGCGAGGCGTTCTTTCCGCCGACCAGGGCGACGTCCTCGCGCCTCAGGTCCTCGAACCAGACGATCTCCGGATTATTCGCCATGTCCAATCCTGTGCCAGCCGCGTCGCGCTGTGGTCTTACTGCATCTATGAATAGCGACCCGCAGGCGGCGATGGGTTGATTCATGTCAACGACGCCGAGGCCGCAATGTCGTGGTTTCCGAAATGTAGCGGGCTACGCGAGGTTGCCATGAACATTTCGAGGGACGACCTCATCGGCTTTTGCGGGCTGAGCGAGGAAGAGGTGTCGCCGCCGTCGCGGAGCACGAGCACATCCCCGAGGTGGCCGCGGCAGCACTGGCGAATTACCTGACAAATCGTAAGGGAGGCATTCAGGAAGTCCGCCGCATGATCTGCGAAGATATCAAGAGCGCGCTCGACCGAGGCAACGACCGTCATGCTGCGGAGCTGTTCATGGCGCTTACCCACCTCCACGAGACTCATGCGAAAGAGCTCGGACGTTGGGGCCGAGCCGATCGACCATGGGCAGTCCAGCCGAGCGTCCTCTTTCCGGGAGAATGACGATGAGAGCGAAGGATGTGATGACAACCGAGGTGGTGACCGTCTCGCCCGAGACGAGCATCGCCGAAGCGGCGAAGATCATGCTCGACCGCCGCATCAGCGGCCTCCCGGTGGTCGACGCTCAGAAACGGCTCGTCGGGATTCTCAGCGAGGGCAATCTGATGCGGCGCGCCGAGCTGGTCACCACGCGGCGTCCGTGGTGGCTCGCGCTGGCGTCTTCTCCAGTGGAACTCGCGGACGCCTACGCCAAGGCACATGGCCTGAAGGTGAAAGACGTGATGACGCCGAAAGTCATTACCGTCGATGAGCAGGATCCACTGGCCCAGGTCGCCATGCTTTTCGAGGAGCGGGGCATCAAGCGCGCGCCGGTCATCCGCGACGGCAGGATGATCGGCATCGTCAGCCGCGCGAATCTACTGCAGGGCCTCGCCACCGGCAACAGCGGCGATACCGGACCGAGCGACGATGAGATCCGGTCGGCCATCCTGTCGACCGCCCGGAAAGAGGCGGGCGTGCGTGTTCCGCTGGTCGACATTACCGTCGCCAACGGCATCGTGCATCTGTGGGGCAATGTGGCGTCGGATGCCGAGAAAAAGGCCATGCGTGTCGTGGCCGAGAACGCAGAGGGCGTGCGGGAGGTGCAGGACCATCTGAGGCTGCTTCCGCCTTCCGTTCTCGAATGGGAGCCGGAATAGGTCGGCGACGACTGTTTCACAGGTCCCGAGCGGGCGAGAGGCAAGGCGAATGAACACCATCGCGACCCTCACGATGAACCCGGCGCTCGACCTTTCGACCGCGACGGAGCGGGTCTTTCACACGCAGAAGCTCAGATGCGGCCCGCCCCGCTACGACCCCGGCGGCGGCGGCATCAATGTCGCGCGCGTGGTGCAGATCCTCGGGGGTCAAGTCACTGCGGTCTATCCGGCGGGGGGGCTGGTTGGCGAGATGCTTCGCAACAGCCTCGATGCGATCGGGCTCGACCAGCGTGTCATCCCGATTTCTGGATTGACCCGCGAAAGCTTCACGGTGGACGAGGCCTGTACGGGAAAACAGTACCGGTTCGTGCTGCCGGGGCCGGAACTGCTTCCGTCGGAAGTGCAGCAGTGCCTTGACGCCGTTGCCGCGCTCGACCCGCCTCCCGCCTATCTCGTTGCCAGCGGCGGCCTTCCGCCCAACGTGGACGGGTTCAAGCTGAGCGAGGAGATCGCAAAGCTGGCCGAGCGGATCGGTGCTCGCCTGATCCTCGATACATCGCAGGCGATGCGCTACGCCCCGCCGCGCGGGGTCTTCCTGATGAAGCCGAACCGCGAAGAGCTCAGCGGGATGGCGGGGCAGCCGTGCGAGACTCGCGATCAGCAAGTTGCCGCTGCGCGTTCGGTTGTGCGGGATGGCCGCGCGGCCGTCGTCATCGTGTCCCTCGGCGCCGAGGGCGCGTTGCTCGTGACCGACACTCTGGCGGAGCATTTTCCCACCCCATCCGTGCGGGTGCGGAGCGCCGTCGGCGCCGGAGACAGCATGGTTGGCGCAATCGTGTTCGCCCTCGATCGGGGATGGAACCTGACAGACTCCATTCGCTACGGCGTCGCGGCGGGAGCCGCCACCTTGATGACTCCCGGAACGGAGCTGTGCCACAGGGACGATGTCGAGCGGCTTTACCAGGCAACCGCCCCGGCTCCCGCAGAAGCTTTGCCCTGAAGCGTGGCCTCGTTCGCCTCTACTTGGCCAGGGCCCGCTGACGCGGCGACTGCCGCGCCGCGCAGCCCTGCGTCCGGCGCAAGGATGATGTTCACGGGAATCTCCGCGAGGAACGAAGACAGACGTCCCTTCGCTTCGAACGCCGAGCGAAAGACGTCGGGCGTGAGTGCGAAAAGGATGTTCGGGGCAATCCCGCCGGCAAGGTACAAACCGCCGCGCGCGCCAAAAAGAAGCGCAACGTCTCCGGCAAACCGCGCAAGCCAGGTCGAGAAGAGCACGATCGCCTTTTCGGCGGCGGCATCCGAGCCGCTCCGCGCTCGAGCGACGACCGCGCTTGGCTCGAGCCCCCGCGCCGCGCCGGCCTCCGTTTTCCCGAGGGCGGCGTAGAGCCGCGCAAGACCCGAGCCAGACAATAGCCGCTCCGCAGAGATATGCTCCAGACCTGGGTAAAGCTCCGAAAGAAGCGAAAGCTCGGAAGCATCCCTGGCGGCGAAAGAGATATGGCCACCCTCGCTCGCCAGGGGCATCCACCGCTCGCCAGTCGGAACGAGCCCCGCGACACCGAGGCCGGTCCCCGGTCCGAGGACCGCCTTCACCCCATGCGTCGATGAAGCCGGCGACCCGATGGCGTGGAGATCGCGGTCCTGCAGGTGGGGCAGCACCAGCGCCAGCGCCTCGAAGTCGTTCATCACGATCAACCGGTCGACACCGCTCGCGGTCTGCAACTCGGCGCGCGTGCAGGACCACGCGAGGTTCGTCAGGCGGACTGTGTCCCCGGCAATCGGTCCGGCCAATGCGAAACAGGCAAGCTTTGGAATCGAGGCAAGTTGCGAAATGTAGTCGCTTGCGGCGGCAGGCAACGAGGCGAAGCTCCGGGATGGAGCGATCCGCACGTCGGAGAGAGCCAGGGTGTCCAGGTTCGCGATCGCGAAGCGGGCGTTCGTGCCTCCGATATCGGCGACCAACGCCAACCGGTCGTGCTTTGACTTCGGGTCCATGACCGGCGTGCGCAATCGAATCTCTAGGGCTTTTCGCCGGCCAGACGTTTGCCCGTTTCCGGATCGAAAAGCTTCGCCTTTCCCATGTCGGCAACAAAGCGAAACGCACTCCCCTCGGGCACGCGTTCTTCCGGACGAACGCGCGCAATCGCCTCTTGGCCACCCAAGGTGAAGACGAGCATCGTGTCCGGACCCGTCGGCTCGACGACATCCACATTGCGCTCGAAGCCGAAGAGATCCGCCCCGGAGCGCTGTGCGTCGGCGTGCGTGATCGCCTCGGGCCTGAGCCCCAATTGGAGATCGCGGCCGAGGAAGCCCGACGCCGCTCGCGCAAACCGAGCGGGAATCGGGAAACGGATCGTGCCCTCTTCGTCGGAGACGCTTATCCAGAGCCCGCTGTCCTGGATGACCTTCCCACGCACAATGTTCATGGGCGGCGAGCCGATGAAGCCGGCGACGAAGAGGTCCACGGGGCTCTCGTATATCTCCTCGGGCGGCGCGAACTGCCTGATATGACCGTTGTCCATGACCGCGATGCGCGAAGCGAGCGTCATCGCCTCGACCTGATCGTGAGTCACGTAAATGATGGTCTTGCCGAGCCGCCTATGCAGTTTCTTGATCTCGGTGCGCGTCTCGATCCTGAGCTTCGCATCGAGGTTCGATAGCGGCTCGTCGAAGAGAAACACATCCGGCTTCCGGACCAGAGCGCGGCCCATGGCAACGCGCTGCCGCTGCCCGCCCGAGAGCTGCCCCGGCTTTCGTTCGAGCAGCTGCTCGATGTGCAGGAGTTCGGAAACCTCCCTCAGCGCTGCTTGCTGATCCGGCCCGGGGACATGCCGGGTCTGCATCCCGAACAGCATGTTCTGCCGCACCGTCTTGGTCGGGTAGAGGGAATAGGACTGGAAGACCATGGCGATGTCCCGATCCTTCGGCGGCACATCGTTGACGAGGCGGTCGCCGATATGGATTTGCCCATCGCTGAGCGTCTCCAAGCCCGCAACGAGGTTGAGGAGGGTCGATTTCCCGCATCCGGACGGTCCAACGAGAACGACGAACTCGCCCGGCTCGAGCTGGAGGTTGATGCCCTTCAGCACTTCAGTGCTGCCGAACCGCTTGTAGACGTTTTCCAGCCTGACGCCCGGCATCACCTCAACCCTTCACGGCGCCGGCGGCGAGGCCGCGGACGAAGTAGTTGCCGGCGATGACATAGACGGCAAGGGTCGGCAGCGCGGCAATGATCGCCGCGGCCATGTCGACATTGTACTCCTTCACGCCTGTCGAGGTGTTGACGACGTTGTTGAGCGCCACCGTCACGGGGTTGCTGTCGCCGACCGTGAAGGCGATGCCGAACAGGAAATCGTTCCAGATCTGCGTGAACTGCCAGATGACCGTGACGACGAAAGCCGGCGGGGCCATGGGAAGGAGAACGGTGAAGAAGATGCCGAAGAAGCCGGCGCCGTCGATCTTCGCCGCCTGCACGATCCCGTCGGAGACGCCGACGAAGAAGTTGCGGAAGAACAGCGTGGTGAAGGCGAGTCCGTAGACGGTGTGGACGAAAACCAGACCGGGCACGGAGCCCGCGAGCCCGAGCACGCCAAGCGTCCGCGCCATCGGAAGCAGAATCACCTGGAAGGGAATGAACGCGCCAAAGAGCATCAGCGCGAAGATCGTATCGGCGCCGCGAAAACGCCACTTCGTCAGGGCGTAACCGTTGAGGGCGCCGAGCATCGTCGAGATCAGGACGGCGGGCACGACCATCGCCACCGAATTCAGGATGTAGGGCTTCAGCCCATTGCAACGGACACCGATGCAGGCCGATCCCCATGCCTTCTGCCACGCATCGAACGTAACCTGATGGGGCAGGCTCACCAGCGAACCGGTGCGGATCTCCTCGAGCGACTTCAGGGAGGTCGAGACCATCACGAAGAGCGGCAGCAGGTAGTAGAGGGCGAAAAGCCCGAGGATCGCGAAGAGCAGGACACGCCCGACGGCATGCCGCAGGCCTTTCGGCCGCACGATACCGTCGACGGCGGGGCGGGTCACCGCCGCGTCCCCCGTAGCTCGGAATAGAGATAGGGCACCATGATCGCCATGACGGTCGCAAGCATCATCACCGCGCTTGCCGCCGCCACGCCGAGCTCGCTTCTCTGGAACGCGAAGGCGTACATGAACGTCGCCGGCATGTCGGTGGCGTAGCCCGGGCCTCCGCCGGTCAGCGCCACGACCAGGTCGAAGCTCTTGACCGAAAGGTGCGTGAGAATGATCACCGAGGAGAGGAACACCGGCCTCAGCATCGGCAGCACGATACTGGCGTAAGTGCGGAACGGGCCCGCCCCATCGATCGCGGCGGCCTTGATGATCTCGTCGTCTACCGACCGCAGCCCCGCCAGGAACAGCGCCATGACGTAGCCGGAGGATTGCCAGACCCCGGCGATGACGACCGTATAGATCGCCATCTTGGGGTTGACGAGCCAGTCGAACTGGAAGCCGCTGAACCCCCATCCCTGCACGACACGCTCAACGCCGAGCCCGGGGTTCAGAATCCACTTCCACGCCGTTCCGGTCACGATGAAAGAAAGCGCCATCGGATAGAGGTAGATGGTGCGGAGCGTGCCTTCGATGCGGATGCGCTGGTCGAGCAGGATCGCCAGAACGAGCCCGATGACGAGGCAGCCGGCGATGAACAGGGCGCTGAAGATGAAGAGATTCTTGAGCGCCACGTACCAGCGTGGCGTCGCCCATAGCCGTTGATACTGGGCCAAGCCGTCGAATGTGTAGTCCGGCATCACGCCGGACCGCGTGAACGAGATGTAGACCGTCCAGGCGATGAAGCCGTAGACGAAGAACAGGCTCGCCGCGAAGAGCGGCGACACGACGATCTTCGGCAGCCAGCGATCGAGACGATCGCGGAACCCCACAATGGCTCCCTTTGGAGCGAGGTGCATGGTTTGCGATTCGCCGGATCGGAGGGGGTGGGCTCGCCGGAGCCCACCCTGTTCCTTCAGCCCTGAGCGCGCTTCACGGCTTCCGCCAGGGTCTTCACCGCTTCAGCCGAGCTCATGTCCGAGTTGAAGAAATTGGTGACGACATCCATGAACTCGCCGCGCACCGAGCGAGGAACTGCCATTTCGTGCGCCATGCTCGGCACGAGCGCGTTCGCCTTGATGGCCGCGGCCAGATCTTCGTGCGATTTCACGGCGCACGAATCGAACTTGTCGAGCGGCACATCGATGCGGGCTGGGATCGATCCCTTGGCCAGGTTGAAGGTCTCCTGGAAGCCCGGCGACATGATGAGACTCGCGAGCACCTTCTGTCCGTCCAGCCGATCGGCGCCGGACACCTTGAAGAAGGTGAAGCTGTCCGAGTTCAGGATGAACCCGTTCCCCGGCGCCGGCGCGCAGAGGAAATCCTTGCCCGGTACCTTGCCGGCCGCCAGGAACTCGCCTTTCGCCCAGTCGCCCATGATCTGGAAGGCGGCCTGGCCGTTCATGACCATGGCGGTGGCAAGGTTCCAGTCCCGCCCGGAAAAGTCCGGATCGACATAGCCGCGGAGCTTGCGCAGCTGATCGAACGCCTTGATCATCGTGTCGCTCGTCAACGCTTCCTGGTCGAGGTCGACCAGCGCCTTGCGATAGAAGTCGGCGCCGCCGACGCCGAGGACGACGACCTCGAACACCGTCGCGTCCTGCCAAGGCTGCCCGCCGTGCGCCAATGGCGTGATGCCCGCCGCCTGGAGCTTATCGGCGACGGCATTGAACTCGTCCCAGGTCGTCGGCACCGAGGCGCCGACGTTGGCGAGCACCTCCGGATTGGCCCACAGCCAGTCCACGCGGTGGATGTTCACCGGGGCGGCCACGTACTTGCCTTCATATTTCATGATGCCGGCAAGGACGGGCGGCAGCACGCCATCCCATCCCTCCCGCGTCGCCACGTCGTCGACATCGTTCAGCGCGCCCTGCGCGGCCCATTCCTGAATACCGGGCCCTTTCAACTGCACGGCAGTCGGCGGGTTGCCGGCGACTACGCGCGCGCGCAGCGCCGTCATCGCAGCATCGCCGCCGCCGCCGGCAATCGGCGAGTCGATCCACGTCCCGCCCTGCCCCTCGAACGCCTTCTTCAGCTCGCCGACGGCCTTGGCTTCGCCGCCCGACGTCCACCAATGAAGAACCTCGACCGTCCCGCCTGCCTGAGCGGCATTTGCCGCGACAGTCAGACACGAGGCGACCAGAAGCCCTGCTATCCGTTTCGCGAATGCCATCGAACCCTCCCACCTGCTGGCAGCAACGCGCTGCTGGTTTTCAAAAGCATAGGGCCGGGTGGCCGTCTTCGCTTTGATTTAGATCAGTCGGGCGGCGTGGGACGAGCATCTTCGATTGCGCAAGCATTCGCCGGGCCCGCCCGCTTTGTGGCACTGGCCGGCGCCAGCTGCGAGCGTCGCTCCGACGCTGCTTTGAACTCGTTCACGCGCCTTTGTCGAGCAGGTCGACGATCGAGCCACCGAGGTGACTTCGTGCGATCGCCTCGGCGAAGAGCGGTGCGACCGAGAGGGCGACAAGCCGGCCTCCGGCCTTCGCCGAATCAAGCCGGAGGGGCGACACGGAATCGGTGACCACGACGCTCGCGAAGCTCGGTTCGGCGAAGAGTGTCGACGCGCCGCCGGAAAACAGGCCATGCGTCGCCGCCAGGTGGATCTTCTGCGCGCCGCGCTCCCGGCATGCGGCGGCGACACGTGCCATGGTGCCACCCGTGCTGATCATATCGTCGAGCAGGATCGCGGTGCATCCCGACACGTCGCCTGCGAAAATGTCGCCCGTGACCTCTCCCATGCTCCGCTGCTTGTCCATGAACGCCTTCCCCACCGGTCGGCCGAGCAATGCTTCCAGACGTTCCCGGAACTGCTCCGCCCGCTTCACTCCGCCGACATCCGGCGACACGACCGCGACCGGTCCATCGCCGATCAGCGCCGTAAAGTATTTCGCGAAGAGCAGGTTGGCATCGAGATGGTCGGTGTCGCACCGGAATGCATTTTGGAAGGCGGCGAGGTTGTGCACCTCGATCGTGAGCACGCAGTCCGTGCCGACCGCCTCAAACAGCTGCGCCACGTAGCGGCTCGTCACGGGATCGCGCGGCTTCGTCTGCCGATCCTTGCGCGAATAGCAGAGGTACGGGGCGACCGCGGTGACCCGCGCCGCGCCGGCGTCCTTCAGCGCGCCGACAAAGAACAGAAGCCGGGAGAGCCTGTCGTTTGCGCTCTGCCGGCTATCGCCTGCCAGATTGGCCAGCACATAGACATCCCGTCTACGCACATTGACCAACGGCCGCGTCTTGTGCTCGCCATCCTCGAAATCGCGCTCCTCATGCGGCGCGAGCGGCACGCCCAGGTGCCGGCTCACCGCCTCCCCGAAGGCGCGGCTGTCGCCAAGCGCAAAGAGGAGCAACTCGGAAGCCGATTCTTGGGTCACGGTCTGAACCTCCTCACGCTGGGCGGATGCCAATTCCCCCGAAAATCGCCGCTACGGTCGATCCTTGCTCAGCTAGAGGTGCGGCAAGGACCTCCACGAGCACCCGCCGCTCCCCTTCCTCTACGGGGAATTCCGCCACCACAGGCTCCCCGGCCTCACGAACGAAATCGAAAAGCCGCCGGAGTCGGGCCGCGATGCGCCGATTTTTGCCCTCAGACAGTCCGTCACCGATATCGAGGGAGCCGAGCAGCGAGCCCATCACCTGCCGTCCCGCAACGAGTGTGTAGTCGCGCGGGCGGTCGGATTGCCGATAGATGAACATGCGGGAGGACGCGGTCCCGACTGCGGTCTTGTCGATTTCATCCAGCGGCGGCAGAACCCGTGTGCCACGCTGGTCGCGCCAGTATTCGAAAAGATGCGCAAGCTCGACGCTCTTCGGCTGCGGAGCAAAGTCGATCAGTGAAAAGAGCCGCCGGAGTGGCGGCGGCAAGATTGCCAGCGTCGTCATCGCCGAGCCCACGCATTCTTTGTGGCCCGAAACTTAGAGGGCAACGCTGCGGCCAGCACGTTGATCTGTGTCAAGCGACGCGATTCACACAAGCATTAGAGCCGACGCTTACCGAAAGGCGACGGCATGAACCCCGGTCTATTCACCGACCTTGCACTGGAAGGGCGAGACGGGAGCAATTCGCAATGCCAGGGGTGGAGCGTTTACTCAGGGCACAACGGTCAGCTCCATTACCGATATAATTGGCCTGATGGGCGCCTGCATGACCTTCGAGCGAGATGCAGAAATCTTCGCCGAGGATGAGCCGGCCGAATACATCTATAAAGTGGTCAGCGGCGCAGTGCGCTTTTCCAAGCTCATGAGCGATGGGCGCCGCCAGATCGGGGCCTTCTATTTCCCCGGTGACATGTTCGGTTTGGAAACCGAAAACCTGCACTCCTTCTCGGCGGAATCGATCGGCCGCTCGCAGATTCTGTTTGTGAAGCGGAGCGCCTTCCTGGCCGAGGCAATGCGCGACCAGACGCTCGTTCACAAGCTTTGGACTCAGACCGCCGAACATCTGCAGCGGGCGCAGACCCACAAGCTCCTTCTCGGCCGCAAGAATGCGCAGGAGCGCATTGTGGGCTTCCTTCTCGACATGACCGCGCGGCAAAGTTCGAGCGGCCCGATCGAGCTTCCAATGTCGCGGCAGGACATCGCCGACTATCTCGGTCTGACCATCGAAACCGTCTCACGCACGCTGACACAGCTTGAGCGGGACGGCGTCATCTCCATTCCGGTCGCGCGACGCATCGTGCTGCGTGATCGCACCACGCTCGACGAGATGAACGATTGCTGGGCTGCCTGAAGCCGCGTTTAGAATACGGAGAATCCATGACCGCTTTGCGCACTGTATTTTCCATGATTCCGGCGGCACAGGGTGTTGAATGTGTTGTTAAAGCTTTCAAGGCGCTGCCGCTTGCTGACAACAGCAAGCTTGTGGGCCTCTATATCCCTCCGGCAGTCGTCTTCTACGGCGTTGGATTCGAATCAGGGGCGGTTGAGTTCATCGCGGCGCAGATTGAAGCGGCTGAAGAGGAACAGAGGGCAACCGAAAAGGCTTTCAGACCTACCTGCGAACAGGCAGGCATTGCTTACGAGTGGCGAGACGGGAAGAAATCTAGCGATCTGATCTCACCGCATGCGGGTGCGATGGCACGCGCGGCCGACCTCATCATCTACCCGAGACTACAGGATGAAGCGTCCCTGGGACGCCATCAGATCGAGGAAGTCGTGTTCACCTCCGGCCGCCCTGTGCTGGCGGTCCCCACAGGGTGGTCTGGGGATGCTCTTGGCAGGAATATCCTCCTTGCGTGGGACCGCGGCCGAGAGGCCGCGCGCGCGATCTTCGACGCGATGCCCTTTCTTTTGAAGGCGGAGACAGTGCGGATCGTGTCGATTGAGGGCATATTGAGCGATCCAGTGCGACAGTTCACGCCAGGGGATGACATCACCACCACGCTGTCAAGGCACGGCGTGCGGGCGGAGACACACGTGATCCGCAGTACCCGGCAAAGTGTGAAACAGGAACTGCAGGCGCAAATGCTCGATACCGGCTCGGATATGCTCGTAATGGGCTGTTACGGACATTCACGCTTCCGCGAGATGATTCTCGGCGGTGTTTCGCGCGACATGCTCCAGGATGTCCCCTTCCCGTTGCTCCTCTCCAATTGAAGCCGCCATGAGAGCGGCGACGCTCAAGGCCGCCGGGCATCCCCTCCGCTTCGTGGAACATGAGACGCCGCGTCCGGGACCGGGCCAGATCCTGGTCCGCGTCAGCGCGTGCGGCGTCTGCCGCACAGACCTGCATGTGATCGACAACGAGCTTCCGAACATCCACTAGGCGTGTACGCGACCGGGCCGGTAGATGAACATGGAGGCGGAAGCGCCCCCAATCTCGGTCTTATCGAATTCCTCGAGGCGCGGCTGCACATGCGCGCCGCGCTTCTCCCGCCAATATTGAAGCAGACGCGAGAGATCAGGGCTCCTCGGCGCCGGCGCCGAGTCGATCAGCGAGAAAAGACGCCGCAGCGGCGGCGACGGAATGACCAAGGTCGTCATCGAAAAACCGTGCGTTTCGAACCCCACACTTTAAACGGTGATCGTCCCGCTTCGTTGACCTGGGTCAACCTGGTGCCCGCGCGAGCCTCTTAGACGGACACAAGATTTCGGAAGGCGGCAACAGCATGAACCTCGGCCTGTTCACCGATCTCTACGAGCTCCGGATGCTGCAGGCGTACTGGGTGCTCACCCACGACGAAGTCGCCGTGTTCAGCCTCTTTGTCAGACGCCTGCCGCCGAAGAGGAATTTTCTGATTGCGTGCGGTCTGGACGATCTGCTGGCCGAGATCGAGGCCTTTCGGTTCGATGCGGACGATCTCGCCTATCTTGCCACACAGGGGTTCCCGCAGTACGATATCGTTGCACGGTTCAGCGAGGCTCAGCGAGGCTTTGCCCGGTTCCCCGCTGCTGGTTTCTGCAATGAGGGCGGAATACGGGTGGCCCCCTCTCCGCCGCTCCCCCGACACTCGGTCACGGACAATCGCCGCTACGGCCCGGCTTCCGGCAGAACTACGAGATTTGAGACAAGGGTCTCAGGCATACCGCGTTGAAGTGAGTGCGAGCCTTTCCGAGCTGGAACGCGATACAGTTGGGCGGCTTTCGCGGGCCTGAACGGAGGTCGCGGCAAGACTTAGACGCCAAGGTCGGCGAGAGCGGATGCAGCGAATGCGGCGTAGCGATCAGCCAACGGCCGCCACTTTTCCGGTTGTCTGGGGACGGCGTCGAGGAGATGCGCCAAGGAGAGTCGGGCCCGCAACAGAGCGCGAAAGGCCATACAGAACGAAGCTAGCTGTTCTGGAACGCTTTGCCCCAACCGGGTCAGCACTTCCTCCGTGAGTTCGCGGCCGACCGAAGGCGCTCCAAGCATTGCGCACTCCAGTCCGAGAAATGTCAGCTCATCGACCGGATCGACCTGCCGCAGCCCGTCATTGAATTCGAGACAGTCGAAGATGACGATCGGATTGGTGAGACAAATGTGCTCGGGGCGCAGATCGCCATGGCCATCGACGATGCGGCCCCACCGAACCCGGTCCTCGAGGAGCGGACAGTTACACGTCAATGCAGCATCAAGACGATCTAATAGCGGCATATAAGCGGCCAGCCTCTCACCATCGATCTTGGCAAGCATCACTCGGTTTATGGCCTGCTCCCGTGTGAACCTGGCGACGTATGCTTCTGGTCTGATCGCGGAGCTCGGCTGTCCCGCATAGAACCCCGCGAGTCGTTCTGCCAGTCGGTGAAGCTGCCGAGGGTCAAAGGACTTCCGAGAAATCAATTGATCAAGCATCCGATCCGCCGGCAGGCGCCGCATCACCACCAGCCAATCAATGATCTTTCCAGCTCCACCTATGCTCAATACGCCGCTGGGATCGACGGCAAGGGCTGCAACACCCTCATAGACGTCGCCAGCCAGCCGTCGGTTCAGAAGGACCTCCTTGCGACAGTTGGCCTCCCGCGCGTCAAGATAGGTGAAATCGAAGTATTCAGAGACCACAGGTTTCTTCAGTTTGTAGACATGCTCACCGGCGATGAAGACCCATGACCAGTGAGTCTCGACGACTTCGACGTTTGAAGGACGACTTGGATAAGCCTCGGGCGCTCTGAGAAATCGTACTTTCTCATCGATTGATCGTTCCAAAACGTCCTTCAAAGCGGCCAATCTCTTATCTGCATCAAACTGCACTCGGCATTTCTCGAAGACTTTCGTCTCATCATCTCGATCCGAAAGCTCCTCGGCTTTGACTGAAGTCAAATGCGCACGCTCGCTACGGAGGTATGTAGGCCCTCACGCGGTTACGACCGTAGGGTCGCGGAGAAGGGGAGGAGAGGCATGGGTCGAGTTCAGGACAAGGTGGCGCTCGTCACCGGCGGCGCCAGAGGTCTTGGCGCGGCTACTGCCATGCTGCTCGCACGCGAAGGGGCAAGCATCGTGGTCACAGACATTAAAGACGCCGAAGGCGAGAAGATCGTCGAGACAATAGCTTCCCGCGGCGAGAAAGCGCTCTACCTCACTCACGACGTTGCGAGCGAGAGTGCCTGGCAATCGGCAATACAGAAGACGATCGAGAGATTTGGCAGGCTCGACATTCTGGTGAACAATGCTGGCATCGGCTTCGGATGCCAGCCGGAGGAGCAGACTCTCGATGATTGGCACCGGTTGATGAGCATCAATCTCGATGGGGTATTTCTTGGCACAAAACACGCCATTCGGGCGATGAAGGAGCGGAAGCCGCTCACCACCGGATCGATTATCAATCTTTCCTCGATCGAGGGTTTGGTCGGCGATCCCAACCTCGGCGCGTACAATGCCTCGAAGGGCGGCGTTCGTCTCTATACGAAGTCCGTCGCGCTTTACTGCGCCAAGGCGGGATTGAACATTCGGGTCAACTCGATCCATCCCGGATACATCTGGACACCGATGGTGGAGAACTATCTCCGTGACAGCGGGAGCGATGTCACGGAAGGGCGCAAAGCTCTCGATGCCATGCACCCGATGGGGCATGTCGGCGAGCCGGAAGATGTCGCCTACGGGGTTTTATATCTCGCATCGGACGAATCGAAATTCGTCACCGGCGCCGAACTCGTGATCGATGGCGGATACACGGCCCAATAGACTCGCACACCGTGCACAAGAGCCTGAAGAGATCGAAAAATGGGACCGCAAGGGACCACGCGGCATTGTCACGCTAAGGGCGGTCGCCACCCGAATCGGCGATAGTAGGCTGATG
>CAYTTC010000017.1:0-54162 GCA_964440525.1 uncultured Propylenella sp. | reverse complement strand
GACCTTGAATCACTCTCCTCACCCACCCGCAACCCTTATGGGTACAGAACCTAGTCTAGGCCGCCTTCGGCTCGAGGCGCTTCACGTTGATCGGGTCCGCCCGCATGCGCAGCTGCGCGAGGTCGTAGGCGGCTTGCATCCTCAGCCAGTGAGCAGTCCCCGAGAGATGTCCTCGGGTAGTTGACTGCCCTGACCCTAGAGAACATAGTGAGAACATTCAAGACCGAGAGCCTATAGCACGGCAAACTCCCGTTTGCCGCCACAGGTTGGCTTATGCCCGAAAAACCGCCCTCCAGCCGCGAGCGGCCGCGCATTTCGCCTTCAGTTCCGCTTGGCGGAGAAAGGAAGCGGCCGCGCTTCCGGCAGCCGGGCGAGCCAGCCTATGCCGAGCTCCTCGCCGCCTCGAATTTCTCCTTCCTGCGCGGCGCCTCGCATCCGGAAGAGCTTGCCGCGACGACCGCCGCCCTCGACCTTGCCGGATTTGCCATCGCCGACCGGAACACGCTTGCCGGCATCGTCCGCGGCCACCTTGCCGCCAAAACGACCGGCGCCCGCTACGCCGTCGGCTGCCGGCTTTCTTTTCGCAGAGCCTGCCCTCGGGCGGGCGATCAGCCCGACCCGGGGGGCACGCCGGACATCGCCGTCTGGCCGACCGACCGCGCCGCTTATGGAAAACTCTGCCGGCTGCTTACCACCGGCAATCTCCGGACGAAAAAGGGCGAGTGTCATCTCGACCTCGCCGATGTTCTGGAATGGGGCGCGGGGATGGAGCTCGCAGTTCTCCCCGGCCGCCGGCTCGATACAATGCCAAAGCACGCGCTGATGACGCTTGCCGAAGCCTTTCCCGGCCACGTGCGGCTCGGCGCCACCTGCCTCTATCATGGCGACGACCGAAGGCGCCTCGCGAAGATCGCCGCTCTCGCCACCCGCTTCCCGGTCCCAATGCTGGCGCTCGGCGACGTGCTGTATCACGCGCCGGAGCGGCAGCGGCTGCAGGACGTCTTGTCATGCGTCCGCGAGCACAAGACGCTGGAGACCGCCGGAAAACTGCTCGAAGCGAATGCCGAGCGGCACATGAAGAGCGCAGCCGAGATGGCGCGGCTTTTTGCCGAATATCCGAGTGCCGTCAGCGAGACGCTTGCGATCCTCGAGCGGCTCACCTTTTCGCTCGACGAGCTTCAATACGACTACCCGCTGGAATCCGCAGGCGAAAGCGCCACGCCCTTCGACGAGCTCATCCGTCTCACCTGGAAAGGCGCGGCGGAACGCTACCCGAGCGGCGTGCCGGACAGCGTGCGAAAGCTCATCGAGCACGAGCTCGCGATCATCAAGGACCTCCAATACGAGGCCTATTTTCTCACCGTTCGCGACATCATGCGTTTCGCCCGGGACGAAAAAGGCATCCTCTGCCAGGGCCGCGGCTCCGCGGCCAATTCCGCCGTCTGCTACTGCCTGAGGATCACGGACGTGAACCCCGAGCAGGGCAATCTCCTCTTCGAGCGCTTCATTTCGCGCGAGCGCGGCGAGCCCCCCGACATCGATGTCGACTTCGAGCACGAGAGGCGCGAGGAGGTGATGCAGTACGTGTTCAAAAAATACGGCCACGAGCATGCCGGCATCGCCGCTACCGTCATCACCTATCGCTCGCGCTCCGCCGCGCGCGAAGTGGGCAAGGCTTTTGGCTTGTCGGAGGATGCAGTCGGCTCGCTCGCCGGCAATATCTGGGGCTGGTCGAATTCCGCCGTCGACGGCGGAGACGCCCGCCGCGCCGGGCTTGACCCCGACGAGCGCCGTATCGCACAGGTGCTCGAAATGTCGCGGAAGATCATCAGCTTTCCCCGCCATCTTTCCCAGCATGTCGGCGGTTTCCTCATCACCCGGAGCCGTCTCGACGAGGTGGTTCCCATCCTCCACGCGGCGATGGACGGGCGCAACATCATCGAATGGGACAAGGACGATCTCGATGCCTTGAAGATGCTGAAGATCGACGTACTGGCGCTCGGCATGCTGACAGCTCTGAAGAGGGGCTTCGATCTTTTGGACGATCATTACGGCGTGAATGTCGATCTCGCCACGATCCCGGCCGAGGAGCCCGTCGTCTACGACATGATCTGCCGCGCCGATACGATCGGCGTTTTTCAGATCGAGAGCCGCGCGCAGATGACCATGCTGCCGCGGCTCCGGCCTCGTACCTTCTACGACCTCGTCATCGAGGTGGCGATCGTCCGCCCCGGCCCGATCCAGGGCGACATGGTGCATCCCTACCTTCGCCGAAGGCAGAAGCTGGAAACGGTCGTCTATCCGAAGCCACATCCCGATCATGGCCCCCCGGACGAGCTCGAAAAAGTGCTCGGCAAGACGCTCGGCGTGCCCCTCTTCCAGGAACAAGCGATGCGGATCGCCATCGTTGCGGCGAAGTTCGAGCCCTGGGAGGCCGACAAGCTTCGCCGTGCCATGGCGACCTTCCGCCGCGTCGGCACCATCGGCACCTTCAAGACAAAGATGATCGAGGGCATGGTCGCGCGCGGCTACGAGCGCAACTTCGCCGAACGCTGCTTCAGCCAGATCGAAGGTTTTGGTGAGTACGGTTTTCCAGAGAGCCACGCCGCAAGCTTCGCGCTCCTGGTCTACGCCTCCGCGTGGATGAAGTGTCACTACCCCGATGTCTTCTGCGCCGCGCTACTCAACGCCCAGCCAATGGGCTTCTACGCGCCCGCCCAGCTCGTGCGCGACGCCCGCGAGCACGGCGTCGAGCTGCGCGAGGTCGACATAAATTTTTCGCAATGGGATTCGACGCTGGAAGAAGAGGAGTCCCCTCCCCCCTTGCGGGGGAGGGAAAGCGCTGGTGCCCTCCATCCCCGCCACGCCGAGCAAGCCCCTGCCATCCGCACACGTTGTGCCGTCAGGCTCGGCTTCCGCCAGATCAAGGGTTTTCGCGAAGCCGACGCAGCGCTCCTCGTCGCCGCGCGCGAAAAACCCTATCGCAGCGTCCGCGACCTCTGGCTGCGCTCGGGCATTTCCCGCTCCGGCCTCGAACGTCTCGCCGAGGCGGACGCCTTTCGCTCGATCGGACTCGACCGCCGCGCCGCGCTCTGGGAGGTGCGAGCCCTCGATCCGTTGTCGGCCGCCGAGCGCCTGCCGCTTTTCGCTGCCGCCGGCGATAAGGAGGATGGCAGGCTGCAGTCCGAGGCTCAGGTGACGCTGCCCATCATGCCCCTCGGCGAGCATGTGGTGAGCGATTACCGCTCGCTCTCGCTCTCTCTGAAGGCGCATCCCGTCTCGTTCCTGAGAGGCAAGCTTGCCGCCCGCGGCATCGTGGAGACAGGAAAACTCGCGGAGATGGCAAGCGGGCGGCGGGTCTCGGTTGCCGGCCTCGTTCTCGTCCGCCAGCGCCCCGGCACGGCGTCTGGCGTGATTTTTGCCACGCTCGAGGACGAGACGGGCGTCGCCAACGTCATCGTCTGGCCCAAAATTTTCGAGCGTTTTCGCTCCATCGTGCTCGGCGCACGGCTCCTCCAGGTCACCGGGAAAATGCAATCCGAACAAGGCGTCATCCATGTGATCGCCGAGCGGCTCGAGGATCTGACGCCGCTTCTTTCGCTCCTCTCCGCCGAGTCCATCGGATCGAGTGGCATGGCGCCCACCGACGAGGTGCGGCGCCCGGTCGACGAGCTTCGTCAGGTGGCGAAGAAGAGCTCGCGCATGGCCCGCATGCTCGCCGAGGAGCCCGAACTCGTGGCCGAGCTCAAAGCGTTACACGAGACGAATCGAGCGGCCATGCCGAAGGGCCGGAATTTTCATTAGGGCGCTCCGACGATCCGCTTGGGAGCACGGAGACGCCTGCATCTCAGATTGTCGTCATGCCATGGCTTGACCATGGCATCCATTCCGGAACGCAGAAGCCACCCTGACCGCAACGGAATGGATTGCCGGGTCAAGCCCGGCAATGACGACAGAATTGGACCGCAGCGCCTGTCGCCGACGACGCTAGCTAGCAAGCCGCTGGCTCTCGCGGCGCAGCTCCTCCTGCACCGCTTCGATTGGGTCGCGGAACGGCAGGCCGAGGCTCTTCGCCACGGCCGGATGCGTGATCTCGCCGCGATGCACGTTGAGTCCGGCCCGAAGATGCGGATCGTCAAGAATCGCCTTCAACCCCTTGCCAGCCAGCGCCAGCCCGAAGGGCAGCGTCGCATTGTTCAGCGCTTCGCTCGACGTGAGCGGCACCGAGCCCGGCATGTTGGCGACGCAATAGTGGATGATGCCGTCGACCGCGTAGACCGGATCGGCGTGGGTGGTCGGCCGCGACGTCTCGAAGCAACCGCCCTGGTCGATCGCGACGTCGACGACCACGGCGCCGCGCTTCATCGACTTCAGCATGGCGCGCGTCACGAGTTTTGGCGCACTCGCCCCCGGCACCAGCACGGCACCGATCACCACATCGGCGGAAAACACCTCTTCCTCGATGGTCGCGAGCGTGGAAAAACGCGTCCTGACGCGGCCCTCGAAAAGCTCGTCGATCTCGCGGAGCCGCGGCAGCGACTTGTCGAGCACCGAGACCTCGGCGCCGAGCCCCACCGCCATGCGCGCCGCATGCGTGCCGACCACGCCGCCGCCGAGCACCACGACGCGTGCGGGCTGCACGCCCGGCACCCCGCCGATCAGCAGCCCGCGCCCGCCGTTGAAGCGCTTCAGCGACTGGCCCGCCGCTTCGATTGCGAGCCGCCCCGCTACTTCACTCATCGGCGCAAGCAGCGGCAAATGGCCCCGAGCATCGGTGACGGTCTCGTAGGCGATCGCCGTGCAGCCGGATTCGATCAGCCCGTTCGTCTGCCGCGGATCGGGTGCGAGATGCAGATAGGTGAAGAGGATTTTTCCCGCCGAGAGGCGCGTCCATTCCTCTTCCTGAGGCTCTTTCACCTTCACGATCATCTGGGAATCGGCAAACACCTCGGCTGCAGTCTTGGCGATCCGCGCGCCGGCCCTCCGATAGGTATCGTCGTCGGCGTTGATCCCGTCACCGGCGCCGCTCTCCACCAGCACTTGATGGCCGGCGGCCACATATTCGCGCACCGCCCCGGGCGTCAGCCCGACGCGATACTCCTGCGATTTGATCTCCCTCGGGACTCCGACCTGCATGGCCACTCCATCGGTTTTCCTGCTCATAGCAGTTCGACCGCGGCGTTTCCCGGCAATTTCGGCTTGCGCGCGCCTCCAGTCGAGCCTTGCGCGGCGCGATTGCCGGTGGGTCTGTCCCAGGTAAGGGGCCTGGGGCGCTAATGGACGGGGATGCCGCGACCATCCAACTTCCGGGTGTTAGACCATCTCTCTAAAAAAGCGCGCCGCCCGCGCCGGGCGTGGCGCAAGCGGCGTCTAAACCTTCGCTGAAGACGACGGCAGGCGGCAAAAGCCGCTCAGCTCAGAAAACCGAAAATCCAGAGAAGCAGAATGATCGGCAGCGGAATACCGATCAGCCAAAGAAGACCACCCTTCATCATTTGGAACGCTCCCAGCTGTAGGCCGGATAAACGGCAACTTCGCACTTTCGGTTCCGCGCTTCCAAATAGGTCAATGTTACAGGCCTATTTCGTACGTCACCGCCAGCCGCCGGGAACGAAACACTTGGCGACATTCGGAGGAAACAGAACTCCGCTACAGCCGACCCGTCAGCGAGCCTCCGGCAACCGCTCAGCGAAAGCGGGCCAATCGAGGAACCACGATCGAAGCTCGCCGAGGCACGAAATCAAGACGTATGCGTTACCCTCGCGGGTGGCTGGGAGCCGTTAGAATGTCGAACACAAGTGTAGCCGTCGCCGCGCTCGAGACCCGGCAGGCGATGATCCGTGTATGGATGGCGATCTCAGCCATCTGGATCGTTTTTTGGATCTGCATTGCCGCTCTGATCGTGGCGACGGGCGACATGGCCAATCCGCTGACGAACCAGCTTCGTCTCTTCGCCCTGATCGTGATGACGCCTCCCCTCGTCCTGCTCGCAGGTGGGGCGGTTTCCCGATGGGCCTTCGAGGCGCTTTTCCGCAAGACCAAGAACGCCTGATCTGACCGCGCACGTTTCGATCCGCGCCTTCTCGCGCTTGACCTTCGCCCCCGCACCCGACATTCCCAATCGGGTCAAGTCACCCCGCGCCGCAAAAACCTGGCGCGGCAACCGGTGGGGCGCCCATGAAAACCATTCTCTGCTTTGGCGATTCCAACACCTGGGGCAGCGCCACGCGACCCGGCGATGACCAGCGCTACGAGCCTGACGAGCGCTGGCCGGGCGTGCTGCAAGACCGGCTTGGAAACAGCTGGGCCGTGATCGCCGAGGGCCTGCCCGGCCGCACCACGGTCCATGCCGACCCGATTGAGGGGCTTTGGATGAACGGCTCGGCCTATCTCATGCCCTGCCTCAAAAGCCACCGGCCGCTCGATGCAGTCGCGATCATGCTCGGCACCAACGATCTGAAACGTCGCTTCGGCGTGCCGCCGCCCGATATAGCCGCCGGCGTCGGCGCGCTCTTGTCGATCGTCATGCAATCGGCATCGGGGCCCAAGCAAGGCATTCCAAAAATACTCGTCATCTGCCCGCCGCCGATACTCGAGCGTTTCGGCGAGCGTCCTGAGCTCGAGACGATGTTCGAGGGTGGATACGAAAAGTCGCTCAAGCTTGCGCCGCACTACGAGGCGGTGGCGCGCGAGTATGGCGCTGCGTTCCTGAACGCCGGTGACGTGATCCAGTCGAGCGCCTTCGACGGCATCCATCTCGACCGGGACGCGCAGGCGGCGCTTGGCCGCGCCGTGGCGGAGAAGATCAGCAAGCTTGGTTGGTGAGGAGATCGCCCTCCCTCCCTCTTGCGGCCTTGCGGGGAGGGGTTTGGGGGAGGGGGTCGCGCATACCGCTCAGTCTGAAATAATCTGCATCACCTCGAAAACAACTCCGCCCGGCGACCGGAAGAATGCGATCCTCCGCGTGCCGAAGCCGGCGCTTATCTCCATGGGAGGGATCAGCACCTCGGTCCCGAGCGCCTTGAGCCGTTCGACTTCCGGCTCGAGCTCCGCCACCTCGAAAACGGCGTGCGTCAGCCCGGTCTGCAGGGCAAAGGGCAGTCGGGCTTCGAAAATCGTCTTCGGCGTGAGGAACAGCCGCGTGCCGCCGAATTCCAGAAGCGCGTACTCCACCTCGCCGTCCGGCGTCGCCAGGTGTTCGCGAATCAGGAGCTTTCCGCCGAGCGCCACGAAGAACGCGACCTCGGCATCGACATCCTTCACCTTCATCCCGACGTTCCACAGCTTCGCGTCCATCGCACACCTCTCGCGGTGCATTCGTTTTGCGGCAGCTTGGCTCGGCCGCTGGCCTTCGGCTACAAGCTAGACCATTGTTTTCGGGAGAGCGCCGATGCCGAGAGAGACCTCACCCGTGATCGCCGTCTCGAGTTGGAGCGTGCACCGTGCGCTCGGCATTTTCCATCCAAACGCGCCCGGCAAGGATGTTTTTGGCCAGGCTGAGGAGAAGTGGGGGCCGGCCGGTTTGAGCCTGATGCAACTGCCTGAAGCGATCGCACAGCGCGGCATCGACCACCTGCAGATCTGCCAATTTCACCTCGAAAGCCGCGACCCAGCCTATCTCGGCGAGGTGCGCGCCGCCATTTCCGATGCGGGCGTCATACTCTCGACGCTCTTGATCGACGACGGCGACATCACCCACCCGACAGAGCGCGATCGCGACAGCGACTGGATCGGCAAATGGATCGACGCGGCCGCGGAACTCGGTGCGAAGGCCGCCCGCGTCATCGCCGGAAAACAGCAGCCATCGCCCGAGACGCTCGCCCTTTCCGTCGCCGGCCTTCGCGCGCTTGGCCGCCGCGGCGCCGAGCAGGGCGTCCGCGTCACCACCGAGAACTGGTTGGCGCTGACGGCAAGTCCAAAGGAGGTTCATCACATCCTCGACCGGCTCGACGGCGAGGTCGGCTTCATGGCCGATTTCGGCAACTGGAAAACCGCCGGGCCGGAAAAATACGAGGATCTCGCGTCGGTTCTCGCGCGCTCTGAAGATAGTCACGCCAAGGCCTGGTTTCCGCGCAACAATGAGATCGACGGCGACGATTTCGCCCTCTGCCTCGCGGCGGCGGAGCGGGCCGGCTATTGCGGCCCCTACACGCTGATCTACGAAGACAAGGGCGAGGACGAATGGACGGCGGTGGAGATCGAGCGCGATTTCGTGCGGAGCTATTTCAACGGCGGCCACGCCTGAGAGGGCGGCGCCGGACCGGAGTTTCAGCGATCGAAAAACCAGTGGTCGCCGGGGCGGTCGTATTCGAGCGGCGGCGTCGAGGTGCAGGTATACCCGAGCTGGCAGGCCCGCGCGTCCTTCGTCGGCGCGGTGGCCCAAATGGCCCATTCGGCAACCTCGCAGTAACCCGGACTCGCAACGAAGCGGGCATAGGTGTGCCGGCCCGTGCTCATCACGACCGCGCCCCGCGACGCCACCATGCGCTGCGCTTGGTGGCACGTCATGCCAAGCGTGGATGGCCGCGCAGCAAAGGCGGTGGTCCCCGCAAGGAGAAGCAGAACGGAAACGAGAAGCCTGATCATGCGAAACCTTGGTTGGGGCGCGCGAGGATTCAAATCCTCGACGCCGACCTTTTCAAGGGTCAGGCGTCACTTTCCGGTGATTGGCGGCCATGTTCTGGTCGAGCAGCGTGACGGCGGGCGGCCTGTTCGCTCAGAGATTGACGACATTCCCGCTCTTCACGGACTCGTCCGCCGCCATCACGATGCGAAGGCTTTTCACGCCGTCATTCATGTGGTCGGAAAGGTCGAGATCCTCGTCGATCGCCCTCAAAAGATAGAGCTGCTCGCGCTCGCAGAGCTCGTCATGGCCGGGCTCATCGGTCATGTCGATGCGCTCGTCGGGTTTCGACATGTCGGTGTGGTGCCACAGGATCTGACTGGTCTTGACGTGTGCGTTGATGTCATCGGACTTCACTCCCCCGGAGTTCTCCGCCATGACGATCGACACCGAACCCTTCGGTCCGATCACGTCCTTCACGAAGAACGCCGTCTCGCTCATCATCGGGCCCCATCCGGCCTCGTACCAACCGACCGAGCCGTCTTCAAAGGCGACCTGCAGCATGCCGTAATTGTAGACCGGAACCTCGTCCGAGAGGCGCGCTCCCATCGCCTGCACGCGCACTGGTTTAGCCTTCGTCATCTGGCACATCACGTCGACATAGTGGACGCCGCAATCGACGATCGGAGGAAAAGAGTCCATCAGCCGCTTGTGCCAGGCCCAGGTCTCGCCGTTCGATTGCTGGTTCAGGTTCATGCGAAAGACCAGCGGCGTGCCGAGTTGGCGCGCGATCTCGATGAACTTGATCCAAGACGGGTGTACGCGGAGGATGTAGCCGATCACGAGTTTTTTGCCCGTGCGTTTCGCCGTATCGACGACCTCCTGCGCGCGCTCTACCGTCTCGGCAAGCGGTTTTTCCACGAAAACATGCGCGCCGGCCTTCATCGCCTTGATGGCAAACTCGGCGTGGGTGTCGGGCAGTGTGTTGACAGAAACGATGTCCGGCTTCAGCTCGCGTAGCGCCGTATCATAGTCGGCGTATTTCTTCGCCTTCGCGAGCGCCTCAGGAATCTTCACGGCGTCGATGTGGCGGGTGCAGACGCCGACCACTTCGTAGCCGGGAATCCGCGTGTAGGCGAGCGCATGCGACATCCCCATATTGCCGAGCCCAACGACCAGAACCTTTTTCTTCGCCATCACTCCCTCCACGAATTCCAAAAACTTGCGGTTCGGTTCGCCCACCTAGCCGATCCTTACGACCTGTCCCGTGCGGGCGGATTCCTCCGCCGCGAGCGTCGCCTCGAGCGCCGCCATCGCGTCTTCGGGCGTGCCGATCGCCGGCTTCAGTCCCTTCAATGCGCAATTGGCGAAATAGGAAAACTCCTCCTTCAGCGCTCCACCGCGCGCGCCCTCGAACATCGGCCAGTAGGTCGTGTCGGGACTGTGAAATTTGTCGGTCGCGGCAATTCCGAGATTCGGAAACGTATCCTGGATCTGGACAAAACCCTCGGTGCCGATGACGTTCATGCGCTCGTCGATGTCGTAGGGCGTTTTCTCCGGCATGCACCAGACCGTTTCGAGTGTCGCTGTGGCGCCTCCGGCGAATCGGTACATCGTCTGGGCTATATCGGGATGCTTTAGCCCGCGCACGTCCACGGTCTGCGCATAAGCGCTGACGATTCGGTCTCCAGTAAACCAGAGCATCAGGTCGGTATCGTGGATGGCGTCGCCGACGATCGGGCCGATCTTGTTCAGGATGGTCGGCGTCCACGCGGCCGGGATGTTGCGGCGCGACGCGAGCGACACGATTTTGCCGATCCGGCCGGCCGCGATCGCGTCCTTGGCGGCGCGATAACGGGGATTGAAGCGGCAGATATGGCCGACCTGCAGGATGCCCTTCGACTTCTTCGACGCCTCGATAATTTTTCGGCAATCGGCGACAGTGCTTGCGATCGGTTTTTCGAGGAAGACATGCTTGCCGGCTTCGAGCGCCGCAATCGCCGGCTCGGTATGCTGATCCCACATGGTGACGATCGAGACGGCATCGATATCGGGATCGGCGAGGAGCTTGCGGTAGTCGGTAAAAGTCTTCTTCACCCCGAATTTCTTGGCAAGGTCGGCGAGCCGGCTTTCGGTTCTCGTGCAGAGCGTCGCCAGCTCGAGATTCGGAATACCGATGATCGCCTCGCAATGAATCTCGCCGAACCATCCAAGACCGATGATTCCGATGCGCAACCTGTCCAACGCGTCCTCCCCTCAATCCTCAAAAGTCTTCGAGAATCAGCTCACGCGCCATCACGATGTTGCCGGCCATCAGCCCGCAATCCACCGGCAATGCGACTCCGGTGATCGCCGATGCCGCATCCGAAGCGAGGAACGCGACCGCGCGCACCACCTCGATCGGCTCGACGATGCGCCTGAGCGGATACCAGCGCGTGAGCTGTTCCAGTACCTCCGGATTGCGCGAAGCACGGTCGTCCCAGATCGGCGTCCGCACGGTCCCTGGGCAGACGATGTTGACGCGGATGTTGTAGCGGCCGAATTCCTGCGCCAGCGATCGCGTCAGGCTGATCATGCCGGCTTTGCCGGCGCTGTAAGCGGCGTCGCCGAGCGCCGAAAAACCGTTCACCGACCCGATGTTGACGATGACGCCTTTTTTGCGCGTCTGCATGCTTGGCAGCACCGCATAGGCGCAATTATAGGCGCCGTTCAGGTTTGCGTTGATGTCGTCGCGCCAACCCTCCGGCGTTGTTCGGCCGAGCGCCGGGTTATGCGAGACGCCGGCATTATTGATCAGGATGTTCGCATCACCGAGCGTCGACTGAAGGCGCGCGAAAGCTTCTTTCACAGCATTTGCGTCGCCGATATCGACAACCGCCACTTCGGCCTTGATGCCCACCTGACGCAGTTCGTCAGCGAACGCCATAACGGCGGGGCTTATGTCCAAGGCCGCGATGGTCGCGCCCTCGCCACCGAAATAGCGGCAGAGCTCTCTTCCGATCCCGCCTGACGCGCCCGTTATCGCGACGACCTGTCTTTTGAACTGCAAGTTCCTAATCTCCGACAGCGGCAAGAGCTTCGGCAATCCAGCCGAGACTGCTCCGCCTGAGATGGCCGTAATTGTAGAAAGCGACGTCGGTGATGCCGGCATCGCGAAGCGCGGTCACGGCGCCAACGACGTCGGCCTTGCTCTGTAAGTCCGGCCAGGCTGGGCGCAAAATTCCGCGCAGTTTTCCCGCACCGCTCAGCCGTAGTTGCACATCGAAGATGTCGGCGCGGATGCGCGCCACGCTCGGCTCGTAGAAACACGCCTCGATGATGCCGGTAGTGTCTGCAAGGGCGGCGAGGTCGGTTCCCTCGTACCAGGCGCCTCCGGTCGGCCGGGCGACGGACGGAATGACGGCGACTGCCGCGTCGCTTCGCACCGATGAGCGAATTTCCGTAACCAGCGATGTGACGGTCTCGCAGCGGAAGCGGAGGTTGGCTGACAGTTCTCCACCTTCGACATCTGCAAGCCAGAACGCCTCCGCCATGTCGTCCGGAAAATCGATGTCGCTGTCGAGATAGGCCCCGATATCGCCAGCGATCTTTTGCTTGAGGCGAGCCGCATCGATACCCTTCTCCTTCGCGCCGCGCATACAATGTTCGCAGAAGCAAAGACCCATCTGGGCATCGAACCACCTGTTCTGCCTCATCAGCGCGAACTCGTGGTGAAAACCGTGCTGGTAGGGAAGGAAGCCCGGCGTCTCCAGCGACAGGCCGATGACGGGATAGTTGTCGGTCACATCCTTACAGAGCGCGACGGCGTATTCGCGCACCTCCGGCGCCGAGGGGCAGAGGCTGTAGATATAACGGTCGCCGAACGCGTTCTCGACCGTCGAAGCCGGGTGCTCTGTGCCGAGCCGGGTGTTGTGCAGGAGCACCATCCACGCGTTGACCGAGATGTCCGACGCGCAAAGCTCCTTCAGAATGTCCCGGTCGCGAAGCAGGCTGTTTTCCACCGGCTTGATCTTGCCGTAGCGCGACTGATCGGTGCGGAAATACGCCGTGCCGTCCTCGGGGAAATAGACCTTGCCGCTCCTCCCCTTCGGGCGGATGAACTTGCCGGCGTGATAGCTACCGGCAAACGTCACCGTATTGAGCCCAAGCGCCTTCACCTCGGCGACGAACGGCGCGACGCCGACTTCCGCGATATCCCAGGCATAGGCATAGATTGCTCGGTAGCTCATCGCCGCCCCGCCGCGCGCCGCGCGTCCGCTCTTATCCGCGATCCTGGTCGTTGAACCATCCGTCCTTCAGGTAGCGCATGTATTCGAAGACGGTGCCATGTTTCCAGATGAACACCGCCTCGACGAAGCCGGCGACAATGAATGGCGGGATGATGATCTGCTGGCCTTTGATGTGCGGGGCAATGTCGCCGACCCGATAGGCGAAATGCGGGTTGTCCTTGACGAGGTCGGGAACGGTCGAGTCCGGCTCGTAGCGCAGGAACTCGATCGACTCAGGATGGTCGCGCGGGCTCGTGACCCAGCAGCGGCTCTGCTCGATCCAGTTTTCGCCGGGCTGTGGCTCATGGGCGCGCAAACCGACATGGTCGATGACAAGCTGCTGCATTCCGTCCCTCCCAGGAACGCGAGACGCAAATAGGATCGGGGCGGCGCTCGGCCGCCCCGTTCTGGATCGCCGTCAGAGAGCGGCGCGGATCGCTTCCACGTCGACACCCTGATAGTCGGCGGAAAGCGCGTAGCCCTCGGCGTCCGCCTTCACCTTGGCGGCGTCGAAGCTGTTCGCCTCGTCGACGAGATCGTTCTTCACCACGTCCTCGAGCTTGAAGTCGCCGGTGATCTGGCCGATCTCGCGTCCCGTATCGAAGAACAGCTTCCACGATTCCATGATGTGGAAGCCCCACTTGTTCCGCTCTTCCCAACGCCCGCGATAGACGTTCGCGAGCTGCATCATCGACTCGGTTGCGACAGCGGGGGTCATCTGCGATGCGAGGCCCGGGAACTGCTCCATGACGATCTGCGTCGCAGCGCGCGGATTCTGATGGCCGAATTCGAGGCCCGCCGCCCAGCCCTTGAAGTAGCGGCCGTAGACCTCCCGCTTCGTCGTGTCGTCGAAATCCGCCTTGCGAATGACGAAGCTGTTTGCCGGCAGCTTCGAAAAATTGCGGCCGAGGATATAGTCGAAGTCGAGGCCCTGTCCCTTCCACTGGGCGCGCAGGCCTTCCCACGACAGAGCCGTGTCGCCCTGCCCCGACATGACCGCGGTCCCCCAGGTCGGCCAGCCGGCATCGACGTATTTCACCGTGGAGATATCGACGCCAGCCGCTTTCAGCATCGGGTCGGCGATCGACTGCCACCCGGCGCTGCCGAGCACGATGGTCATGCCCTCGATGCCCTTGATGTCGGCGGGCGCCTCGCCCTTGCGGAACGCGAAGTCGAACACGTCGGCGCCGCCCATTTCAAACGCCGAAACCAGCGGGATGCCCTGCGCCAGACCCAACGAGAACACGCCGGGCGACGGATAACCGACATCGGCCTGGTTCTGGTCCACCAGCTTCACGGTCGCCGTCGCGTCCGACGGGCCGGGCTCGAGCGTCGTCTCGATGTCGCCGAAGTAGCCGAACTTCTTGCCGACCCAATAGGGATAGTCGTCGAGCACCTCGATCGTCCCGCGCGGCGAGACCCAGCGGATCGCGTCCGCGGCGTAGGCTGTCCCAACACCGAAGCGGCTCAAAGTTGCCAAAGATACGCCTGCGGCGCTCAGCGTCAGCAGTCGGCGGCGGTCCATCTCCAGGCTTCTCTTCATGTCACTCATGTTTGCTTCTCCTCCCATGTCTACTCAGTTCGTCATCCTCGGCCGAACATAGTGAGAGCCGAGGATCCAGGGCGACTAATCCGGGTTCTCGGGCCGTCGCTGCGCTCCGCCCGAGAATGACAGTGCAACACTTGTTACTCTCATGCTTCCCAGCTGGCCCATTTCTTTCCGAGCCAGAAGAAGAAGACGTAGATCGATATGCCGATCGCCGCGAGGATTAGGATGATCGCAAAGAACTGCGGCATACGGATCAGCGAAGAATAGTAGGTCAGGCGGTTGCCGAGGCCCTCCGCCCCGCCCACCATTTCCGCGCCGACGGTGGTCAAGAGCCCGAAGATCGAACCCACCATCAGGCCGACGATGATCATCGGCATCGCCATCGGGATGCGGATTTTTGTGAAGATCTGCAGCGTCGACGCCCCGAAGGAGCGCGCCAGCGCGATCTTGGCGAGATCGACCCGTCGGAACCCGGTCGCCGAATTGATCATGACCATCGGACCGCTGGCGAGCGCCACCGCGATGATGCGCGGCTCACTGCCGAAACCGAAACGGAGAATGAGAAGCGGCACCAGCGCCAGCATCGGCGTGGTCACGAGCAGGAGAATATAGGGGGTGACCACCTTTTCGACGAAGGGGAACTGGGTGATGACCGCCGCGAGGATAAAGCCGATCGAGCCGCCGATGGCGAAACCGACAAAGAGCTCGTAAAGCGTCGTCAGGAAGTGCGGCCAGATGAACTTCCACTCGGTGAAGAGCGCCGTCACAATCAGGCTCGGCCTTGGCATGATGTATTGCGGCACCTGGTTGTAGAGGAGCAGAAATTCGCCGCCGCCGACGATGACGACAGCGACCAGAGCGATCACAGCGACCTCAAGCCAGGTGCGGCCGCTGCCGCCGCTCAACGAAGAGGCGAGGCCGCCGAGGCCGACAATTTCACCGCTCGCCTCCTTCTTGTTGAAGGCCGGTATCGTGTCCTGCAGCGTCCTGTTCAAACCGCCTCCCCTCTCCTGTCGGTCAGCCGATCATCGAATGATCGACCTTGGCGCCGCGCTGATGATTGATGCGCGTCTTGATCTCCATGACGCGTGCGATGAAGTCGGGCTGCGTCTGGATCTCCACCGAACGCGGGCGCGGGATGTCCACGTCGTAGACCGAAGCGACGCGGCCGGGCCTCGCCGACATCACGACGATCCGATCGGCGAGGAAGATCGCCTCCGGAATCGAGTGCGTGACGAACGTGATCGTCTTGCCGGTCTCCATCCAGATTTCCTGGATCAGCATATTCATCTCGTCGCGGGTGAAAGCGTCCAGCGCCCCGAACGGCTCGTCCATCAGCAGGACGGATGGATCGACCGCGAGGCTGCGAACGATCGAGGCCCGCTGCTGCATTCCGCCGGAGAGTTCGCGAGGATATTTGTTGTCGAAGCCGGTCAAACCTACGCGTTCCAAGAGATGCTGGATGCGCTCCCTGTCCGGCCGCGTCCGCTTCAGCTCGAAGGGCAGGTGGATGTTTTTCTCCAGCGTCCGCCACGGCAGCAGGTTGGCATCCTGGAAGATCATCGCGATCTCCGGATGCGGGCGGGTTATCGGTTCGCCGTCAATGGTGATCCGCCCACCGGTGAGTTCATGCAGGCCGGCCATCGCCCAGAGCAGCGTGGTTTTGCCGCAGCCGGAGGGACCGATGATGCATAAAAACTCGCCCTCGCGCACCTCGATCGAAACGTCGTCGAGCGCGTGAACGGCTCCAGTTTTCGTCTGGTAGTATTTGGTTGCGCCGACGACCGCCATTTTGGCCGTCGCCGTCGGCGGAGCCTTCTCCCTTGGCATTGCGACGACGTTCGCCATCAACACTCCCGGTTCCGAAAACCTAGCCCGCTTTGCGTGTCGCGCGCAGCCGCCCTTGAAACTTCAATCCTAAAATGATGCTACAGATCGGGCGAGCGCATGCAAGGAGAGAGACAGAGCAGAATGACTGAAATGCCGAATCAGCCGCTTTACGATCACGTTTTTCGTAACGCGCTCATTATCGACGGCAGCGGCAGCGCACCGTTTCGCGGGGAACTTGCAACCGTTGGCGAAACTATAGCGCTGATTGGTCCGGCCGGGTCTGTCCCGCCGGCAAGCGCGGTGCGCGAACATGACCTCAAGGGTCGAGCGCTGTCACCCGGCTTCATCGATACGCACACTCACGACGACCGCATTGTCCTCGACGCGCCGGACATGTTGCCGAAGATCAGCCAGGGCGTCACCACGGTGGTGACGGGAAATTGCGGCATCAGCCTCGCGCCGGTGACGTTTGACGGTGATCCGCCGGCGCCGATGAATCTCCTCGGCTCGCGCAAGGCCTACGAGTTTCCTACCTTTGCCGACTATGCGCGCGCGATCGCAGCGACGACGCCCGGCGTGAACGTGGCGGCGCTGATCGGCCACTCGGCGCTCCGCCTCGCCACCATGTCGGACATCCGTGTCAAGGCCAGCGATGTGGAAGTGGACGCTATGCTGGCGCACACCGACGAGGCCATGGAGAATGGCGCGACAGGCTTCTCCACCGGGCTGTTTTACCCGACCAACGCAGCCGCTGACATTGACGAAGTTGCCCGCGTGGCGGCGCGGTTCGCCAACCATGGCGGCGTCTACGCGACCCACATGCGGAGCGAGATGGAAACCGTGCTCGATTCGATCGCGGAAACGCTGGAGACAGCGGGCCGGGCCAAAATTCCGGTCGTGATCTCGCACCATAAATGTGCCGGGCCGAAGAACTGGGGGCGCACGAAGGAGACGCTGCCCGTCATCGAAGCCGCGGCGCGGCGCCAGCCGCTGGCGATCGACGCCTATCCCTATGCGGCGGGATCGACGAACCTTCGCGCCGACCTCATTACCGACGAGTACCGCATCATGATCACCTGGTCGCGGCCGCACCCGGAGGTGACCGGCCGCGACCTTGCCGACATCGCCGCGGAATGGGGCGTCGATCTCGCGGAGGCGGCGCGCCGGCTCGACCCTGCGGGGGCGATCTATTTCCAGATGGACGAGGCCGATGTACGCCGCGTCCTCGCCTTCCCGCTGACGATGATCGGCTCGGACGGTTTACCGCACGATGATCATCCGCATCCGCGCCTCTGGGGCACGTTTCCGCGCGTGCTCGGCCACTACTCGCGAGAAATCGGCCTGTTCCCGCTGGAGCAGGCGGTGCACAAGATGACCGGCCTTTCCGCGAGCACATTCCGACTCGACCGGCGCGGCCGCCTTTCCGAAGGCTATTTCGCCGACCTCGTCGTCTTCGACCCTGAGACGATCATCGACCGCGCCACCTACGAGGAGCCGAAGCAATTCTCGGCCGGCGTCGATAAGGTGTTCGTGAACGGAACGCTGAGCTGGGAGGCCGGGGCCACAAGCGTCCGGCGGGCCGGTCGACTTGTGGGAGGAAAATCCGGATATCGCAACTGATTGCGCGGGCGCTGCCGTGCGGCTTGCGGAATGACCTCACGTGCGCAGGATGCGCGCGCGACGAAGCTTACCCCTTCACCACGCCTTCCATCAGCCCCTTGAAGAAGAGCCTCTGGGCGAAGCTGAAGGCGATGAGGCCCGGGGTGACGACGAGGACGTAGACCGCAGCTAGAGCCGGCCAGGACCATTGTCCGAGGCCGCCCTGGGCGCCGGCAAGGACGACGGGCATGGTGCGCGCGACCTGGTCGTTGGTCAGCGTCGTGCACAGCAGGAACTCGCCCCACGCGGTGACGAAGTTGACGATGAAAACGACCACCAGGCCGTTCCGCACCATCGGCAGACCGACCATCCACAGGGACTTCCAGGGCCCGGCGCCGTCGACCTTTGCCGCTTCGAACATCTCGTGCGGCACGAGCTGGAACACGCTGCGCATGATCAGGATGCTGATCGCCAGGTTGAGGGTGACATAAGGCAGGATCAGGCCGCTTGTGCTGTTGATCAGGCCAAGGAAATTCTGGATCTCGTAGACGCTGATGATGGAGACGACGCGCACCGGGAAATAGAGCGACACGAGCAATACGGCGACGAGGAAGCCGCCGCCCTTCGGCCTGAGATGGACGAGCGCATAGCCGGCCATCACGGCGCAGATCGTTGTGATCAGCACCGTGCCGAAGGTGACGTAGATGCTGTTGAACAGGTTGATCGGCAGCGTATCGATCTTCTCGAAAACATAGGCGTAGCGGGTGAAGTCGAATTTCGTCGGCCAGAAGCGGCCCTGCATCGCGTCGGGGCGCGATTTCACCGACATGAGGAGGACCCAGATGAGCGGCAAGATGATGATCACCATGAAGAAGTTGATCACCGCGTGGCGCACGATGGTGGCCCTGTTCTCCTTGAACCAGCCCGGCGTCGGCGCCGATGCAACGGCTGCTCTCGGCGCGACGGCGCCGTCATGGACAGCTTCGAATGTCATGGCTGGGTCATCCGACGGTCAGCCCCTGGGACGGAATATGCGAAGCAGAAAAATCATGACGAACATCATCGAGACCGCTCCGATCATGCCGATCGCCGCGGCGAAGCCTTGCCGCCAGAGGCCGAGCTTGAACGCCTGATCGTACATGTAGATCGTCCAGGTGTAGGTCGGCGAGTCGCGATTGAAGCCGCCAAAGATAAGATACTCGTCGATCACCGCCATGGACGTGCCGAACCGCAGCACGACCAAAATCATCATGATCGGCGCGAGGCGCGGCCGGGTTACATGCCAAAAAACCTGCCATTCGTTCGCCCCGTCGATGCGCGCGGCTTCCGGCAGCTCCTTGGAGATCGCTGCGAGGCCGGCGAGGAAGAAGATCGTGTGGTAGCCGAGGCCCCACCACACTTCCATGATAGCGATCGAGGGAAGGGTAAGCGACGTTCCGCCGAGCCATTGCGGCGCGTTTTGCAGGGTGAAGAAGCCGAGTGTATCGACCAGGAAATGATTTATCGGGCCGACCTGATAGTTGTACATCCACTTCCACAGCACGAACACCAGCGTGCTCGGAATCACTGCCGGAATGAGCAGCACCACGCGGTAGAAGGTCGCCAGCCGCTGGTTCGTCACGCGATCGACGAGGATCGCCAGGAGCAACGGCAGGATGATCGTTCCCGGAAGGAACATGATCGTGAACAAGGCTGCCCGCCAGAGACTCAGCCACATCAGCGGGTCGTTGAAGGCCATGATGTAGTTGTCGAACCCGACCCAGTTTGCCGGCTCGTTTTTCAGGAACTGGTAATCGGTGAAGCTGATCCAGAGGACGCGGAAGATCGGGTAGACCTGATAGCCGACGAAGAAGACTATCGCCGGCACCAGAAACAGCCACGCACCCGCGTTCTGCCAGACGACACTTAGCAGGTCGCCGCGGCGCGTCACATTCGCGTTCGGGCCCCGCCGCAGCGAGTTTACGGAGTCGGATGCGGTCGTCTGTGCCATGCGCTAACGCTAACGGACTCCACGCGCGATGCACACATCGCCGGATTTCTTGTCCCTGTATGCAAATCGGGGACCAGAGGGTCGTCCGCCCTGGTCCCCGCGTCATGTTCCGTAAGTTAGCCGCGTTCCATTTCGGCCTTAACCGCATCCATGACCTTCTGCATGGCCACTTTCGGGTCGGCCTCCTCGCCCTTCAGGAAGGTCTCCCAGGCAGGCTTGCCGATGACGAATTGCTGCAGGCCGAAGACATGGTTGGGAATGGCCTTCGCCGCATCGAGCTGGCCACGCACCAGCGCGACGAAGTCGGGCATCCATTCCGGCTTGTTGGCGTCCCACGCCGAATAGACGGACTTGTAGGGCGGCAACTGGCCCGGATGGCCGCTCTCGGTTCCGGCGATCGAGTCCTGCCAGATCTGCGGGTCGTAGGTCAGCGCCTTGATGTATTCGGCCGCCTTTTCCTTGTTCTTGCCGTGCTTGAACAGCGCGCAGCCCGTCGTCCAGAACACGGTCGAGCCCTCGCCATTGGCGAATTTCGGCAGCGGGCCCATGTGGAGAAGCTTCGGATCGTCCCAGTTCTGGGCCATGCGAAGCGGCGCGTTGAAGTACTTGTGGTAGTAGCCGACGCGCTGGGCGGCGAAGGCGACCTCGTCTGGAGTCCCATTGACGCCGCCGTCGGAAGCGCCCTCGAGCAGAATGTCAGGGTGCGACAGCGCCATGATGTTCTTCATCAGCTTCAACGCTTCGATCGCGGCATCGCTGGTAAAGTCGAAGAGGCCCTCCGACGTGTAGACATCGGTGCTCATGCTGTGCGTCATCGGCGCCAGCGAACGCCATCCATGCGAATCGAAGGTTGCTCCGAACGGCGCCGCGCCGGAATCGACGATGGCCTTAGCGCTGGCCAGGTGCTCGTCCCAGGTCGCGGGGGCCGCATCAGGAAGGCCGGCCTTGGTCGTCAGGCCCGAATGCCAAGAGTTGCCGATCACATCCAAAAGAAATGGCCAGCCATACATCTTGCCGTTGATCGTGTTTTCCTCGCGGATCGACGGAATGATGTCGTCCAGCACGTCTTTCGGGATGTAGTCGTCCCATGGCTCAATGACGTCGGCTTCGATCATCGCCGACATTTCCACGAACGGCGTTTGGCCGACGTAGACGTCCCAGGTGCTTTCGCCACTCTTCGCTTCGGCTACGAAGCGCTCGATGCCGAAACCCTCGACGGGCGCGATCTGGTAGTTGAGCCCGGGGAATTTCTCGTTCACCGCCGGGATGCCGGGGTGAAGGTCTTCAATCCACTGATAGAAGGTCGGCGTCAGCGGGCGGTCTTGCGCAAAGGCCGATCCGATGCCGGTCTTCGTTGCAGCCGCAACGCCGGCCATGCCGAGGCCGGCAACCAGGCTTCGCGCGATGAACTCACGCCGGTCGATCTCCCCTCGCAGCAACTGTTGGCGCGCTGCCTGCTGCAGGACGTATTCCAGTTCCTTCCGTTCGGTCATCGGTTCGCCTCCCAGGATTGGTCCAGTCTTTGTGGATCTCGCTCAATACGATGACGGAATTGTCTTATAAATTTGCCGGCCCTGCAACGACAATCGATTTCCTGCCGGGCGCCAAGGCTCATGCGGGCGGCGCTCGCTCACCGCCCGCGCAAGCGCTGCGGTGGATCTCGAGCGCCGCCAGCGCTCCTGCTGCACCACCTATGCGCGTGGCAGACTGTTTTCAGCCCACGGCGGCAAGTTCGGCCGGGCGGAAATCGGCGCAAGAATCCCCGGAAAGAAACCGCGGCTGGAAGACGATATCGCGCGGCGGCGGCTGGGCGTCCGGGCCAGCCGACATGCGGTCGAGCAGGCAGCTGATCGCCGCCTGCGCGATATCCGCGACCGGCTGGGCCGAAGTAACGACGCGCGGCCGCACCAGGCCGCTCCAAGGCACGTCGTCTATGCCGACCAAAGATACGTCGGCCGGGCAGCGGAATCCGAGATCGAGGATCGCCTGTAACGCACCGAGCGCCATCACATTGTTGGCGCCGATAATCGCCGTCGGTCGGTCGGCACGGGTCATCAGCGGCTTGGTCATTTCATAGGCGACATCGCCGCGATAGTTGCCGGAAACGCACATCGAGGGATCAACCGTCGCGCCGGCGTCCGCCATCGTTTCGACAAACGCGGCGAGCCGCTCCTCCGCCGTCCAGACGCCAGGGGTACCGGTGATCATGGCGATCCGCCGATGCCCGAGGCGAAGGAGGTATTGCGTGAGCATCCGGGCCGCAGCGCGGTTGTCGACGCCGACAAAGTCGCGGGCGAGGCCCGGCACCTTGTGATCGACGGTAACGATCGGCGGGAGGTTTCGCGCCTCGAGGAGCTTGACGTAGTCGGCGCCGTGGCCGACCGGCGTCAGGATGATACCGGCGACATGCTGTGCGCGGAGCTGGGCGAGCACGGCGCGCTCACGCTCGGCGTCGTCGTCGGTATTGCACACGATGATCGAGTAGTCGGCAGCAATCGCGGCGTTCTCCATCGTCCGCACCATTGACGAGCAGAATGGGTTGGAGATGTCGGCGATGGCAATGCCGATCAGCCGGCTTTTGCCGAGGCGCAGGCTTCGCGCGATAGCGTTCGGCGCATAGCCGACCGCCTCGACCGCTGCCCACACGCGCTTGCGCGTTTCCTCGCTGACCGAGGCGGACTCGTTCAGGGTTGCCGAGACGGTCGCGATCGCTACTCCGGCATGCTTCGCGACATCACGAATATTGGCCATTTTGCCTTATCGTTGCGAAACGTTTCGGAAGCCGAATAGCCGATTTCTAGTCAGTAATCCAGAAGACCCGATTGCTCTCATTGCGGCTGGATGTTACCAATACGAAACGTTTCGTATTGGTGCAATTCACTTGGTCGCTAGAGCCGCACGCATCGAAACGAACGCGTCCGCCGCAAATCCATAGCGGCGGTGGTCACCATGGGAGGACGGGATGAAATCAACAAGATTGCTGAGTCTTGGCCGCTTCGCTCTGGCAACTTCGCTCACATTCGTCGGCGTCGCCGACCTGGCCGGAAGCGCTTCCGCCGAGACGGTGGCCATCAAGATGTGGACGCTGAACACCGAGGACTATCCGAAGTTCGTCGAGGAGGCGGCGGCCGAGTACAAGAAGACCCATCCGGACGTCGAGATCGTCTATGAGGGCTTCCCCAACGAGGCCTACAAGACGGCGGTCCAGGTCGGTCTGGTCGGCTCAGAGCCACCGGATGTCTTCTTCAACTGGGCAGGCGACGACGCCGGCCGCCTGGTTCGCGACGGACTCGCGGCCGACATCACCGAATACGGCGCGAAGCCCGGCGGCTACGGCCAGTACCTGTCGCAAGGGTGGCAGGCTTCGTTCAAGTACGACGGCAAGATCTACGGCGTGCCGATGCAAGCGGTGTCGAAATACTTCTACTACAGCAACGCGTTCTTCAAGGAGCATAACCTCTCGCCGCCAACGAGCTTCGGTGGCCTCTTGCAGCTCTGCAAGGACATCCGCGCCATCGATCCGCAGATCGTGCCGTGGCCGCTCGGCAACTCGGAGCGCTGGAAGCTCAACCACGTGATCACCATGCTCAACGATCGCGTTCTGGGCTCCGCCGCCACCGCCGCCGACTATGCCCTGACGGCACCGGACGACGCACTCTTCACCAATCCGGGATACGTCGAGGCTTGGCAGAAGGTGCTCGACCTGAAGGACGCGGGCTGCCTCCAGGACGCGCCAAACGCGACGGCGCCGGAAGCGACGCGGTCGATGTTCTCTTCGGAAGTTTCGCCGATGATCTATTGCGGCACCTGGTGCGCCCAGATCTTCTACAACGAAGGGTTCACCGACTTTTCCATGTTCCAGATGCCGGCCGTCGAAGGCGGCAAGGGCGATCCGAAAGCCGGCTTCTTCGTGCCGGAAGGCCTGCAGGTTGCGGCAAAGAGCGCGCACGTCGCCGAAGCGGCGGAGTGGGTAAGCTTCCTCGTTTCGGATGAATGGGCGAAGCGGTTTGCCGAGATCCGCGGCGCCATTCCATCCAATCCGGCGTTGATCGACCAGGTTGAGAGCAGCCCGCAACACAAGTGGATCGTGAAGGACATGGCGACCTTCTCCTACGGCGTCATGGTGCTCGACGTTCTGCTCGAGCAGTCGGTGTCCGAGGCGTACCTGAACATGGGTGTCGAGATCCTGAACGGGACGAAGTCCCCGCAGGAAGCGATGGACGAAATCCGCAAGGTTGCGCTCGCCGCCAAGGCCAAGAAGGCCGGCTAGACCTCCCAAGCGACCGGCGCCACAGGCGTTCCTGCCGCGCCGGTCGTAAGCCGCAGCCAGCCACCCGGCCTTCCTTTCTGATAGCGATGGTCGGGTGGCGGCTTCTGTTCCCGACGCTCTCGGCTCGTCAAAATTGCCCTGCTCTTTCGCCCATGCTCCAAGAAGCTTCACAACGATCGGTCGTGCTTTCCGGCTCCGCTCGGCTTGACAGGGCGAGTCGGCGCGGCGGGCTTTCCGCCGGCGCCAGCGCCCTCGTCATGCTGGTGCCCGCAATTGCCCTCTGTGCGGCGTTTATCGTCATTCCGGCGATTCTCGCGATCGTGGGGTCCCTGCACTCCTTCCGAGTGACCTCCGCGAACTGGACGTTCGTCGGCCTCGAAAACTACGTGACCATCGCAAATGACCCGGTCTTCTGGCTGGCGATGCGCAACAACGTCATCATCGTCATCGGTTCGATCGTCGTGCAGGTTGGGTTCGGCACGATCCTCGCGGCAATTCTCGATCGCGGCATTCCTTATGGCTCGACGATTTTTCGCGTGATCATCTTTGCACCGGTCGTCGTGTCGACGATCGCGGTCGCGCTCATCTGGCTCATCATCTACGACCCGAACATCGGCATCCTCAACGCCCTCGTGAAGGCGGTTGGTCTCAGCCCGCCCACGGCCGGCTGGCTCGGCCATCCGGACTACGCAATCTGGATGTTCCTGGTCATCGCCGGCTGGCATTTCACAGGCTTCATCATGGTGCTTATCCTCGCCGGACTGCAGGGAATACCGAAAGACCTTTACGAGGCTGCCTCGCTCGATGGCGCCAGAGGAGTCCGCGCCTTCTGGCACGTGACGCTTCCCTCGATCCGCAACATCATCATTGTCGCAGTGCTGATCACCACCATCGGCGGTTTCAAGGTCTTCGATCTCATCTATGCGACGACGCTTGGCGGGCCTGGCAATGCAACGCAGGTGCTCGGCACCTACATCTATCTCCAGGCGTTCACCCTTGGAAACATGGGTATCGCCAACGCGATCTCGGTGGTCCTCCTCGCGATCGCCGTGATACTCGGCGTCCTGCAGCTCAGAGCGTCGCGGAGGGCATGAGGTGAGCGCGGCGCTGCGTCCTGTCCACGTCGTCCTCTACGGCGTCGTCCTCATCTGGAGCCTCTTCATTGTCATGCCGCTGGCATGGATGTTGTTTGCTTCGATCAAGACCAAGCGCGAGATCTTTACCGACCCGCTGGGTATGCCGGAGACGCTGTCCCTCGACGCCTTTGCGCGCGCCTTCAAGGCCGGCATCGGAGTTTTCATGTTCAACTCCGCGCTGGTCACCGCGCTATCGGTTGGCGTCATCGTCCTTACCAGCGGCATGGCCGCCTATGTTCTGGCGCGCACTGACGGCTGGCTGATGCGCCTCATCTATCTGCTTTTTGTCGTCTGTTTCGCAGTCCCCGTGCAGGCGGTGCTGGTTTCCCTCTACCAGCTCATTTCCGCAGCAGGAATGCTCAACAACCACCTGGCCATTGTCCTCCCCTACGCCGCCTATGGAATTCCGTTCACGACAATTCTCTTCTTCGCGTTCTTTCTCGATTTTCCACGCGAGCTCGAGGAAGCAGCACGGCTCGACGGGTGCAGCCGCCTGCAGGTCTTCTTCAGGGTGATCGTTCCGCTGTCCGGTCCGGCAGTCGCCAGCGCGGCGATCTTTCAGGCCGTCTTCATCTGGAACGAGTTTCTGCTGGCGCTGATGATGCTGACCCGCCCTTCGCTGAAGACGCTGCCGGTGGGCATCTGGCAGCTCCGCGGCGAGTACACATCGGACTGGCCGGCGATGATGGCTGCGCTTTCGGTCGCGACGATCCCCATCCTCGCCCTTTTCATCTTCACGCAAAAATACTTCGTCCGCGCGCTGGCCGGGCTCGGCAAATGACAGATTGAGATCGGCATGCAAAACCTCGCCGTCGAGAACGTGATCAAGGACTACGGCGCTTTTCGCGCCATCAAGGGCGTGAGCTTCGCGGTCGAGCACGGGGAGTTCGTCGTCATGGTCGGCCCGTCGGGATGCGGCAAGTCGACGTTGCTGCGCATTGTCGCCGGTCTCGAGCCGATCACCTCCGGACGTGTCATTATCGGCGGACGCGATGTGACGAAACTTGAGCCGGCGGACCGCGGCGTCGCCATGGTGTTTCAGAACTACGCCCTCTACCCGCACATGAACGTCGCCCAGAACATGGGTTTTGGGTTGAAGATGTCAGGCGTGCCGAAGGCCGAGGTCGCCGCGGCGGTACGGCGCGTGGCGGAAATTCTTCAGATCACCGAGCTTCTCGACCGACGGCCGAAGGAGCTTTCCGGCGGTCAGAAACAGCGTGTGGCGATCGGCCGCGCCATTACGCGCGCCCCCGACGTCTTCCTGTTCGACGAGCCGCTTTCCAACCTCGACGCGGCGCTCCGATCGCAGATGCGCGTTGAGCTTTCCCGCCTGCACTCTGACCTGAAGGCGACCATGATCTACGTCACCCACGATCAGACCGAGGCGATGACTATGGCCGACCGCATCGTGGTCATCAATCAAGGCGAGATCGAACAGGTCGGCACGCCGCTCGATCTCTATAACCGGCCGGCCAATGTCTTCGTCGCCGGCTTCCTCGGGTCGCCGCGCATGAATTTTTTTCCCGCGCGCGTTGCGGCTAGCAGGGAGGGCGCAGTCGAGGTCGCGCTCGGCGAGATGCCGGTCGTGTCGATACCTCTGAGAGAAGGGGACGAGCGTCCGCCGTCGGGCTCCGACGTGCTGCTTGGCGTAAGGCCCGAGAGTTTTCGGTTGGGGGAGGCGGAAGGCGTCAGGCTGCAGGGCACCGTCAAGGTGGTCGAGAGTCTCGGCCGCGAGACGCTTCTCTACGTCGACACCGCGCCGCTCGCGGTCGTGCAATCGGAAGCGCAGCAGCAAAGCTACGTGGCGGTCCACCAGGCCTCGCAGCAGAGCCACGCGCCCGACGCCCCAATCGTGCTCACCATCGACCGGCGCGACATTTTTCTGTTCGACGCCAATGGCCGAACGATCCGCTTTCCCGAACGCCCCGCCACGGAGGCCGGGCGCTGAATCCCACACCATCACCAAAAGACCAAGGGGCACCAAGTTCAATGCGCTACCGTCAGATCCATCTCGACTTTCACACCTCCGAACGGATTCCCGACATCGGCTCCCGCTTCGATCCGGAGAATTTCGGCAAAACCTTCGCCAAAGCAGACATCGATTCCGTCACCATCTTCTCCAAGTGCCATCACGGCTGGTCGTATCATCCGACCAAAGTCGGCAAGCAGCATCCGAATCTCTCGTTCGATCTGACGCGGGCACAGCTCGACGCGCTTCACAAGCATGGGATCAACGCGCCGATCTATGTCTCGGCCGGCTGGGATGAGCTTGCGGCGCGCGAGAATCCGGGCTGGCGCGTGGTGACGCCGGAAGGCGTGCTGATCCGCCAGCGCGGCGAGCCGCTTGGGCCGGGCTGGGCGTTTCTCGATTTCAACTCGCCCTATCTCGACTATCTCTGCCGGCAGGTCGAGGAGGTGGTGGATTTCTTCCCCGACGGCGACGGCATCTTCATCGACATCTGCTTCGCGCTGGTGACGGTGAGCACCTGGGCGCAGGCGAAGATGGAGGCGCAAGGGCTCGACTGGACCAGCCATGAGGACCGGCTGAAGTTCACCGAGCAGACGCAGATCGAGTTCTTCGAGCGCGTCAGCAAGGCCGCTCGGAAAGGCGATCCCAAGCGACCGCTCTTCTTCAATTTCGGGCACGTGCGTCGCGGCCGCCGCGACATCCTCAAATACTTTTCGCACCTCGAGATCGAATCGCTGCCGACCGCCTTCTGGGGCTACGAGCACTTTCCGGTCAGCGCCCGTTACGTCGACACGCTCGGCATCGAATTCCTCGGCATGACGGGAAAATTCCATCACCTCTGGGGCGAGGTCGGCGGCTACAAGAAGCCCGAGGCACTGCTCTACGAATGCGGCGCCATGCTCGCGCAGGGCGCCAAGTGCTCGATCGGCGATCACCTGCATCCGACCGGTGCGCTCGACCAGACGACCTATCGCACCATCGCCGGCGCCTACGCGCATGTGAAGGACTGCGAGCCCTGGGCGGAAGGCTCGGTCAACCGCGCCGAGATCGCGGTCCTCAGCGCGGAGGCGGCGTCGCGGCCGCGGCTTGCCGGCATTCCCGGCCATCATGTCGATGCGGACGAAGGGGTCGTGCGTCTCCTGCTCGAAGGCAAGTTCACCTTCGACATGCTGGATCTCGAATCGGATTTTTCCGGTTACCGCCTGCTGATCCTGCCCGACGCGATCGAGGTGTCGGCGAAGCTCAAGACAACGATCATGGCCTTCGCGAAGGGCGGCGGCCGCGTGCTCCTGACCGGTCGCAGCGGCATCGACCCGAAGAAGGGGTTCGTTTTCGACGTCGGCGCCAAGTGGCGGGGGCCGTCGCCCTACACCGAAGGCGACTACCTCTTACCGGTCAAGCAGCTCCGCGCGCCTTTCGTCGACGATCCGCTCTTCATGTACGAAGTGGCACAGCGCATCGAGGTGAAGTCGGGCCAATCCCTCGGCGACATTTACGACCCCTACTTCGATCGCGCGGCAAAGCATTTCAGCGGCCACGTCAACACGCCGAGCCAGCCGGACCCGTCAGGCTTCGACGCCGGCTCGGAAAACGGCGCCTTCATCTACATGGCGCATCCGCTCTTCACCGCCTACAAGCGGATCGGCGCCGTCGCCATGCTCGAGATCGCCGAAAAAGTCTTGGAGTACGCGCTCGGCCAAAGGCGCATGATCGAGACGTCGCTGCCGCGCGCCGGCCGCGCCACGATCCGCCGCCAGGCGAAGGAGAAGCGCGACGTGCTTCACCTCCTCCACGCGACACCGGTCCTGCGCGGCAACATCCGCGGCGACAACGTCCAGCCGATCCAGGATCTTCTGACGCTCCGAGGTATCACTGCGTCTGTTGAAGTGGACAAGAAAGTGCGCGCTGTTCGCCTGGTCCCGTCCGGCGATGCGCTCAGTTTCCGCACCCGCAAGGGGCGTGTCGAATTCACCGTACCTGAGCTCCGCGGGCATCAGATGGTGGATATCTTGTTCTGATCGCTCGCTACGACGGTAGCCGGTCATCCCCGCCACCCCTGGCCGCGTGGATTCGTGATGAGTGACCGCTAGCTCGACCCTTCAGAGGGGGAAGCTGATGTTTGCGCTGCGCCGGGCATCGTCAATTCCGCATCTCTTCCTCTGCTTCTGAGGCCTCTCAAAGGGCCTTTGCCCTGAACCCGCTTTCGAGAAATCGGCTCACGGCTCGTGCCATGATCCGCTGACGCTTTCGCCAGCTCCGCTTCATCGACGACAACAGACAGAAAACGCTGCACCAGCGGATTTTCCGCGGCGCCCCCCTGGCTCACCGCATAGAATTTCGAGTGGTAGCCGTATAGCTCGTCGCGCAGGCAGCGCAGTTCGGCGCGGTCGACCCACGGCTGGGCGTAGTGGGTGGGCAGATAGCCGATGAACTCGCCGGTCAGAATAAGGATCAGCTGCGCCTCCATCGTCTCGACCGTCGCCTCCGCGCCGCGATGGCCTATACGCTTCAGGTCTTCGCTGTGGAGATAGCCGCGCGCGACAAAGGCGTGTTCCGACAGAGCGGGGGGAGAGACGTCGCAAGCGCCGCGATTGAAAAGCGGGTGGGCGCGCGCGCAATAGAGCGACTGCTTTTCCTCAAATAATGGCACGTAGTGGAGCTCCGCGCGCCTGTTGCGGCTCGGCACGATAATCACATCGCGGCTGCCGGCGACGAGCTGGCGCTCCAGCTCCTCCGGACCGGAGGTTGAGAAATCGATCACGACAGACGGCGTCCGCTGGCGGAACTTCAGCAGCACGCGGGACAATGACAGCGCCTCGTTCGTGACCAGCGCATCGACGGTGCCGAGCCTGAGTGTGCGCTTCAGGTTTGCGGAGACGGCGCCCGCGCGATTGCAAAAGCGGTCGACCGCCTCGAACAGATCCTGCGAAGCCTCGTGGACCGCGATCCCCGCCTCCGTCAGCGCAAAGCCCGAGCGCCCGCGCCTGCAGAGGCGAACGCCAAGGCGGGCCTCGAGATCCGCCAGGCTCGCCGAGATCCGCGATTGGCTGAGGTTCAGCAAAAGCTCCGCGCCCGCCATGCCCTGTGCCTCGGTGATGGCACGGAAAATGCGAATCAGCCGCAGATCGACGTCGAGCAGTCTCCGCATGTTTCACTCCCGCTTTCCGGATGCATTCTCCCACTTTTCCCTATTTTCGGGGATTCGGAAAGGTCGATAGAATTTGGTTCGCCCCAGGAGCCGCTCATGCATTCCTACGAGCAAGGCCGCCTCGATCTGCCCTTCGTCGGACATTGCACGTTCGGCAAGCGGCCGGTCTGTCTCGCCTGGGATACGCTCGACGCTGACGTTGCGGTGCTGGGCGTGCCCTACGACATGGGCACGCAATACCGAGCCGGCGCCCGATTCGGGCCGCGCGCCATCCGCGAGGCCTCGACGCTTTTCTCCTTCGGCCATGGCGGCGCCTACGACCATGAGGACGATGCGGTATACTTGCCGATGGACAGGGTGCGGATTGTCGATGTCGGAGACGCCGATATCGTGCACACCGACACCGCCGCGAGTCACCGCAACGCCGAAATGGCGATCCGCAAGATCCTGGAGCGCGGTGCGCTGCCGGTAGTGCTCGGCGGCGATCACGCGATCAACATCCCCTGCATCCGCGCATTCAGCAACGAAGGGCCTATTCATATCGTGCAGATCGATGCGCATCTCGATTTCGTCGATGTTCGCCATGGAGTGCGCGAAGGCCACGGCAATCCGATGCGTCGCGCCTCGGAGCAGGCGCATGTCACCGGCCTGACACAGCTTGGAATCCGCAACGTGTCGTCGACCGCGCGCGAGGGATACGAGGACGCCAGGCGGCGCGGGTCCACCATTCGCTCCGTGCGCCAGTGCCGCCGCCTCGGAACCGATCGTGTTCTGGAGCTGATACCGGCCGGCGTTCGCTACTACGTTACCATCGACATCGATGGCTTCGACCCGTCGATCGCGCCCGGCACCGGCACCCCGAGCCACGGCGGCTTTCTCTATTGGGAGGTGATGGAGCTTCTGCAGGGCCTCGCCAGGCGGGGCGAGGTCGCCGGCATCGACCTCGTCGAGGTAGCGCCTGCCTACGATCCGGCGGGAATCACCGCGATGCTGGCGGCGCAGGTGCTTCTGAATTTTCTCGGCTACATCTTCCACGAACGCGAGGTCCGCTCCACCGTGAAGAACGGCGGCGCTGATGTGGCCGGCCTATTGCTAGATGCCGTACCGGGCAGATAGCCAGATCTTGGAACCAGGGAGGGAAGTCGCATGGTTATGTTCCGCACAGTATCCAGAGCCGCTTTGTTCGCGGCGCTGACAATGATGTTCTCGGCACCATTCGCGGCGGATTCTTTTGCGGCGGTCGGAGAGGCCAACAAGGTCACCTGCATGTATCCGGTGTGGGTGGGCTTCGGGCCGGTGCACCTCGCCAACGAGCTCGGTTATTTCGCGGACGAGGGAATCGAAGTCGAGGAAATCCTGGACGACGATATGCCGAACGCCATTGCCGCCATGGAGCGCGGCGATATCGACTGCTATTTGCGCACGGTCGGCGAATATCAGGGCCTTGGTCGCCGCAAAGAGACACAAGGCATCATCATCGGCACGATCGATCTCTCGACCGGTGGCGACGGCTGGGCCGCCGACCAGTCCATCAAATCAGTCTGCGACCTCAAGGGGAAGACGATCGCGGTCGAGCCCAACCTCCCGGCGCGGCTGATCCTCCAGATGGCGCTGAAGAAGGAATGCAACCTTTCAATCAAGGACACCAACCTGTCCGACGTCGCCGCGGCCGACGCCATCGGGGTCTTCGCCGATCCGAACGTGGCCGCTGTCGGCACCTATGAGCCCGTGCTCAGCCAGGTGGTCGCCACGCACAAGGATCGTGGTGCCCATATCGTGGCCTCATCGAAGGACTACGACGACCTCATCCTCGACATCATTATGGCGCACACGGATGAGTTGAAGGCGAATCCGGAAAAGTACAAGAAATTCCTGCGCGCCATCTATCGCGCCGTCGACTACTTCAATGCCAATCAGGGCAAGGCTATTCCGATCATCGCCGCGCATTTCTCGATCACGCCGGAAGACTTCCAGGCAACGTTGCCGAACTTCCGCTATACCCCGTTGCAGGAGGCGGTCGAGCTGATCGGCGCGACGGACAAGGAGGGCCGCGTTTACGAGGTGTTCCGCCAGGCCATGGACCTCAACCTGGAATTCGGGTCCTCGGACGTGAAGCTCATGCCGGAGGATCACATCGACAGGTCCATCATCAACCAGATCGAGAAGGACTGGTAGCCTCGCAGTAGGAATGACCTGCCGGGACGGAGGCAATGGGGGCAAGCGAACCGACCGAGTCCGCCGGCTTCGAGATCCGGAGCGGGGTTGCGGCCGCAGAGCGAGCCGCCCCGGCAGCGTTATCGCGCAGGTCGCCCTGGAGCGCCTGGCACGAGCTTTTCACCTTTCGGGGTCGCCCGCGCTCCGACCTCGAAATCTGGGTGGGCATCGGCGGCTTCGTCTTCGTCGTCGGCGCCTGGCTGCTGGTGACCGAGCTCGGGCTGGTCCACCGGCAATTCCTGCCGTCTCCGATCGCCGTCATGCAGGCGCTGGTGCGCCTGTTCAAGGAGGCGGGCTACATCAAGGATATCGCCATAAGCATGGCGCGAGTTTGGGTCGCCTTCCTCGCCGCAGCCCTCATTGCGATACCGCTCGGCGTCTTGATGAGCAGCTACCGTGCGGTCGGCGCCCTCTCGGAGCCGCTGATCGACTTCATCCGCTACCTGCCGGTGCCTGCACTGGTTCCGCTCACGTTGATCTGGCTCGGAATCGGCGAGGGCTCGAAGGTCGCTCTTCTGTGGATAGGTACGTTCTTTCAGCTCGTTCTCCTCGTCGCGGACGACGCGCGGCGCGTCCCGAAGGAATTCGTCGAGACCGGCCGCACGCTTGGCGCTGGCGACCGCGCGCTCATGCAAGACGTACTCCTGCCGGCGATGCTCCCGAGTATGGTGGACAGCCTGCGCATCACGCTCGGCTGGTGCTGGACCTATCTCATCGTCGCAGAGATCGTCGCCTCGAATTCCGGCATCGGCTACGAGCTTTGGACGGCACGGCGCTACGGCAAGGCGCCCGAGGTCTTTGCTGGAATTCTCACAATCGGAGTGATCGGCCTCGCCTCCGACCAGATCATCCGCGTCCTGCATCGGCGCTGGTTTCGCTATCTCGGTTGAACTGAGTCATGCTTCATCCCGATCGTGCAGGCTTCATCGAATTCCGCGAGGTCGCCAAGTCGTTCACCGATCCGAAGGGATTGCAGATCGAAGTCGTCGAGCCGCTGTCGCTCACCATCGGCAGGGGCGAGTTCGTGGTCTTCGTCGGTCCCTCCGGCTGCGGCAAGACGACCCTCATGCGCATGGTCGGCGGTCTCGACACCCCGACGGCGGGCGACATCCTGCTCCGCGGTAGCCCCGTGACCGGGCCGAGCCGCGAGAAGGGGATGGTGTTCCAGTCCTATTCCTCGTTTCCCTGGCTGAGGGTGCTCGGCAATATCCGTTTCGGCCTCAAATATCGGCGAGACGTCTCGTCCATCGAGAAGGACAGAATCGCCCGGCACTATCTCGAGCTCATCGGCCTGACGCCTTTTGCCGAATACTATGTGAACCGCATATCCGGCGGCATGCGGCAGCGCGTGGCGATCGCCCGGACGCTTGCGGCCGATCCCCTCGTGCTGCTCATGGACGAGCCCTTCGGTGCGCTCGACGCGCTGACGCGGGAGCGCCTGCAACAGCAATTGCTGGAGCTGCAGAAGGCCGAACGGAAGACCATCATCTTCGTCACCCACGACGTCGATGAGGCGGTGTTCCTCGCCGACCGCATCGTGGTCTTTTCCGCACGCCCCGCACGCATCCTGCGCGAAGTCCAGGTGTCGGCCGAACTCCCTGATGAGCGGAGCCTGGACATCGTCGAGAGCCCGGCCTTCCGGCGTCTCCGGCAGGAGGTGCTTTCGCTGATCCGCAATGAGGAGCTGCGGGTCGAGGCGGCCGAGCTGGCGGCAGCGGTGTCCTAGGAGCGGGGAGTGAGCGGCTTCGACTTCTCCGGAAAGCGCGTGCTGGTGACCGGAGCCAGCCATGGGATCGGTTATGCCGTCGCCGCGGCGTTCGCCCGATCCGGGGCGGAGCTCGCGATCCTCTCCAGCACGCCTGACATCGAGATCGCTGCCGCAGGCATCGAGAAGGCGTGCGGCCGACCGGTCCGCGCCGAGATATGCGACATCACCGACCGCGAAGCGGTGCGACGCGCCGTCGGCCGCCTCGGCGCGCTCGACGTGCTCGTCAACAACGCCGGGCTCGAGCTGGTGACGCCGATGCTCGAAGCGGGCGATGCGGTCGAACGCACGTTCGTGCGCATCATCGAGATCAACGTGATCGGCACGTACTATGTGACGCGGGAAGCCTTGCCGCTGATGAGCGCGGGCTCCAGCATCGTGCTCACCTCCTCGATCTGGGGAAAGACCGGGGCGGCCGACTTCGCCGCCTACGTCACGTCGAAGCACGCAAATATCGGCTTCATGCGCGTCCTCGCCAAGGAACTCGGGCCAAAGGGAATCCGGGTGAATGCGGTCTGCCCCGGATGGGTCAGGACCCGCGCGGCACTCCGATCGCTGACCGAAGTGTCCGGCCGGGCCGGGACGAGCGAGGAAGTGATGCTCGAGCAGATTCTCGCGGCTCAGTCGTTGCCGGGATTGATGCAGCCTGACGACGTGGCGAGCCTCTATCTTTTCCTCGCCTCCGACATGGCGCGGAACATCACCGGCCAAGCGGTCAACGCCGACCGCGGCGAGGTGATGGCGTAATGCGCGCACTCGCGGGCAAACGCGCCCTGGTGACTGGTGGCGCGAGCGGCATTGGGCGCGCGATTGCGGCGGCGCTTGCCGCAGAGGGCGCGCATGTCGCAATAGCCGACCGCGCTCCGCGGGACGTGTCTGAAGCCGTGGTTGCCTCGATCCAGACCTCAGGCGGCCTGGCTTTCTCCGCACAGGTTGACGTCGCCGACGAGGCGCAGGTGCTGGCACTTTTCGAGATGGCGATCCCGCGGCTCGGGGGTCTCGACATCCTGGTCAACAACGCCGGCATCCTCATCGAAAAACCGCTGCTGGAAACGAGCGCTGAGGACTTCGACCGGCTGATCGGCGTCAATCTGCGCGGCGTTTTCCTGGTCGGCCGCGAGGCGTTGCGCGTCATGGCCCCGCAGCAGGCGGGGCGGGTCATCAACATCGCCTCGGAGCTCGCCTATCTCGGCCGCGAGAACTGCTCTGTCTATTGCGCTTCCAAGGGAGGCGTCCTCTCGATGACCCGCTCCTGGGCACGCGAATTCGCTCCGAGCATCCTGGTCAACGCGATTGCGCCAGGCCCCACGGACACGCCGATGCTGGAGGCGGAATCCACCTCGTCCGAAACGCTCGCCAAGGAATCGCAGAACCCGCTCGGCCGCATCGCCCGGCCGGAGGAGATCGCCGCCGCCGCGGTATTTCTGGCCGGGCCCGGGGCCACCTTCATGACCGGCCAGTGCATCAGCCCGAATGGCGGCGCAGCGATGTTCTAGAACCGCGGAGCAGAGAGATGGCAGAGAGCGTGTTTATGGCCGAGCTTTCCTGGCCCGAATTCGCAGCGAAGATGAAGGAGGGCGCTACCGTCCTGCTGCCGCTCGGGGCAACGGAACAGCACGGCCCGCACATGGCCATGGCCGTCGATGTCGTCTTGCCGACGGCGGTGTGCGAACGCGTTGCCCGCAACATCGGGGGTCTCGTGGCGCCCACGATCCCCTATGGCTACAAGTCCCAGGCCCGCTCCGGCGGCGGCGAGGCGTTTCCAGGTACGACGAGCCTCGACGCGCACACATTCTCGCTTGTCGTGCGCGACGTGATCCGCAGCCTCGGGCACGACGGCGTGCGGCGGCTCGTGGTGGTCAACGGTCACTTCGAGAATTCCTGGCCGGCGGTCGAAGGCGTCGATCTCGGCCTCCGCGAACTGAAACGCGACGGCATCGCCGACATGCAGGTGATACGGCTCGAATATTGGGATTTCGTCAGCCGCAGCACGCTCGACCGCCTCTTTCCCGAAGGGTTTCCCGGCACCGAGCTTGAGCATGCGAGCCTGCTCGAAACCTCGCTCATGCTGCTGCTGCGTCCCGACCTCGTCGACATGGGAAAGGTCCCGGATGACGGGCCGGCGAAGTTTCCGACCTATGATCGTCACCCCGTGCCGGAGGGGTTCGTTCCCGCTTCGGGGGTGTTGGCGCGGGCCGAGCGTGCCTCCGCCGACAAAGGCCAGCTGCTGATCGACGACCATGTCGATCTGATCACCAAATCCGTCCGGGCCGAGTTCGGGCTGTGAGGGCACGATGAGCATTGCGGATTTCCAGCCGCTCGATTCAGGCCGCATTCCGCGCTTCGCCGGCCCATCGACCTTCATGCGCCTGCCCATGGCGCGACCGGACGAAGTTGACGTGGCGTTGATCGGCGTGCCGTTCGACGGCGGCACCACCAATCGCACCGGGGCCCGACACGGCCCGCGCGAGATCCGCAATCAATCAAGCCTCGTGCGGCGCGTCCATCATGCGACCGGCATTTCCCCGTTCGACCTCGTGCGCGCCGGCGACTGCGGCGACGCCCCGGTCAATCCGCTCGATCTAGGCGAGAGCCTGGAGGGTATCGCCGGCTTCATGGCCGATGTGCATCGCGCCGGCGCCGTACCTTTGACGGCGGGCGGCGATCATCTGATCTCGCTGCCCATTCTCCGTGGTCTGGCAAAGGAGAGGCCGGTCGGGCTCATCCACTTCGACGCGCATTCCGATACCTACGACAGCTTCTTCGGTAGCCGCTACAACCATGGAACGCCGTTTCGGCGCGCGGTCGAGGAAGGTCTCCTCGACCCGAAACGCGTTGTGCAGGTTGGCGTGCGCGGCGCGATATCGGACGCTGGGAACTACGACTTCGCCCGTGCAGCCGGTATCCGGATCGTCTTCATCGAGGAATTCCAGGACCGCGGTCCGAAGGCGATCATGGACGAGGCGCGCGCAATCGTCGGCGATCTGCCGACATATGTCTCGTTTGACATCGACGTGCTCGATCCCTCGATCGCTCCTGGGACGGGAACGCCTGAGATTGGCGGCCTCACGACACGCGAAGCGCAGGGGATGATCCGCCTCCTCGCCGGGCTCGACATCGTCGGCGCCGACCTCGTGGAGGTCTCACCGCCGCTCGATCCCTCCGGCGCCACCGCGCTGACCGCCGCCACGTTGATGTTCGAGCTTCTCTGTATCGTGGCGGGAAGCAGAGTGGCAAGGCGCGCCCTCGAAGCGGAGCAAGTTGCAGAATGAGCAGAGTCGTCGCATTGACCTAGTCGTGCAATCCAAGCGTAACTCGAAGTCGCCCTTGGTGATGACCGGGTGATGACCGAATGCAGGGGCTCCACCTGGCCGCTTTGACGGACTGAGCGCAAATCCCTGATTCATTGGAAAATTTGGAGCGGGCGAAGGGATTCGAACCCTCGACCCCGACCTTGGCAAGGTCGTGCTCTACCCCTGAGCTACACCCGCACTCGAGACGCGGCCGGCGGGATAGGTCCGGCGCGCGGGCGTATATGACTCATGGTCCCCGGAATTGCAACAAGCGCCCGGATCGCCGAGGCGACGGCGCCAGAGTTGTCGGGGCCCTCCCGAGCCGCCAAGCCGATCCTCCAGCCAATGCCCGCTCTAAGACACATGCCTGCCGGCCGTGCCGACCTTTTCGCGTTTCTCCAGGCGCACGGGATTGCGACCACGACCGTCGAGCACCCGCCGCTTTTCACGGTTGAGCAAAGCCGGGCCCTCCGCGGCGAAATCCCCGGCGGCCACACCAAGAACCTCTTCCTCAAGGACAAGAAGGATCGGATCTTTCTCATCATCGCCGAGGAGGACGCCGAAATCGACATGAAAGGCCTGCACAGGCGGATCGAGAGCGCGCGCCTCTCCTTCGGCAAGCCCGAATTGCTCGCCGAGCTCCTCCTCGGCGTCGTGCCTGGGTCGGTTACTCCGTTCGGGGTCATCAACGATTCCGCGGCGCGGGTGACGGTCATCCTGGACGAGCCGCTCCTCCGCCACGACAAGCTCAACTTCCACCCGCTGGAGAACGTCGCGACGAGCACGATCGGACGCGAGGATTTCCTCGCCTTTCTGCGCCACACCGGCCACGAGCCGAAAATCCTCGAAGTATCCGGCGCCGATGCGGCGGAAGAAGCATTGGAAAGCCGGCAAAAACCCGCCACATAAGGTTAAGTCACGATCCTGGAGCAGGCATGAGCGCCGAATCTCTCATTATCGGTCAAGGCGGGAACGGCGCCGCGGCGGCGGCGACCGCCGATCTCATCAAGGAAACTACCACCAAGGACTTTCGCGCCGACGTTCTGGAGGCGTCGCGGAGCGTCCCCGTCCTCGTCGATTTCTGGGCACCCTGGTGCGGCCCCTGTCGGCAGCTGACGCCGGTCCTGGAAAAGGCGGTCCAGGACGCCAAGGGCAAAGTTCGGCTGGTTAAGATGAACATCGACGACCATCCGCAGATCCCCGGCCAGCTCGGCATCCAGTCGATCCCCGCCGTCATTGCCTTCAAGGACGGCCAGCCGCTCGACGGCTTCATGGGCGCGCTCCCCGAAAGCCAGGTTACCGCCTTCATCGACCGGATCGCAGGCCCCGCCGGCCCGAGCGGTGCGGAAGAGACGCTGGAGTCCGCCGCGCAGGCGCTCGCCGCCAAGGACTATGCCGGCGCCGCTGATCTCTTTAGCGGCGTCCTGCAGAACGACCCGGACAACATGAAAGCGCTTGGTGGGCTGATCCGATGCTTCGTCGCGCTTGGCGAGCTCGCGCAAGCGCGCGGGCTCCTCGCCGGGCTGACGCCGGAGCATGACAAGGACCCGGCGATCGCTAGCGCGCGCGCCGCCCTCGAGCTTGCCGCGCAGGCCGAAAAGGTCGGCTCGCCGGCCGACCTCATGCGCCGCCTTGAAGCCGATCCGAACAATCATCAGACGCGTTTCGATCTGGCGCTCGCTCTGAACGGCCAGGGCGATCGCGCCGGAGCGACGGACCAGCTTCTTGAAGTCGTCCGTCGCAATCGCGGCTGGAATGACGAGGCGGCGCGGAAGCAGCTCGTGCAGTTCTTCGAGGCTTGGGGGCCCAAGGACCCGGCGGCGATCGCGGGACGGCAGCGCCTGTCCTCGCTGCTTTTCGCTTGAGCGGGCGCAAGGAGAACGGCATGGCCGTCATGGCTGGCAACCGGCGCTACGAAAGCGCAGCCGACCTTCCCGAATCCGTTCCGGTGTTTCCGCTTTCCGGCGCGCTACTTCTGCCGAGCGGGCAGCTGCCGCTCAACATTTTTGAGCCGCGCTATCTCGCCATGATCGACGCGGCGCTCGGCGGCAGCCGGCTGATCGGCATGATCCAGCCGGCATTCGACGCCCCGGAAAGCGCGCCCGCGCCTGCGCTCTGCGAAGTCGGCTGCCTCGGACGCATCACCCAATTCTCCGAAACCGGCGATGGCCGCTACGCGATCGTGCTCTCTGGCGTCACCCGCTTCCATGTTGTCGACGAGCTGGCCGCCGATACGCCCTATCGCCAGGTGCGGATTTCGATCGACGGTTTCTCCGATCTTTCCGAGCCGCGCCATGGCGAAGACGCGGTCGACCGCTCGGCGCTCCTTCGCACTTTTCGCGACTATCTCAACGCCAACGACCTCGAGGCGGATTGGGACAGCGTGAACCGCGCGTCGAATGCCGGTCTCGTCACGGCGCTTTCGATGATGAGCCCATGGGGCCCGCCGGAGAAGCAGGCGCTGCTTGAATCCCCCGACCATGCGACGCGGGCGCGTACCTTGATCGCCATCACCGAGATGGCGCTTGCCGGGGCGAACGCTCCCGCGGCGCCGCTGCAATGACCAAGGGAGAGAATGATGGCGGATCGTGAGACGGGAAGCAGCCGCGCGGTCGACCCAAAGCTCTTGGAGATCCTGGTCTGCCCGGTGACCAAGACGACGCTCGAATACGATCGCGAGCGGCAGGAGCTGATCAGCCACGCCGCGCGGCTTGCCTTCCCGATCCGTGACGGCATCCCGATCCTGCTCGAGGAAGAAGCGCGGCGGATCGAGGACTAAAGACGCTACAGCGCCTCGCCTTTGAGCAGCTTCGGCAGCTCGCCGCCGAGGCCGGCCGCCTCGCCGATGAAGAGCGTCTTCAGCCTGGGCAGCCGGTCGACGATTCCGAGCCCTATATCGCGGAGCGCGCGGAGCGGCCCAAAATCGTTGGAGAAGAGGCGGTTCAGGACGTCGGTCATCACGCCCATCTGAAACGTGTCGTAGCGCCGCCATTCCTCGTAGCGCCGAAGAACCTCGATCGAACCGATGTCGAGCCCCAGCCGATAGGCGTCGACCACCGTCTCCGCCAGCGCCGCGGCATCGCGAAAACCGAGATTGAGCCCCTGCCCCGCGATCGGATGGATGCCGTGCGCCGCATCGCCAAGTAGCGCGAAGCGCGGCCGCACGAAATCGCGCGCCAGGATGAGGCCGAGCGGATAGGCGCCCCGCGCTCCATCGAGCTCGATCGCGCCGAGACGATGCCCGAACCGCCGCTCGAGCTCCACCAGGAACACGAAGTCGTCGCTCGCCATCAGCCGCTTGGCGTCGTCCGCCCGCTCCGTCCAGACGAGCGACGAGCGATTCCCCTTGAGCGGCAGGATGGCGAAGGGTCCGCCGGGCAGGAAATGCTCCACCGCCACACCGTTGTGCGGCCGCTCATGGCGAACCGTCGCGACGATCGCCGTCTGCGGATAACTCCAGGTCACCGTCTTGATGCCGGCCTGCGCGCGCAACCGCGAGCGGATGCCATCGGCGGCGACGAGGAGCGCTGCCTGCCGCCGCCCGCCCGACGCCAGCCCGATCTCCATCCGCCCATTGGCCGCAAACCGCTCGACCGAATCCGGCGCGGTGAGTTCGATCCCGGCCTCCTGCACCGCGTGGCGGAGAGCCGCTATCAGCGGCTCGTTCGCCACCATGTGCGCAAAAGGCTCGCCCTCCGAAACGCTTCCGTCGAAGGTGAGAAAAATCGGCCGGACCGCATCGCGCGTGCGGCTGTCGGTGATCTCCATCGATAGGATCGGCTGCGCCTCCGCCTCGATTTTTTCCCAGATGCCGAGCTGCTGCAGCATCCGCTTCGCCGCCGCGGCAATCGCCGAGGCGCGCTCGTCGCGCTTGGCCGCAGGCGCTTTGGCGTCGATTACCTCAACGCTGAGATCCGGCGCGCTTTGCCGAATGGCAAGCGCGGCGGTCAGGCCGGCCGAGCCACCGCCCGCGATCAGGATGTCGGGTTCATCCCCGGCCGCCATCGCCGAAAACTCCTTCCGCTTGACTTCGCCGCCGCCTCTGCCGACGTTCCGCACCGCTTGGCCTTGCGAGGCCCGATCCGGACGAGGATGCCGTGGCAGCCGCCATCGAAAACCTGCTCAGCATCCTCGACTTGGAACCGCTCGAGCACAACCTTTTCCGCGGTCGCAGCCCCGAGGATGGCTGGCAGCGCGTCTTCGGCGGCCAGGTGCTCGGCCAGGCGCTGGTCGCCGCGACCCGCACCGTCGAACCCGACCGCAAGGCGCATTCGCTGCACGCCTATTTCCTGCGCCCCGGCGACCCGGCGGTGCCGATCATCTACGAAGTCGACCGTATCCGCGACGGCAAGAGTTTTGTCACCCGGCGTGTGGTGGCGATCCAGCACGGTCACGCGATCTTTTCCATGTCGGCGTCGTTCCAGGCGGAGGAAGCGGGGCTCGACCATCAGATGCCGGCGCCAAAGGTGCCGCCGCCCGAAGAGCTCATGTCGGAGGACGAGCTGAAGCGGCAGTTCATGAAAAGCGCCAGCGAGCCGATGAAGGGCTATTGGCGGCGTGAGCGGCCGATCGAGCTGCGGCCGGTCAGCCTCCGCCACTATGTGAGCCGCGAAAAACTCGAGCCGGCGCAGCATGTCTGGTTTCGCACGACCGGCCCGCTTCCCGACGACGCGGCGATCCACAAATGCGTCCTCGCCTACGCCTCCGACATGATGCTCCTCGACACCTCGCTCTACCCCCACGCCCGCACCCTCTTCGATCGCGATTTGCAGGTCGCAAGTCTCGACCATGCTTTGTGGATCCACCGGCCGTTCCGCGCCGACGACTGGCTGCTCTATTCGCAGGACAGCCCGACGGCGTTCGGAGGACGCGGCTTCAACCGCGGCGCCATTTACACCCGCGACGGGATTCACATTGCCTCGGTGGCGCAAGAAGGGCTGATCCGCGTCTGGCCGGAGCGGAAGACGCAGGGGTGAAGAGCGGGCCCTCCCCCCTTGAGGGGGAGGGTGGCTGCGGAGCAGCCGGGAGAGGGGGAGCTTCGCGATTGTCCCCCTCCGCCCGATCTGAGACCTCCCCCTCATCCGGTCGCTCCGCGACCACCTTCTCCCTCCAGGGGAGAAGGCTCGCGCTTACTCTTGGCACGAGTCTTGGACAGTTGCCCCCGAGTGGCTGCCTCCCGGCAGCCGCCGCTTCGCGGCCGGCTTGCCGGCTCAGTCATGGAGCAGATGCCCAATGAAGCTCATCATCGCAATCATCAAGCCCTTCAAGCTCGATGCGGTGCGGGACGCCCTCACCGGCCTCGGCGTGCAGGGTCTGACCGTCACGGAAGTCAAGGGTTACGGCCGACAAAAGGGCCACACCGAAATCTATCGCGGCGCCGAATATGCCGTGAGTTTTCTGCCGAAATTGAAGATCGAGGTCGCGGTCGCCTCGAGCGAGGCGGACAAGGTGGTCGAAACCATCGCCGAGACGGCAAAGACCGGCCAGATCGGCGACGGCAAGATTTTTGTCCTTGAGCTCGTGAGCGCTCTGCGCATCCGCACCGGCGAGACCAACGCGGACGCGCTCTGATTGCCTAAGAAATAGGCGGAGAGCGATAAGGATTTCTTAACCCGATGAATTTTTGTGCAGATAGATGGGAAACGTCGCTGTACCGGCTGCAAGGCGGTTGGCACGGCCTTTGTATCGCTCCCTCGCATGAGCGCCGCGATGCTGGCTCTCCTGTCTGCGGGTACAACGATGGAGAACGCGATGCGCTGCTACGCAGCTAGAATTCTGGTAATGGCCGGCCTGCTCGGCGCGCTGATGGCGCCTGCGTTCGGCCAGGATGCCGCCGCCCCGGCAGACGCCGCGACCGCCGCCGCCGAAGTCGTCGCAGCGGCGCCGGTGCCCGATCCGGGCAACACGGCGTGGATGCTGATCTCGTCGGCCCTCGTCCTGCTCATGACGATTCCGGGCCTGGCGCTCTTCTATGGCGGCCTCGTCCGCTCCAAGAACATGCTCTCCGTGCTGATGCAGGTCTTCACCATCACCTGTCTCGTGATGATCATCTGGGTTTTTTACGGTTACAGCCTCGCCTTTACCGGAGGCGGCGCGTGGAACAGCTACGTTGGCGGCTTCTCCAAGGCGTTTCTTGCCGGCGTCACGCCGGCTTCGGTAGTCGAAACGTTCTCCGCCGGCGTGGTCATCCCGGAGCTCGCCTTCGTAGTCTTCCAGATGACGTTTGCCTGCATCACGCCGGCGCTCATCGTCGGGGCTTTTGCCGAGCGGATAAAATTCTCCGCCGTGCTCCTCTTCGTCGCGCTGTGGGTGACCTTCGTTTATTTCCCGATCGCCCACATGGTCTGGTTCTGGGGCGGCCCAAGCCTCTACGGCGATCCGGCCGGGTTGGTCTTCGGCTTCGGCGCGATCGACTTTGCCGGCGGCACCGTCGTCCACATCAATGCCGGCATTGCCGGGTTGGTTGGAGCGCTCGTCATAGGCAAGCGCGTCGGTTATCCGAAAGAGCAGATGCCGCCGAACTCTATGACGCTCACCATGGTTGGCGCCTCGCTGCTCTGGGTCGGCTGGTTTGGCTTTAATGCCGGCTCGAACCTCGAAGCGAACGGCTACGCGGCGCTGGCGATGATCAACACCTTCGTCGCCACTGCGGCGGCGGCCCTTGCCTGGATTACGCTTGAAGGATTGAAGCGCGGCAAGGCTTCGATGCTCGGCGCCGCGTCGGGCGCAGTCGCCGGGCTCGTCGCAGTGACCCCGGCGGCGGGCTTTGCCGGACCGATGGGTGCCATCGTGCTCGGCGTGGTCGCCGGCGGCGGATGCTTCTTCGCCGTCACCGTCCTCAAGAATGCGCTCGGCTACGACGACAGCCTCGACGTCTTCGGCGTCCATTGCATCGGCGGCATCATCGGCGCGCTCGGCACCGGCATTCTCGTCAACCCGGCGCTCGGCGGAGCTGGCATCGTCGACTATTCGACGGCCGACTATGCCGCCGGCTATGCCGGAACGGCGACGCAGGTTCTCGCGCAGTTCAAGGCCGTCGTCGTAACGCTCCTGTGGTCGGGCATCGGCAGCCTGATCCTCTTCAAGGTGGTCGACCTGATCATTGGGCTTCGACCGACCGTCGAGGTGGAGCGCGAAGGCCTCGACCTCAACTCGCACGGCGAGGTTGCCTACCACACCTGATCGAGTGTCCTCCCAGGGTCGAGTAAAGGTGTGACTGCGGCGGGGCCCTTCGGGGCCTCGCTCTTTTTTCCAAGTGTCGCGGACAGCCGACCAGGTCCGTTCGAGGCTGGTTAAACGCACCTTAACCACGCCTCTCTAGGGTCGCCTAAAATCAGCGCGAAAACGCAGCGATAGGCATGACCTACGACACCTTGAGCGACCATCTTCCGGCGGAAGGCCGCCTGCGCGATTTCCTCGGCCGCCATGCCTGGCGTGTCGGCGGACTGGCGCTGATGACGCTCGCGGCGGCCATGCTTGCCAGCCTGATCACCTGGCATGTCGACGATCCGAGCTTTAGCTATGCAGTGGAGGGGCCGGCACAGAATATTCTTGGGCGGCCGGGCGCCGCCTTCGCCGACCTCGCCATGCAGTTCTTCGGATTTGCCGTCGTCGGCATCGTCTTCCCGCTCGGGCTGCTCGGGTGGAGTTTCTTCCGCCTGCGCCTGCCGCGACGGTCGATCCGCCAGGTCGTCGCGTGGCTCATGGGCGCGTTGTTGCTGTCGGCTGCCTTTTCGTGCCTGCCGGTCCTCGCAAAGTGGCCTCTCCCGACCGGCCTGGGCGGCGCCGCCGGTGACCTCACGCTCGGTATCGTGGAATCGATTGGCGGCGGGGAGCTTTCGGCCGGCCTCTATGCAGCGCTTTTCGTCGTTCTCACGGGCCTCTCGCTGAGCCTCTTCTGGGCGTCCTGCCTGGGTCGGCGAGCCGCGGTAGCGCCGAACGTCCGCGCCGTTAAGCGCCGGTCGCGTCCGGAGGAGGACGAAGGGGATGAGGAGGAGAGCACCTCCGCGAGCCGCCTGCGTCTGCTGGCCGGCATCGTTGCGCATTGGGGGCTGACCATCCGGGCGATGGTCTCACGCCAGCTTGCCCGCCGCTCCAAGCACGCCGCACAGATCCGCGAATTGCTTGCAACGAGGAGCCGACAAGAGCCGCAGTTCCAGGCCGGAGCCGATTTCGATTTCGCCGAGGACCCCGAATTCGACGACGCCTTCGCCGAGGCGATCGAGGATGAGCGCCCCCGGGCGACGAAAGCCGTCGTCCAACCGCCGGCGCCGCGCCCGAAGCAAAGCGCCCGCATCAAGAAGGAAGCGCAGCCTTCATTGTTGCCCTCCGCGGAGTTCGAGCTGCCACCCCTGCATCTCCTGTCGGAGCCGCCGAAGCAGCGCCGCAGAGAGACCGCGATCGATCAGGGGGCGCTGGAGCAGAATGCGCGCCTTCTCGAAGGCGTGCTCGAGGATTTCGGCGTGCGCGGCGAGATCATCAACGTTCGCCCTGGCCCCGTCGTCACCCTCTACGAGCTGGAGCCGGCACCGGGCATCAAATCCTCACGTGTCATCTCCCTCTCCGACGACATCGCCCGTTCGATGAGCGCGATCTCGGCGCGCGTCGCCGTCATCCCCGGCAAGAACGCCATCGGCATCGAGCTCCCCAACGTGCACCGCGAGACGGTTTTTCTCCGCGAGCTCCTCGCCTCGACGGACTTCGACAACTCCAAGGCCAAGCTCGCACTGGCGCTCGGCAAGACCATCAACGGCGAGCCGGTGATCGCCGATCTCGCCAAGATGCCGCATCTCCTCGTCGCCGGCACCACGGGCTCCGGCAAATCCGTCTCCATCAATACGATGATCCTGTCGCTCCTCTACCGCCTGAAGCCCGAGCAGTGCCGGCTCATCATGATCGACCCGAAGATGCTGGAGCTTTCCGTCTATGACGGCATCCCGCACCTTCTCGCGCCCGTCGTCACCGATCCCCGAAAAGCAGTCGTCGCGCTCAAATGGACGGTCCGCGAGATGGAGGACCGCTACAAGAAGATGTCGAAGCTCGGCGTCCGCAACATCGAGGGCTACAACCAGCGGATCGCCATTGCCGCCAAGAAGCGGGAAGTGTTGACGCGCACGGTGCAGACCGGCTTCGACCGCGCCACCGGCGAGCCTATCTTCGAGACGGAGGAGCTCGAGCTCGAGACGATGCCCTTCATCGTCCTTCTCATCGACGAGATGGCGGACCTCATGATGGTCGCCGGCAAGGACATCGAGGGAGCCGTCCAGCGCCTGGCGCAGATGGCCCGCGCCGCCGGCATCCACGTCATCATGGCGACGCAGCGTCCCTCCGTCGACGTGATCACCGGCACCATCAAGGCGAATTTCCCAACCCGGATTTCCTTCCAGGTCACCTCCAAGATCGATAGCCGCACGATCCTCGGAGAGCAGGGCGCCGAGCAGCTCCTCGGCCAGGGCGACATGCTCTATATGGCCGGCGGCGGCCGCATCCAGCGCGTCCATGGACCCTTCGTCTCCGACGAGGAAGTGGAGGACATCGTCAGCCATCTGAAGAGCCAGGGCGTGCCGGACTATCTCGATTCGGTCACCGACGAGGAGGACGAGGACGGCGGCGGCTTCGACGCCTTCACGAACGGCCTGGATGAATCGAACGACCTTTACGATCAGGCGGTCGCCGTCGTGATCCGCGACCGAAAAGCCTCGACCAGCTACATCCAGCGGCGCCTGTCGATCGGCTACAACCGCGCCGCTTCGCTCATCGAGCGAATGGAAAAAGAGGGCGTGGTCGGCCAGGCGAACCATGCCGGCAAACGGGAAATCCTGGTCGGGGAGCATGCCGCCTGATCCCCGTGCGACGCCCTTGTCTCGTCACGAATGCTGCCTAGATCTCTTTGACGGATCGAAGGAGATTTTCCATGGGCCTTGCCCGTCTCTGGCGCGCGATGTTTGGCGCGCTGCTTGCCGCCACGCTTCTGCCGAGCGTGGCGAGCGCCCTCACCGACGAGGAACGCGGCGTGCTAGCGGCGATCGCGGCAAGGCTTTCGGCCGTCGAAACGATGGACGGCGAGTTCATCCAGTTCAACCCGAATGGCGACCAGTTGCAGGGCAAATTCTTCATCGCCCGCCCCGGCCGCGTGCGTTTCCAATACGATCCCCCGACGACGGTCAGCGTCATCGCTGACGGAAAGTCCGTGCTCATCTTCGACAAGAAGCTGCAGACCTACGACATCTGGCCGCTGTCGCAGACCCCGCTCCGGCTGCTGCTCGACAAGAACCTGGATTTAGCAACCTCCGAGAAGGTGACGCGGGTCGGCGTGGCGCCGGACCTGGTGGAGGTGGAGCTGCAGGACGAGACCCGCTTCAGCGCCGGCACGCTCAATCTAATTTTCGATCGCGCCAACCTCGATCTGAAGCAGTGGACCGTCACCGACCAGCAGGGCCTGCAGACCATGGTCGCGCTCTATAATGTCGAGACCGGAAAACAGCTCGAATCCGATCTTTTCAAGATCGACTATTTGGCCGCCACCAACGCCGCCCGCGAGGGCCAGAACCGCTAGAGCCGGCCGCTCAGGCCTAATTGGGCCGCGACAATCTGGCGCTCCAATTCGATGCGCTGCGCTCCGCCACGAAAGACTTGAAAACGGGATCGTGGCGTCCCACGTTACGACGAAGCGGAGGTGGCCCTGCGGCACACGCCCCCCGTATCGCGGGGCAAGCCAGCACCGAATTCGGTGAACCGCTGGCGCCCGGTCTGGAAACAGGCCGGGCGCTTTTCATGTGAAAAGGGGGCGGCCGCGCTGGACTTAGCTTAAGTCTCCCGCAATCAGAACCTCGCCCGACCGCTTCCCCGCCCCCATGCCGCTCTCCGTCGCCACCTGGAATATCAACTCCGTTCGGTTGCGGATCCGGCTAGTCACCCGGCTCCTCAGGGAACGGCAGCCGGACATTCTCTGCTTGCAGGAAACGAAGTGCCCGGACGCTAATTTTCCGCTTAAAGCGTTTCGGCGCGCCGGTTACGAGCACGTCGAGATTCACGGCCAGAAGGGCTACCACGGCGTCGCCATTGTCTCGCGGCTGCCGCTTCTTTCGGTTGATCGGCGCATTTTCTGCGGCAAAGGCGACGCCCGCCACATCGCAGCAGCGGTCGAATATGGCGGCCGACCGATCACAATCCATAACTTCTATGTTCCCGCCGGCGGCGACGAGCCGAATCCGGCGGTCAATCCGAAATTCCACCACAAGCTCGCGTTTCTCGAAGAGCTGCATGGCTGCATGGCGGCGCTCGCGACGCCCGGCTCGATCCTGGTCGGCGATCTCAACGTCGCGCCGCTCGCGACCGACGTCTGGTCGCACAAGCAGCTCTTGAAGGTGGTGAGCCACACGCCGGTCGAGACCGAAGGCCTCGAGCGGGCGCGCGCAGCCGGCGGCTGGGTCGATCTCATGCGCCACTTCGTGCCGCCGGAGGAGAAGGTCTATACGTGGTGGAGCTATCGCTCGCCCGATTGGACGGTGAACGACCGCGGCCGCCGCCTCGATCACATCTGGGTGACGCCGGACCTCGCGCCGCAGGCGACCGCTCTCTCCGTGCTGAAGGCCGAGCGCTCCTGGAAGCGACCCTCCGACCACGTGCCAGTGATCGCGACTTTCGCCTGAGAATTACTAGAGCGACGCCTCTATCGCTTTCAGCCGCTGCCCCACGACATCGAATTCAGCCGCGACCTGCAGCACGTGCCGCGCCATGCGCGACCGGAGGATTCTGGCGATCTCCGGATAATCCTGCAGGAGCTTGCGGAACATCAGCTTGCGAATCTGCAGCACGCGGGTGCGCGTTTCCACCCTGACCGATTCCATCGCACGTGAATCGAGAATGAGCGCCCGCTCGCCGAGGATGACGCCCGGCCCGATGTCCCGCTTAACCGCCTTGTCGGTGCCCTTCACCTTGTGCTCGCCCTTCAGGGTGCCGGACACGATCACATAGGCCGAATGCAGAAGCTGCCCCTCGTCGAAGAGCAGAAGCCGCTCCGGCAGCGAGCGGCTTTCCGCCGAGAATGCGATCAGCTTCAGGTGCTCCTCGGAGAACCCCACCAAAAACGGGACTGTACGGAGCACATCGACATCCGAATCGAGCGTTTGGGGAGCTATCGCCATCGCCTACCGTGCCAGCTTGTAGCCGCCCGACTCGGTGACCAGAAGCTCGGCATGCGACGGGTCGCGCTCGATCTTCTGCCTAAGGCGGTAGATATGGGTTTCAAGCGTATGAGTGGTCACGCCGGAATTGTAGCCCCAAACCTCCGACAAAAGAACGTCGCGCGTGACGATTCTGTCGCCCGCCCGGTAGAGATACTTGAGGATCGCCGTCTCCTTCTCGGTGAGCCGGATTTTGCCGCCGGCGCCGTCGAGCAGCATCTTGGCCGCCGGGCGGAACGTATAGCGCCCGATCGAGAAGGTCGCGTCCTCGCTCTGCTCGTGCTGGCGGAGATGGGCGCGGATGCGCGCCAGAAGCACCGCGAAGCGGAACGGCTTCACCACATAGTCGTTGGCGCCGGCCTCCAGTCCGAGGATCGCGTCGGAATCGGTGTCGTGGCCAGTCAGCATGATGATCGGCGCTCGCACCCCGGTCTTGCGCAGGAGCTTGACCGCCTCGCGCCCATCCATGTCGGGCAGGCCGACATCCATGATGACCAGGTCGATATGCGCTTCGCGCGCCGCCTGCAGCCCGCTCGTGGCCGTCTTGGCGTGCGTCAGCTCGAACTCGTCGTAGAGGGAAAGCTGGTCGATCAGGGCCTCGCTCAGATCGGCGTCGTCGTCGACGATGAGGATCTTGCGGGATGTCATGATGGCCTCTCGCGTCTCGCCGGAGCAGATTAGGCTAGTGCGCCCTTGGGTGCCACATCTCCCAGCACGCCGGGAGGGCACACCCCCCAAGAAAGGAGCGTCATGCGATCGCGTAGGAGAAAGGACCGGCCACGCCTGGCAAGCGATTTGCGCGACATCACGGTTTTTTCATCGCCGCGTGAACCGCATCGCGGCTTGCTTCGCTGCGGCCCCCTTGCTTTGCATTGCGCGCTTGGGCGAAACGGCGTCACGCATCTGAAGCGCGAGGGCGACGGCGCCACGCCGGCCGGCCGCCATCGCCTTCTCTCGCTCATCGTGCGGCCCGACCGGCAGCCGCGCCCGCCCAACACCCTCCCGAGCCGAGTCATGCGCCGCAACGATGGCTGGTGCGAGGATCCGCGCCACGGTCGCTACAATCGCCCGATCCGGCTCCCCTCCTCCGCCGGCCACGAGACGATGTGGCGCGACGACGATCTCTACGACATCGTCGGCGTGCTCGACTGGAACTTTTCGCCCCGCATTCGCGGGCGCGGCAGCGCCATCTTCCTCCACCTCGCCCGGCCCGGATACGGGCCGACCGCCGGCTGCATCGCCCTCGGTCGCAGGGATCTTTCGCTGCTTCTTGCAGCCGCCGGGCCGCGGCCGCGTTTCTTTGTCGCGGCAAAGCCGCGAAAGCGCATTACGGGAGCCTAGGTCCATGCCGGTCAAGCTCGTTGGAAGCTGTCGCTGCGGAAAAGTGCATTTTGCCGTCGATAGCCACACACCCTACCCCTACCAGCTCTGCTACTGCTCGATCTGCCGCAAGACTGCGGGCGGCGGCGGATACGCGATCAACCTCATGGGAAATGCCGCGACCTTGATCGTCGAGGGTCGCGAGGCGCTCGGTATCTATCGCGCCGGGATCGAACGCGACGGCCAATGCGAGATCAGCGAAGGGCAGCGGCACTTTTGCATCGGCTGCGCCACGGCGCTCTGGCTTTACGACCCGAGTTGGCCGGAGCTTGTCCATCCTTTCGCCTCGGCGATCGACAGCGAGCTCCCGGTTCCGCCCGAGCGCGTGCACCTGATGCTGCGCTTCAAGCCAGGCTGGGTGGTGCCCGAAATCGGCCCGAACGACCTCTCCTTTGAAGAATATCCGGAGCAATCGATCCAGGACTGGCACAAATCCCGCGGCCGCTGGATCGCCTGATTTCCGGCCGAATTCCAGCCGCTGCCCTTGAATTGTTTCGTCAGCAGGGCTCGGAAGAAACCATTTCCCGCTTTTTTGAAGCCAATTGACCGGCACGACGAAAACCGCCGGTAACGTGCGTCTCGTAATAAGCGCCATCAACCGGCAGTACTTGGGCGTCCCCCGGGACCTGCCACAACTGAAATGGAGAGTGTCATGACCCAGACTTTGCGTCGCTGGCGCTCCTGCCGCCGATACAGGTCGACCCTTCGCGCGCTTCAGAGCCTTTCGGCACAGCAGCTCGGCGAGCTCGGGATCAGGCCATACGAGATCAAGCGCCTTGCCCGCGAGGCGGCTAGGGTGCCCTAAGGGAGAAGCTCTCCCTGGATACGGGGGCCCGGCGCTGGACAAAGCGGCGCGGCAGGCCCTCGGGAATGCTGCGGCGCATTCCGCTTAGCGCTCGCGCCGCGCCACCGAGCGCCAACGGCGCACAACTTCCTCGACGAAGCCTTTTGTCTCCGACTCGGTCAACGTCGACTGCAATCCCGGCAGCTGATTCTGCGGCAGCCTGTCCTGCGGCAGCGAGGCGAAGCGCACCCGCATCGGCATCGAGACCGCTTCGCCGAATGCAATGGCTTCACGGTTGCCGATGGACGGCAGAGCGGCAAGTGTGGAGCTCGCCGCGTCGCTCACAGCCGAGCGGATGATCGCGTGGTCGGCCTCGTTGGCCATCCGCATTGCGAAAATGCTGCTGCACTGCGACAGGATGGTCGGATCGAGCTCGGCCGGTCGCTGGGTGACCAACCCAAGGAAGACACCGTATTTGCGTCCTTCCTTTGCGATCCGCGAGATCGAGCGCCGCGTCGGCCCGAAGCCAACGCGCTTGTCGGCCGGCACGTAGCGATGCGCTTCCTCTGCCACGACGAGGAGCGGAACGCGTCCGCGTCCCCACATGCCGAGATCGAAAGCCAGGCGGCACAGCACCGAGACGACAGCGTCGACGACCTCGGCCGGAAAACCTGCCATCTCGACGATGGTGATCCGTTTCCCCTCGGCCGGTATGCGGAACAGCGTCCGCAGCAGATCCACCATCGTGTCTTCGATGGTGCGGCTGGAAAACATGAACTGATAGCGCGTGTCGTGGATGACGGACTGGATACGTGCCTTGAGCCGCCGGAGCACCGGGCGGTCGTCTTTTCCGTCCAGCTTGCCAAGCTGTTCCTCTATCATCGTCAGGATATCGTGGATGCGGTACGGCAGCGGTGAATCGACCGTATAGTCGCCGTCCTCTATCTCCTTCCGCATAAGCGTGCTGGTGCGATCCGATGCGCCGTAGCGCGCTTTGGCAAGTGGTATGTAGTCGGCAAGCGCGTCGATCTCCTCCGCCACGCCCGGCCGCCGGCGATAGATGACGTCGACGATCTCCTCGAAATTGAACAGCCAGAAAGGCAGGCTGAGCGTGCGCGGGCTGATGACCTCCGCCTCGTCGCGAAAGGCGCTCGCATATTCGTTGTGCGGATCGATGAGAAGGACGCGCGTCGCTTCCGTCGCCTTCAGGATCCGATCGAGAATGAGCACGACGGCGCTCGATTTTCCGCAGCCCGTCGTGCCGAGAACGGCGAAGTGCTTCTGCAAGAGATCCTGGACACGGACCGTCGCCTCGATCCGATCGTCCTGGCTGAGTTTTCCGATCGAGATCGTCTGCTCGCCGGTATATCCGTAGATCGTCTCGAGCGCCGCGGAATCGATCTCATCGGCGGCGGCGCCAACCGGGGGATAGGTCCGGATTCCCCGGTCAAAGCTCGCTTTGCCGGATTTTCCTGGGCGGATCTCGCCGAGCAGCTCGACGCTTGCCAGCATCGTGTCGAGCTGGGTCGGACCCGCCGCCTCAGCGGCGTAGATCAACGCCACTGTGGAGGAGCGCCCGGATTCGATCAGCAACAGTTTTCCGACGGAGAGCGGATCGCCATCGCGAAGCGCCATGGCGCGGGTATCGACCGCCACGATTGCGCGCGATCCGCTGACGGAAACAACACGGCCGAGCGCCGGGGCGGACGCGGTCCGCTCGCGCGGAAGCACGTCCCCAGAGCTGCGTACTGCGAACTGACTTGGATGCACGTCCTGCCCCTGCCCAAGAACGGACCGCGCGTCGGCGCAGTCCTGGTTTTCGTAGGGCTCTAAGGAGGCCCGCGCGATTTCCGGCCACCGATGATTGCAGGCGTGGCTTAAGAATCGGCTAAGCTGGGGCTGAGGATTCGCCCGAACATGTTGTCGAAAAAGCAGGGAAATCGACACCTCGGGGAGTGGAAAGCCATTTTCAATGCCGCTCCCCGAAGATCGCGCTGCCAACCCTCACATGCGTGGCGCCATGCTCGATCGCCGTCTCGAAATCGGCGCTCATCCCCATCGACAGCGATTTCAGCCCCAGCGTCTCGCCGAGGCGCCGGAGCGTTTCGAAATGCGGGATGGGATCGTCTTGGAGCGGTGGCAGGCACATGAGTCCTTCGATCGCGAGCCCGTGTTCGCCGCGGCAGCGCTCGACGAAAGCGACGGCCTCGCCCGCCGCG